>JAFWBM010000047.1 GCA_017507105.1 Bacteroidaceae bacterium
CCGTACGGCGGGTTACAAAAAACAGTGTACCCCCCCCCAGCACTGTAATAGGCCGTTTATGGCCGGCGTAAAATACTTTTCGCATTTTGCGTTTTCCGGCAGGGCGCACGGATCCAGGTTAAAATTAAATTCGCGGTTAAGTTCGTCGAAAAGATCCTGCGGCGTGGCCCATACGTCGTTTGCACTGGAAAATAAAACTTTATCCATCTTGTTTTAGTAGCTTTTTTGTTAGTTTCTCGATACGTTCTGTAATCTTGGCACTGTCGCCGCCTGCCTGGTATCGCTTTACGCACCAGCCACAAACGTCGCGGCAGTTTCCATTCTTGAAGTAGACGCGGTATTTAGCCTTCCGGGGCTTTACGTGGTCCATACTGCAAGTCGGCACCCCCCCCAGCATTGCGGGCGCGGGTTCGTCAAATAGGGATAGCTGCGTTATTCGGATATTCATAATTTTGCTTTTTTAGGATTATACTAACTGTACCGCCTACGGCGGCCCCGGCCATAAAGGCCGGGGTTAAATAGATTAAAATGCGGCTACCGCACGCACGGCGAGCGCGTTGCACTTGCTGAGGTTGTTCGTGTAGCCATTGCTAAAGTACACGAGCCAGGCGCCGCCCTGGTTGCTCTCCGTGCTACTCCAGTACCAGGTATCGGAAAGCTCTGCGCCACCCACGTAGGCTAAAGCTTCGTTAAGTTCCTGTTTGAAGTGCGCCATAATGTTTAATATGCCCAGCGCAGGGATAGCCATATTTTCGCTCAGGATACCGCGCAGGTTCGGGTTATCCTCACACAAAGCAGCAGTATTACCGAAGCTGTTGTAGTCGTAGATCGCGTCGCACTCTCGGCGCATACGTTCGCGGTCGCCTGCTTCTCTATCTTCGGGAAGCAGCACCACGTTTTCTACATCTTGCAGCGCTACGGCAAAGCTCTTACCTTCGAAGGCCACACCAATATACTGTACGCCTTCTTTGCTGTTGGATCCTGTAAACGGTTCTGCGTGTCCGTCTGTGTATATTACATAAATGCCGTTTGGCTTAGTTGCCACTGCAGGTTCTACTACTGGGGTTTCGTTCTCTTTAATGAAGTTGTAGCAGGCTCTGGCCTCGTCTACATTATAGCGCGTTGCTTTCAGCAAATCATAGCGCAAACATTCTTTTTCAGTCATAAATCAGTCTTTTAAGTAGTACGGTGTCGTGTAGCCAGATCCTTTTAGCGGAAGGTCGCGGCACCATTCTATCGGTTCGCTAAAAATGTCTTCCACGTCCTGCAGTGTCTGGCCTGGCTCCGCCTCTACTACTATTTCGTCGTGGATATGAAATACGATATTTAAGCCGCTATCGTGGGCGCGTAGTATGATATGCCCCAGTATATCGCGAGCGATCGCTTGTACTACGTTCTCGGTCAGCTTACCGCCGTAGGTTCGGATCCTTTCCCACTTTTTCGTTACTTGGTTCATACCTTCGTACTCGATTATTTCGTGGTCGCCTCGCCAGCCGTCGTTACGCTCTATGCCAATCTTCGCGCGTGGGTAGCATATTGTTCTGCCGGAAGGTAGCGTTATTAGCAGCATACCCCAGCGGAAGGCCACCACTATACCGCGGTGGATCGTCGTAGCTTCGCCGGTCTTAATAGCACGTACGGCAGCCTGTTCTATCGTGGTCCAAAATTTTACGATCTTCGGGTTTGCCTGGCGCCAGCGCTGCATAATATCTTTTTCTTCTTTTTCGCTAAGTCCCATACGGCTGCCGCCCATTGCTTCCAGGGCCGCCACTCCACCACCATAGCCCAGCGCCAGTACAGCGATCTTTCCCTTTTGTCGCAGTTCGCTATTTTGGCCGTGTTTCTCGACGGTGCAGTTAAACATTTGCCCGGCGGTGGCACAGTAAATGTCGCCACCACCACGGAAAACGTCTAATACCCACTGCTCGCCAGCCAGCCACGCGATAACGCGCGCTTCGATAGCCGAAAAGTCGCAGACGTGGAAGGTGCAGCCGGGCTTCGCGATAAACGCGGTACGGATCAACTCCGAAAGCACCTGCGTAGGGTTGGCGTAGTTCAGCTGGAAGTCGTCCAGGTCTCCGGCCTTAACCAACTGGCGCGCGTAGTCCAGATCGCGCAGGTGGTTCTGCGGCAGGTTCTGTACTTGTACCAATCGGCCAGCCCATCTGCCCGTCCTGGCAGCTCCGCAGAATTGTAGAAGGCCGTGTATACGTCCGTCGGCGCAAACGCAGGCCTGCATAGCGTTATATTTCTTGTTGCTGGTCTTGCCCATTTCTCGACGAAGCGCCAATACTTTGCGCGCATTTGGCCAGTATTCCAGGCTTTCTTCTATGTCGTCCAGGCTCTTTTTGGTAAGGCTCTGGAAGGCTTGGCCTGTTACTTTTTGCAAATACTCTTTAATCTGCGCGGGGCTGTTCGGGTTCTCCATACCTGTAAGCTCCTGCGCTTCTTTAAGCAGCTGCGCTTTGTACTCGTCGTCGAAGCGCGCGGCATTGTCTACCAGCTGACGGTCGATCATAACGCCGCGGTCGTTAATTAACTGGTCCACGCTGTACAGTACTTCGTCGAAGGGCGCAGGATCCAATCGGCGCACGGCTTTAAGTATCGCCTGTTCCACTTCCACGTCTCTTATACAGTAGTCCTTAAAAACTTCCCAGCGGTCGGGTGCGTCGCTTGGAAGGTGTCGTATTATCGTGCCGTCCTTCTTTTTGGTTGGGCAGCTGAAATAGCGAATAAGCACGGCGCCTTCCTTCATTTTACCCTCGGCCAGCCTCAGCACCTCGCCGCACTGTCCTAACGATAACGGAAGGCCTACACGCGCAGCGCGCACCATAGTGCAGCGCCACTGCGCAGGATCCATTAGTGGCCAGCCGAAGTACTTAGATATGCAGATACGTTCGAAGGCGGCGTTAAATGCAGTCTTAACTACGGCAGGATCCTGCAGTACTGCCAGGATCCTGCCAGGTAGTTGCTCGCCTTGGGCAAAGTCGCAGCAGGTAACTGGGCCGCCGTCTACGCTATACGCAAAAAGCAGTATAGTAAAGTCCGGCGCTTCGACGTACTTATATACGCCGCAGCTGGGCAGGTCGTTGCTGCTGTATGTTTCTATATCTATTCCCAGTTCTCGCATAGGTTAATCTTTTCGAAGGTCGTTATATCGAAGCTTTAAGTTTACGATCTTACGGAAGCCGTCTATTTGCTCTTTGCTATTAAGCAGGTCAAATACCAAAGATACCGGACCGCGAAGCAGTGCACCGTCGAAGCTTCTGCTGGCATTAAAGGTTAGGCCTTCCGCTTCTGCGCATATCTTGGCGCACCATAGCCAGGTAGCGCAGGATATAACTACGTCTGCCATTTCGTCTAAATCGGTGTTATGCAGGTTCGTTTTATAAAAGGCGTAGAATAGGTCGTTATCCTGTAGTTTTTCGGCTTTCGCTATATCCGTATACTGCGCGTTGCGCTGTTCGTTTATCGCCTGCCACATTTCGCGAAGCTCGCTGTTTACAGCTACGTAACTACTTACGCAGTTCGGCTGCTTGCTTCTACGCTTCGCGCTTTCGTATGCACGCTGCGCTATAGGTATTATTAAATCGGTGTATAACATAAATTTTAAGATTAAGGCGCCCTGCACGGATATACCACACAGGGCGCCGGGTGCATACTATAGGTCTTCGTCGTCTTCCATATCTACGCCGCTAAAGTCGCTTTCTGCGCTTGTACGGCCGCCCAGGCGTTCGTCGTCCTTAGTCTTCATTACGTTGTTGAGGCCACACGCGATACCCTTATTTCCGCTTACATTGTAAGGGAAGAAGGTAACGCTTACCACAGCCCACATACCGCTGTATACGTCGTCTTCGTCCATAATAGGGTTACGCTTCTTGTCTACCACACCGGGGCGGCTTGTGCACTTAGCGTTAATAAAGAAGTGATCTGCGTATACGTCGTCGTCTTCCTTGTCGGTGTCGCCATCGCGCAGCGGAAGGTCCAGCTTTTTAGGTTCTTTGCCGTCCCACTTAGATACGATGCCGTTCTTCTTCGCTGCCTCGATAGCTTCGCGGATCGCCTTAATAGTTTCCTTTTCCTCTTTAGGGATAAGTACGTTAGTCATAAACTTGCCGTTATCGGGGTCCCCGTCCGGGCTGTACTTGCTAAAAAGGTGTGTGTAACTGAGGCGGCAGGGGCCAAATACTACGGTTCTGCCTTCGTTCTTGATAATCGGTGTAATCATAAAAAACTAAATTTTAATTGTTGTTACTTGGTTACTTATTCCCCCCCCCTAAAATTTTGTGAAGGGCGGCGGCTGTATTACCAGCACGCAGTATATGTTCGATAGCTGCGCCTTCTCTGCTTGTAAGGATCTTTGTTAATGCCTCTACTATGTAGTTACCTTTACCGCGAAGTGCGCCTATAACTACTTTTTCGCCTTCGGCTTCGCCATCTACGATACCGATAACCATTACGCCACCTTCTGCGGCAGCCACTGCTTCGCTAAGTTCGATTACCTTAGCTTCGATTTCTTGCTGTTTACTCATTTTCATTTATCGTTTTATCATTCCCTGGAATACGCCAGGCCGTTATAAGTTTACGTCTTTGAAGTCGTCTGCTACTGGGTCGATAGCCGGGCGTTTGTCGCTTTCCGGGGCCAGTGTCGGTTTGCCTTGCGGTTTTTCTATGTACTCGCCGCAAATAGCAGCAAACTGCTTTTTACCGGTCAGTTTTTCCAGGTCGGTAATTGTGCGCAGTTCTTGGGGCTTGTAGATCTCGGTAGTTTTATAGCCCGCCCGGTTCAGCGCCAAAGCTGCTGCTTCTACGTTTGTAATTCTTCGTATGCTGCGGCCTTCTACCAATTTGTAGCCAGGAAGTCGTACACCGCTTAAGGCTTGTGCCAGTGCGTAGTCTTCTACGCCAGCTAACCAGGTTTTAATCGTTGCTAATTGCGGCAATACATCGCCGGCCAGTTCTTCGACGCTTAGCAGTTTCGGATCTGCGTATTTTTCGGCTGTCTGCTTGCAGCACTCGGTTAGCGCTCGGCAGTTACTTTTCACTTTGCAGAATTGGCACCACTCGCCAGGTACTGGAAGGCCGCCGCCGTCGTGTGCTTCCTTCGCTTTAGGTGTAAGTACGGTTTGCGTCCACTGCATAAGATCCTCCACGCTAATTTCGTATTCGCTTAGGTTGTCTATGCGTGGCTGTACGATAGTCATACGTACGCGCTCTATACGGTAGTCGAAGCTAAAGCGGTCATAGGCGCCCAGCGCGTAGATCATCATTTGCGGATTTTTATATGCCGATACCCTAACGCCTTTGCCATATTTGAAGTCGATAACTTCCATTACGCCGTCTGCGATTATAATAGCGTCCGCTGTGCCGAAAGCTTCCGGTACGTATGCGCTAAAATCCAGCTTCGTTTCTATCAGCAGGCGCGCGTCCGGTGTTGCTACTTTGGCGGTGTTGTACTTTTCCAGCACGATAGATTTATACGTGTCTGTGTACTCGTCCATTTCGCCGGTGTGGTACTGGCTGTTCAGCTCGTTAATTTCTTCTACCTCGCCGTCGGTTGGCAAGTTCATATAGTCCTTAAGTTTCAGTGCACAGTAGGCGTGCGCCAGTGTTCCTTCGGCAGCAAAGCTGCTGCCTTCGTCTACTACGTTCGCTTCCAGTCGTGGCGCTGCTGTGCAGTTTAGCCATCTGTGCGCGCTGGAAGGGCTTAAAAGTGCGTGTGCTCCCATAATTAAAAAGGTACTGCTGTTGTTATTTCTCCGTTATCTCCCAGTATCAGTTCGTCGCACATTTTAATAAATGCTTCCCTAAGTTCGGACGAAGGCAAAGTGCTTGGCTTGTCGCTTCCCAACACAGCGGCCATATTCTTAAACTGCGCGGTTAGTGCCCTGTGGTACTTCTTGTACAGGTCGCTGTCGGTTTTGTCCTTGTAGTCCTCGCCTTCGAAGCGTTTACGGGTGCGGTCCATAGCTGCGCGCACATCTACTTCGGTGTACTCCTTCGCAGGCTCTTGTTTCTGTGGTTCCTGGTTTGTTACTTCGGCTTCCGGTTGTGGTTCCGGCGCCACTTCTTTAGTCTCTGGTTGTGCTGCTGGTTCTTTGGCGGCTGCCACTGCTACAGCTGGCGCTGCCGGGATAAGCTTAGATAAAAAGCTGTGTAGCTCCTCTGTTAAGCCTATCTGCACGTTTACGGTAATTTTGATAGGATCCATAAAAATTAAAATTCGTCGTTAAACTTGACTAATTCGGGAATACTGTTGCGCTTCTCCCAGCGGGTATACAAACGATAGTATACGTAGCCTGCGCCAAAGCCTACGGCCTTGCTGGTAAACAGCGCCCATAACCAGGTTAGCATAGGCAGTTCTTCTGCTGGTTCGGAAAAAATGCCCAGTACGGTAAGTACAGCTAAAAGGGCAAGTAGATAGTAGCGATAATTAGTTAATACTTTTTTCATTGTTGTATGATTTTGAAATTATAAATACGTGGCTTCCCAGCACTTGATTATCTGCTGGCCGGTAGTGAATTTTCCGTGCCCGGCTTTCCGGATCTGGAAGCGTATGCAGCCTGCTATTTCGTAGCGCCTTACTGTGTGGCGGTCTACTTCCAGGATCTGCGCAGCTTCCTTTTGGCTGTATCGGGCGTTCGGATCACACGCTGGCTTCGTCGATACCATAGCGGGTTACTGTTAGGGTTAGGCCTTCTGCTGTACAGCTAAAGCGGCAGTTTTCTAATTTGGCCATAGCGTAAGCCGTGTTTTTCTGGCTCGCCAAATCGTATCCGTCTGTACACTCTACAGTTAGCGTCTCGCCATTTTTCATACCTCTAAGACGCTCGCGGGTAATTTTTTCTGCATTTTTCTGTGTCATACGTACCATTTTTGGGTTATAAACTCATTTTCTTGGTTGGTTTGTTGGCACAATAGAAAAAACTGCATACCTTTGCGGGTGTAGTTTTGATAGATAAATCCGGCCTTAAGGTCGGCAGCTTTTCTATTGCCCGTTTTTGTTGGTTTGTTCGTTGGTTGGTGCAAAAGTAGACGATTTCGGGTAAACTGCCAAATGTTTTTATAAAAAATTACTCGCAAACGGGTAAAATTTATAAAAATATGCCCCGTATAAGGGTAATGTAGTGTATTTAATTGCTTAAAACGTCTAATATGGACTACGAAAGTTTGGAAAATGCAGTACGCGATAGGATAAAGCAACTGCAAAAAGAAAAAGGATTTACCGAAAACGGGTTAGCTGGCGGCGATACACCCGCCCAAAAGCGTCTAAATCGCCAACTAAGCCACGGTGCGGGCATCTCTTTAGATACTCTGCTTAGGATCCTGGACGCTTGCCCGGACGTTTCCGCAGATTGGCTGCTGCGCGGAACGGGCGAAATGTACAAAGCGGCAAAGATAACCGGCGCAAACAGCGTAACCGGCCGTAATGCTACGGTTATCGGTCAGCAAACGGCGATACTATCCGAAAACTTTGTGCGCGATATGTTGGCAGAAAAGGATAAACAGATACAGACTTTATTAGCGTTGCTGGGTAAATGAAAAAGATTGTATTTGTACTGTTAGCCTCTTTGGCTCTTTTGTCCTGCACAAAAGACGAAAGCGACATAATACCCACTAACGGGCAATACGTCGCGTATGCTGAGGACTTAGTAGTAAGTTTGGTTTTAGATAACGGGCAATGTGTAGGATTTACTTTGTATGTGCGTGGGGAACGCTTCGACTATAACCAACCGGCGGCTATCAGCACTAAAGGGGAATACCCCAAATACACATATTATATAAATGATTTATCCGTAGCAGTCCGTTTTAGCGATGTATCTAATTTTTCGGGTACACTCAACGGGGAATTACGATACGAAAAAGAAAACGACGGGTTAATGTCTGCCGGTGTAGTGGTGTTTGAACACGAAACGCCTACACCGTTTATATTAGATAATACCCCGTTAGACGCAAACGCCGACGGGCTTTTAGATAGCAGACAATAACAGCGAATTTTCAGCAAACAATTTTTAATAACTTATAACTAATTATATAACAATGTCTTATAATAAACCATCAATACCAAAGGGAACGAGAGACTTCTCACCCATAGAGATGTCTAAAAGAAACTATATATTCAATACCATACGTGAGGCTTTTCATCTTTTCGGTTTCCAGCAGATAGAGACACCCTCAATGGAAAACCTCTCTACATTAATGGGAAAGTATGGAGAAGAAGGAGATAAACTGCTGTTCAAGATACAGAACTCGGGCGATTACTTTCATAACCTCACCGATGAAGAGTTATTGAGCCGCAATGCAGCCAAGCTAGCCTCAAAGTTCTGCGAAAAAGGACTGCGCTACGACCTTACAGTACCATTTGCTCGTTACGTAGTAATGCATCGCGACGAGTTGACATTCCCCTTCAAGCGCTACCAGATACAGCCGGTGTGGCGTGCCGACAGGCCTCAAAAGGGACGTTACCGCGAGTTTTACCAATGCGATGCCGACATAATTGGCAACAACTCATTGATGAACGAGGTTGAACTGGTACAGCTTATTGACTACGTATTCAACAAGCTGAATATACGTGTAGCAGTAAAGCTCAACAACAGAAAGATTCTTGCAGGAATAGCCGAAGTAATTGGTGAACCCGACAAGATAATAGACATAACAGTAGCTATAGACAAGCTCGACAAGATTGGTCTTGATGGTGTAGTAAACGAGCTTAAGCAGAAGGGGATAAGCGAAACAGCTGTTGAGAAACTACTGCCAATTCTGCAAGCCGGCGGCGATAACAAAGAGAAACTATCTACCATAGCCCAAGTGTTAAAAGGCAATACAACAGGCGAGAAAGGAGTTGAAGAGACAACATATATATTGGACACCATAGCCGCAACAGGCATTAAGAGCAATATAGAGCTCGACCTTACACTCGCACGAGGACTCAACTACTACACAGGTGCAATCCTCGAAGTAAAGGCACTGGATGTAGCAATAGGCAGCATCAGCGGTGGAGGACGTTACGACAACCTTACAGGTGTATTTGGAATGGATGGAGTCTCGGGTGTAGGTATATCATTCGGTGCAGACCGTATATATGATGTAATGAACCAACTCAATCTCTATCCCCAAGAGTCAATACTCACCACAAGTGTTATGTTTGTAAACTTTGGCGAGAAAGAGGCTCTCTGCTCATTGAAACACCTCTCGCAACTACGAGCCGAGGGAATATCTGCCGAGCTATACCCCAGCAACGATAAGATGAAAAAACAGATGGGATATGCCAACAACCACAATATTCCATATGTTGCCATCATAGGAGAAAACGAGATGCAGAGCGGAGTCATAACCGTTAAGGATATGAATAGTGGCGAACAGAAAAACATGACATGTGAAGAACTTGCCGCAATGATTAAAGGATAAGCAATAATATAGCATCTCATAAGTATAGTGAGCCCCAAAGTCTTTAAAGACTTTGGGGCTCACTATACTTATGCTATTTCAAAAACATATGATAATCAATGCCACACTCCGTGATCTCCATCAACCTTCCATACACCATCCATAAGAAGCAATTTTACCGTAATACGCAACTTCTGTCCCAAAGGGCCTACCCCTGTCAGTATAACCTCGGCCCTATCATCATCAACGACCTCCTTTTCAACCTTATAGGATGGAACATAACCCGCAGTATTCTCCTTATACTGTTTAGAGGCCACTGCAATATCTATAGTGCTTTCAAACACGTAACGCTGTATTGAATCGGATATGTAGATATTACTCTTTACCGTCTCGCTATCACCCGATGTTATCGCAGTAAAAAGTCTCACAGCAACCTCGCCGGGTGTCATCTCGGGTGTTGGAGTACATGAAAATAAAAACAAAAAGAATAGTGAATATGCAATTTTTCTCATATGCAACAATTGTAGGTTAATATAAATCTAGCCCAATGGAGCGAGAGAGCCATAACACAATTTATTTCTCGACAAAGATAGCATTAAGTTTTGACAAGAAAGAAACCAACCTACCCTCTTTTTCTTTAACTATATAGTTAAACCCACAATTACAACATATATCCGGAGCAGAATCATTATACACCGGCATAAAATATAACTACCCTTCTAACGTAACTAAAAAACTTTTCTGTAATTTTGTCATTAATTAAAAGAAAGAAAATGAGAAATCATAATTTTAAATCATGGTTTATAGCCACCCGCCCTTGGTCGTTTCCTGCATCCGCAATGCCTATCCTCGTAACATTGGCCTACCTACATTGGTTAGGCGAGAGCGTCAATTGGTACATAGGAATATGGACACTCATCAACATCATCATATTCCATGCAGCCGGAAATACATGGAGCGATTATTACGATTTCAAAATAGGAGTCGATCGTGAAGATACCATAGGGGGAACATCCATCATAAGTGGCGAGTTCAAAGCCAAAGAGATACGCAATCTCTCTATCTCCCTGCTAGCAATAGCACTGCTCTCGGGTATTGCATTATTGCTATGCACCGGATTACCCACTCTATATTTCGGAATTGCCGGAGCATTGCTTACAGTTTTATACCCTTGGTTCAAATATCATGCACTTGGCGATGTAGACATATTTCTAACATACTCGCTATTGCCTATACTTGGTACAACCTTTGTTGCAACAGGCAGATGCGGCACAGAAGCTCTATGGCTCACAATCCCGATAGGACTTATAACCGTAGGAATATTACATATAAACAATGCGCGCGACACCATACAGGACAAACGTGCCGATATAAAGACCTTCGCTATGCTTGTCGGCAAAAAAGCATCGGCCTACATATACTGTTTCGAGGTCATATTCCCATTTATATATATTATTGCAGGAGCCATTATGGGAGTATTTCCCTATATATCACTGATAGTGTTACCGGCTATTAAGATTGCAATTGATAACTCCCGCAAAGCAATACTCTTCCCCAAGAACGGCGAGAAGTTGCTCTTTGGAGTTGATGAAATGACAGCAAAACTACAACTCACTTTCAGTCTGTTACTGACAATCTCATTATTCATAGACACACTAATATCATGAAACGAGCCATCTTCACACTGCTACTTGCAACCACACTGTGGACTATAATGTTCAGTCCCATGACTGCACCACACGTAAACTTCTGGTGGATGATGACAGGGTCGGCATGTACACTCTCCCTATGTGCTACAATATTCAGTCCGGGATGGTGGAGAGAGGTAAAAATAGACATTTCAAATATCCTATGGGGTATTGCCATTGCAGTAGCCCTGTGGTCGATATTCTGGATAGGCGACAAACTGTCACAATTACTCTTTAACTTCGCACGCCCACAGGTAGACCTCATCTACGGAATGAAAGAGGGCGAATCGGCATGGTTGCTGACTGCACTTATGCTGTTCCTTATTGGCCCTGCCGAGGAGATATTCTGGCGTGGATACATACAGAAGAAATTTTCACAATATTGGAATCCCAATATAGGTTTCATTGTAACGACAGCCATATATGCACTTGTACATGCCGGGTCATGTAACTTTATGCTCACTATGGCGGCTCTTGTAGCCGGATTTGTTTGGGGAGCATTATACCGTCTATTCCCCGAGAAATTCGGTGCCATCATTATCTCTCACGCACTATGGGATGTAGCAGTGTTTATCTGGTTTCCCATATAATGCTTACCACCAGCCCCGTTATAAATTTAAAAATTTTTACTTTTATTATAGAATCTCAAAAAAATAATAATACCTTTGTATAGGTGTCCAAAGAAGGACACTTATACTTTTTTTATTTGCTTAATCTCTGACACGAACTGCGACCTCGAATAAGAGAAACATGCAAATACCGACAACCATTGAGTCTGTGCATAAGCGCAGACTCCACTATAGGTTGTTGGGGTTGTCGCAGACCCGTGTCAGAGTATAGTGGGCCTGTGCTTCTTTTTTGCTCCATGATTTGTGCAGTCCCTTACCCTTTTAACTGTACCAATCAATATAAGTAATATGAACAGAGCAAAAAAAAGTATCCCCAATAGCATTATTATATTTATGCTATTCGCAATGCTAGGCACTACAGGCGTTCTGGCACAAAGTTTCAAATACACATATAAAGGTGTAGAGTTCAAATGCAAAACAAAAAAAGGCAAAACCAGGATTGTAGCTTTCAACAACGAGTGTACACGTGTTGTGATACCATCCGAGGTAAAGGATAAAAAAGGTATAAAACACAATGTTGACTGTGTCGACCTATATTATCTAGAGGCCCCCAGATATAAGACTCATACAATAGCTATAGAGCCGGGCATAACAGAGATAGCTCCGTACTGTTTCTACCAGTTTGCAGAACTCAGCGACATCTATATCCCCAACACCATAGAACATATAGGAAAAAAGGCATTCAACAAGAAACATATACCAAACTTTACAATGCCCTCAACCATAAATGAGGCAGACCTTATAGCAGGACTTGCTGTCTACCCACAAGCCGGTGACACACAACAGCCTATAGACCCTATGGTTGGTATCGATTTATCGGCATACTCAGACCAAACGAATGAAAGCGAAAATAGAATAAGTGAACAGACTGTTACGTTTGAGACTTCTGCAATCACCCCCGGAACATCAGATATTGACACCCAGATTCCAATGGGAAGAGGTGAGAGGGAAAACACATTCTGTCTGATTATAGCCAATGAGAAATATAGTAACCAAGATACCCCCGACGTTAAATATGCCCTGCAGGATGGGGTCACATTCAACAACTACTGTCTTCGTACACTCAGACTTCCCAAAAGCAATGTCCGCTTTGTAAAAAACGCAAAATACCTTGATATAAAAAGGCAGATTGATTGGCTTAAAATGGTTGCAGAAGCTTACGGAAAAGAGGCCAATTTCCTTGTATACTATGCAGGACATGGCATGGCAGATGAGAAGGGCAACTGCAAACTGATACCATCCGATGTAAGTATTAATGATGTAAACAATGGATTCAGCCTTAAAGAGCTATACACCGAACTAGGAGAACTCACCACCAATAATGTATTGGTACTTGTGGATGCATGTTTCAGTGGAAACGACCGCGATGACATAGCCGCGACCAACGAAGAGCATCGCGGTATAGTGCGTGAAGTAAAGAACGAAGTTGCAACCGGCAATGTCGTAGTGCTGACTGCGACATCCGAGACAGAGACCGCACTCTCGTTCGAGGAGCAGGCTCACGGACTCTTCTCGTACTACCTTATGAAGAAGATTCGCGAAACCGGTGGCGACGTAACCTATGGCGAACTCTACGATTATGTAAAGAAAAACGTAATGAAAAAGTCGGTTGTTGTAAAGAGCAAAAAACAGACACCATCTGTAACCGTATCGGCCACAATAAAAGAGAACTGGAGAAATATGAAATTCTAATAAACCAATCACTATGAAAAGAGTATTTATATTAATGGTATTTACCATTATGGCAATTGGTGCAAGTGCACAAGTAACATATAATGTAAGAGCAGGTATTGGAGGAATGAATACCCATACTGAAGATTCTTTTGATTATCCTTATTGGGATCATCATTGTGATCTTGAAATGACATTTTCATGCGGTGTTATGGCGCAGGCAAATATTCCATTTAACAAACATGGGAAATTCTCATTTTCGCCAACTGTTTTATTAGATTTGTCCGAAGAATATAAAGAGTTATACGTCCCTTTATTTTTAGGATATAAAATAGGCATAGGACACAAAAAACTTTTTTTCCCTAAAATAGGTGCTGCATTTGTATACACAAATTGTAATGAAGCCCAATGGGGTGTAACTACCGATTTAGCATTTGAGTTCAATCATCTTGTCATAGGAGTTTTTGGTTGTGCAACAGTAGAAAGTGATGAAGGTCATTGTATATTTGCCACCATCGGATATAAATTCTAAAGACAAATGCGACACTGCTTTATTCTATTGACAGCCGTTATGTTACTCTCACTCCCGGTTCTTCCTATATATGGAAAGAATGGGAAAGTTAAGTGCGAGGGTACTTACCGGTATGTGTACGAAGCACACGTCTCACATGCCGAGGCACGAGTTTTGGGTGTGGAATATGCCATACAATGTGCCATATCAGAAAAGCTAGGTACCACAGTTTCATCTGAGAGCCGCATAGATATAACGGACTCAAAAGAGTGGTTTGCACAGACATCACGATGCCATTCAAAAGGTAAGTTCATCAGACATATACATGAGCCCAAAATAAGTGATCCCATATATGCCGACAATTTATCCTCTATAGAGATAACTGTATCGTTCTATGCAAGAGCCATAGAGTATGCTCCAACAGCATTCAAGGCACACATATTACGAAATGGAACAGAACCACGTTTCGAAGATGACACCTTTAGGGCTGGGGACAAGTTCTATATGCAATTCCAATCGCCAAAAGCCGGTTATCTGGCTATATTCTTCGAGGCGACGGAGAATGTTGTATGTATGTTACCATACATTGGAGAGGAGAGCAAGCCATTCATAGTCAAGAAAGGTGAGAACTACACCCTCTTCAATGTCGACAACAATACCTACCATATGAGTTGTGACGAAAGAGATGAAATAAACTTTGTACATATTGTATTCTCGCCTAAAAGTTTCATTCGTGACGATTTGGAACGTGTAATGAGCCATCGCCGTTTTTCGGAATGGCTCGACAGCAGACGCGCCTATGACGAGCAGCTGGAAGTAGAAACAAGAATGATAAAGGTCTGCAAAGGAAAAGAGTATTGACAAGATATCTGAAAGAGCAATCAATCCCCATCGAACAATTCGATGGGGATTGACTCATTTATAGAACATCAATGGCATCACCGCAATATATGATATAATCCATACTAATGAAAACAATCTGCTAAAGAAGTACATTATTTCTCAAATTCCTGCCTTTTTCTCATGAGTTTATTGTATTTTTGCAGTACTGCAAAATATGCCTGCGAGATAACATCCCACAGACATGTTGAAAGAACGACAACATTAACAAAATTATAATACTATGGATGTTATAAAGAATCTTATCGAGCGCGCACGTCAGGACAGACAGCGCATTGTTCTTCCCGAAGGAACAGAAGAGCGTACCATCAAAGCTGCCGACAAAGCCATTGCAGACGGCATTGCCGACATCATCATTCTAGGTAACAAAGCCGAAATTGCAGCACTTGCACAGAAGTTCGAGCTAAAGAACATCGAGAAGGCTACAATCATCGACCCTATGGACAATCCCGATGCCGAGAAATATGCAAACTTACTATACGAGTTGCGCAAGGCAAAAGGTATGACTATGGAGGATGCACAGAAACTTGTATGCAACCCTCTATATCTCGGTTGCCTTATAATAAAAGCAGGCGATGCAGACGGCCAGGTAGCAGGAGCGCAGAACACTACAGGCAATGTATTGCGTCCAGCATTGCAGATTATAAAGACATCACCCGGCATCACATGCGTATCGGGTGCCATGATGATGATTACAAATGCAAAGGAATATGGCGAGGAGGGAGTGCTTTTCTTTGCCGACGTTGCAGTAACACCCAATCCCGATGCAAACCAGCTTTCACAGATAGCTGTATGTACTGCACAGACAGCAAAGGCACTTGCTGGTATCGAGCAGCCACGTGTAGCAATGCTCAGTTTCTCGACAAAAGGCTCGGCAAAACACGAGATGGTAGAGAAGGTTACAGAGGCAACAAGGCTTGCACACGAACTTGCACCCGAACTCGACCTTGACGGAGAACTACAGGCCGATGCAGCACTTGTTCCCTTTGTTGGTGCAAGCAAGGCTCCGGGCTCAACCGTTGCAGGCAAGGCAAACGTATTGGTATTCCCCGACCTGGGAGCCGGTAACATTGGTTACAAGCTGGTACAACGTTTGGGTGGTGCCGAGGCTATCGGTCCTGTACTTCAGGGTATTGCACGTCCTGTAAACGACCTTTCACGCGGTTGCTCGGTTGAGGATGTTTATATGATGGTTGCCATAACTGCAAACCAGGCAATAGCAGCAAAAAAATAAGGAGAGTCCCATTTTAGACAACACAAATAAAATTCAAACAACTTCGTAATAATATGAAAATATTGGTTCTGAATTGCGGTAGTTCATCTATTAAATACCAGCTTTTCAACATTGAAACAAAAGAGGTAATAGCAAAGGGTGGAATTGAAAAGATAGGACTCGAGGGGTCATTCTTGAAGTTTAACCTGCCTAATGGTGAGAAAGAGACAATCTTCACAGCTATCCCCGAACATACAACAGGTGTGCGTCTTATAATAGATGTACTGACAAGCGAAAAGTGGGGCGTAGTTAAGTCAATCAACGAGATTGACGCTGTAGGTCATCGTATGGTACACGGAGGTGAGAAGTTCAGCAAGTCGACACTGCTTACCGACGAAGTACTGAAAGACTTTGAGGCATGTAGCGACCTAGCCCCCCTACATAACCCTGCAAACCTTAAAGGTGTAAATGCAGTGAAAGAGATTGCACCCGAGATGCCCCAGGTTGGTGTATTTGACACATCGTTCCACCAGACAATGCCCGATTATGCATATATGTATGCACTACCCTATGAGTTATACGAGCAGTATGGTGTGCGCCGCTACGGTTTTCACGGAACATCGCACCGTTACATATCACAGCGCGTACTCGAGATTCTGGGTATGAAAGCCGAAGGCAGCCGTATTATTACATGCCACATTGGTAATGGTGGTTCAATAAGCGCCGTAAAAGATGGCAAGAGTGTAGACACCTCTATGGGACTGACACCACTTGAGGGACTTATGATGGGTACCCGTAGCGGTGATGTAGACCCCGGTGCTATACCTTTCATTATGGAGAAACTGAACCTTGACAGTCATGGACTGTCCGACCTTCTTAATAAGAAGTCGGGAGTTGCCGGTGTATCGGGTGTCTCATCAGATATGCGTGAGGTAAATGCAGCACAGGCCGAGGGTAACAAGCGCGCCGAGCTCGCCAACAAGATGTATTTCTATCGCATAAAGAAATATATAGGTGCCTACGCAGCAGCAATGGGTGGCGTTGATGTAATTGTCTTTGCAGGCGGTGTAGGCGAGAACCAATACGATTGCCGTCGTGAGGTTCTTTCCGGCCTTGAGTTCCTTGGAGTTGAACTTGATCAGGAACTTAACGAGCGTACACGTGGCGAAGAGAAGGTACTCTCTACTGCAGCATCTAAAGTTAAGGTTGTTCTTGTACCAACCGATGAGGAGTTGATGATTGCAAGCGACACTTACGAGATTGTAAAGAACCTGAAATAAAAGAATTCTTCAATAAAGATAAAAAGGTCACATTTTTAAATGTGACCTTTTTATCTTTATGTTAATCGGCAAACAGAGTACGAGAGAACAACGCTACTCGACCATCAGTTGCTCCACTGCACGGCACAACTGATCGGGACATGATGTAGGCTTACCATTACACTGTATTCCGTTCAAACGCTCCAACACATCCTCATATCTCATACCCTTTACAAGCGAACTAACTCCTTGCAGATTCCCATGACATCCGCCATAGAAGCGCACCTCTACAATGCGCCCATTTTCACCTGTTACCTCAATAACCTGCGAGCAGGTACCTATTGTCTTATATACAATCTTTTTCATTATTGTTCACATTTAGTCTTATATGCAAGGGCATATAGCCTCATCTGTTTAATCATGGCAACAAGTCCGTTGCTTCGTGTCGGCGAAAGATGCTCACGCAAACCTATAGCCTCAACAAAGTAAGGTTCATTATCCAATATCTCATCGGGAGTGTGTCCCGAATATACCTTTACCAGCAACGATACAATACCCTTGACTATAAGGGCGTCACTCTCGGCACGGAAATAGACCTTACCATCGAGCAACTCGGCCCATAACCATACACGGCTCTGACATCCTTCAATAAGGTTACTCTCGGTCTTATACTCCTCGTCCAACGGCTCCACATCACTTCCCAAGTCTATCAGCAACTGATAGCGGTCCATCCAGTCATCGAACGAAGAGAACTCTTCTATTATCTCGTCTTGTTTATCTTTAATGCTACTCATGCCTTATTTCTCGTTATAAATTACAGCCACTACCGTCTGACCTACAATTCTCAATGTCTCGGCCGATATCCATGACATATCATCCTTTACAGTATGCCAATAGGGGCCGAAGCCACTTTTGCTATCTTTATCGCGGTTTATAATGTCAATACAGGGAATACCCATAAACTCGTTCACATACAAATGGTCGTCAGTGACATATCCCCCCTCTTCATTGATAAAGATGGATGAGAAGCCCATCTCTGCCGCACGTTTCCAAACCTTATCCACTATAGATGAAGCATAGTGTTCCGATATGCCCTCGCGAAGAAATTTAGATTGAGGGGCACCCACTATGTCGAGGAGGATTCCAAAACGAGCATTATAGTTCTCTTTATGAGGCATTCGGGCCCAATACTGCGAACCTAATGCCCATGAATTCTCAGTTGTGGCCATTTCGCTTGCGTGAGTACCATAATCCTCAGCATCGAAAAGCACAATATCAATGCCTAGTTCGGAAGGAGTTAGAGAGAGAAGCCTTGCTACTTCAATAAGCACCCCCACTCCACTGCCACCATCATTCGCACCTAGAATTGGTTTGCGATGGTTTGCAGGATCGGGATCTGCATCAGCCCAAGGACGACTATCCCAATGAGCACACAACAGGATTCTTTTTCTTTTCTGTGGCTGAAACGATGCTATTATGTTGCATGCATCAAGTTTTGTTCCTGTATATGCAGTAAGCTGCACCCTCTGCATTGTAACCTCAGCACCATAGCTGCGTAGTTTATCGGCAAGCCATTCGGCACATGCCTTATGTGCATCGCTGTTCGGAACACGAGGACCAAAAGATACCTGTTTCTCTACAAATTTATAAGCACTGTCACCATTAAAGGAGGGTATAGTTATCCCCTGCTCGGCAACATCCTTCTTAGGAGCCTGTTTCGTAGAGCCTCCGGTACATGCAACAAAAGCAAAGAGAGCTGTTATGAATATTGTAAAAAGGGTTCTCATATTTACTTGTTCAATTTCCAGGTTGCACCCTCTTTGCCATCTTTAATCTCGAATCCTAGAGCCTGCAATTCGTTTCGTATCTTGTCACTTGTAGCCCAATCCTTTGCGGCCTTAGCAGCCTGACGCTGCTCCAGCAACATATCTACCACCTTACCGAATGCCTCCTCGCGTGCACTACCCGAGCCACGCTCCTCCTTGAGTCCAAGTATATCGAATGTAAACATCGAGAACACCTCTTTAAGCTCGTCAAGGTCGGTTGCCGAGATAGTGGCCTTTTTATCGGCAAGTTGATTTATGGCACGGGATGCGTCGAACAGATGGGAGATAACCTGCGCTGTATTCAAATCATCGTTCATTGCATCATAACACTTGGCACGTAGAGAAGAGACGTCAACCGTTGTATCATTAGCAGGAACTATTGTGCCTAAAGTACTCCATGCATCCATAAGACGTTGCAATCCTTTCTCAGCAGCCTGCAAAGCCTCGTTTCCAAAATCGACAGTACTGCGATAGTGTGCCTGCAAAATAAAGAAACGTATTGTCATAGGCGAGTATGCCTGCTGCAACAACGGGTGAGACCCTGTAAAGAACTCGGCCAAATTTATAAAGTTGTTATATGACTTACCCATCTTCTGGCCGTTAATGGTAATCATATTGTTATGCATCCAATATTTCACAACGCTATGTCCCATAGCAGCTACACCTTGTGCTATCTCGCACTCATGATGCGGGAATATTAAGTCCATTCCACCACCATGTATATCGAATTCTGCACCAAGATATTTTCGGCCCATTGCAGTACACTCGCAATGCCAACCCGGAAAACCATCACTCCAAGGTGAAGGCCAGCGCATTATGTGCTGGGGCTGTGCACATTTCCACAATGCAAAATCGGCAGGATTACGTTTCTCATTCTGCCCGTCAAGTTCACGTGTCGTGTTCAGCACATCATCAAGATTGCGGCCCGACAAGACACCGTACTTATGGTCCTTGTCGTATTTGGCAACGTCGAAATATACCGAGCCCTCGCTCTCATATGCATAGCCATTGTCAAGAATCTCCTTGACTAGTTCTATCTGCTCTATTATATGGCCTGACGCATGAGGCTCAATACTGGGAGGAAGCACATTAAGAGCCTCCATCGCTTTATGATAACGCAGAGTGTAGTGTTGTACAACCTCCATTGGCTCCAGTTGCTCTAGACGAGCCTTCTTTGCTATCTTATCCTCGCCCTCATCGGCATCGTGCTCAAGATGGCCAACATCTGTGATATTACGCACATAACGTACTTTATAACCGATATTAGTTAGATATCGGAACAAGACATCGAATGTTATTGCCGGACGGGCATGTCCCAGATGGGCATCACCGTATACAGTAGGACCACATACATACAATCCGACATTAGGAGCATGTAAGGGCTCAAAAAGTTCTTTCTTACGCGTCAGCGTATTATATATCATCAGTCTATTTTCCATAATATGTTGTTTATATCCTTATGTCTGTTTCGCATCTAAGATGCGAAGATAATGATAAAAAATCAAAATCAGGATATAAAATCAAAAAGAGATGGCAATGCTGTGATATTTTACTCTATTGTCCGGCTATCTGAAGTCCTTTAGCAGTTGCTGAAGATGCTGACGTGTGAAAAATATACGACTCTTAACTGTACCCAGCGGCAACGAAAGTCTCTCGGCAATCTCACGATACTTAAATCCCGACAGATGCATCATGAACGGTATGCGGTACTCCTTGGGTAATGAGTTAAGGACTTTATATATCTCCTTACTGTCATAATTGTTTTCGGTACTATAATTCTCGAACTCGCATACCTGATTCAGATGATAAAGATTGTCGGTCTTGTCGACAAAAGTCTGGTCGCGCACAATCTTACGATAACTATTGATGAAAATATTGCGCATGATGGTATATACCCAACCTTTGAAATTTGTATCAGGGATATACTTATCCATGTTATCGAGAGCCTTTAAAGATGTCTCCTGCAACAAATCATTCGCCTCTTCTTTATCTGCTGTCAGTTTGAATGCAAACCTTTGCAGTTCGGACTGCACTTCAAGCAGATCTCTTCTAAACTTTGCAGTGTCCAATTTTAGCTGTTTTTTTACTGTAATAATATATTAACAGCCAAAAAAGGAATTTGTTTATTAAGAAATGAAAAAAGATAAAATCAGTCGCTGAAATAGACCCTCTTAATTCTACCCGAAACTGATGTAAGAATTTCGTAAGGAATTGTATCTATCCATTGTGCCAACAGCTCTACAGAAAGGTTACTTCCAAAGATTTCCACCTCATCGCCCTCTTTACAATCTATATCTGTGACATCCACCATACATACATCCATACATATATTTCCGACATAGCGAGCCTTTTTACCGGCAATGATGCAATATCCGTTTCCATTGCCAAAACGACGATTAAGTCCATCGGCATATCCTATAGGCAGGGCTGCAATACGGGAAGGACGGGTAACTGCACCCCGACGGCTATAACCTACAGTCTCACCAGCCGGCACCTCACGAATCTGCAATATTATTGTTTTCAATGTAGAGATAGGATGTAGCGCTGCATCACCACCCATTGGAGAGACGCCATACAGCCCTATTCCAAGACGTACCATATCGCACTGCCTGTCAACAAAACGCTCAGTAGCGGCACTGTTACATATATGACGCAATATATGATGCGGAAAAGCCTCTTGTAACTGCGATGCAGCACTGTTGAACAGTTCCATCTGTTTTGTTGAGAAATCGTCGAATTGTTCACTGTCACTACCTGCAAAATGTGAAAATACAGAGCGTGGAGTGAGCGTATTCTGCCGTTGAAGTACCTCTATAAGCTGCGGCACTTCATGAGGCATAAAACCAAGACGGTGCATGCCTGTGTCTATCTTTATATGAATAGGATAATCTGTAATTCCTTCACGTCCGGCAGCCTGAAGAAGCATATTCAACATTCCGAAACTATAGACTTCCGGTTCCAGTTTGTTACTGAAAAGCGTACGGAAAGAACTAGGCTCGGGATTCATCACTATTATTCCTGTGGTTATTCCATCGGTACGCAACTCTGCGCCTTCATCGGCAACAGCCACCGCAAGATAATCCACATTACACTCCTGCAAAGTACGGGCTACCTCAAGAGCACCTGCTCCATAAGCAGATGCCTTAACCATACAGACTGTCTTTACACCTTTTGCAAGAGTATTACGATAGTGGTTGAGATTATTCCTAAGTGCACTCAGATTAACCTCAAGTATTGTCTGGTGAACCTTCTCCTCGAGCATTTCGGCAATTACCTCGAAGTGCAATGAGCGCGAGCCCTTTATAAGGATTGCTTCGTTTTGGAAAGTGTTGTCGGTCAAAGAGTGTATAAACGACTCGGTATCGGAAAAGAAACTGACATCTATTCCTAATCGAGAAAAACGTTCTTGCTCACTACTGATTCCCTTGCCTATACCAATAAGCCTGTCTATATTCCTTTTGCCTATATATTGGGCCACAATACGATATAGAGAGCGAGCCGACATTCCTGTCTGCTTTATATCGCCTAAGATAAGTGTACGCTTATGCTGAGGTAACGTATTGCAACGACGCTCTAAAAAATCGAGAGCAATATCAAGCGATGCGATATCCGAATTATAGCTATCATTTATGAGCATACATCCGTTCTTGCCCTCTTTTACCTCGAGACGCATGGCAACAGGCTCCAGCTGGGCCATACGTTCGGCAATGGTCTCGGGAGATATCATCAAGTAGAGAGCTGTTGCCAAACAGTTTATAGAGTCCTCTATCGATGCATCATCAAGGAATGGTATACGATAACTATTGTCGAACGACAGATACCGATAACGAATAGTCGTACCCGAGGTATCTTTCTCTATCGAACGTATGAAGAGTGGACGTTCGGCATCCACCTTGGACCAAGCTATCTCACGCGAACCTAACATTGCACGATTTACACAATTTACAAGAATGGGATTGTCGCCATTATAGATAAGTACATCACACTCCTTGAACAACTGCAGTTTATCGTCACACTTATCTTGTAATGTAGAAAAATTCTCTTGATGGGCGTTACTTATATTTGTAAGCACACCTATTGTCGGTGATATTATATTCTGTAATCTGCCCATCTCATTAGGTTGCGATATTCCGGCCTCGAATATACCCAATGTTGTCTGCTTGCCGAGCATCCACACCGACAAAGGAACACCTATCTGGGAATTATAGCTTCGGGGCGAACGTGTGACACTGTATTTTCCGGATGTAAGCTGATATAACCACTCTTTTACAATTGTTTTTCCATCACTGCCGGTGATACCAACCACCGGAATATTGAATTTGGAACGATGATGCGCCGCAAGCCGTTGCAACGCCGAAAGTGCATCGGAGACCTCTATGAAATTGGCATCGGGATACTCTTCATATTCACATGAACTGCTTACCACAAAATTACGCACTCCCCTGGCATATAGTTCAGGGATGTATCTGTGGCCATCACCATGTTTTGTTACAATGGCAAAAAAGAGTGTCTCCTCGGGGAAAGTCAGTGAGCGACTGTCGGTAAGCAATCTTGTTACACGATTATCCGGTGCGTGCCCATGAAGAGGAGCCTTTAGAATAGCAGCTATATGTTCAACAGAGTATTGCATCTTTCTATTTCATTTTTAAAGTCCATAAAGGGGTTACTCTCTACAAGACTCTTAACTTTCATTAATATTTTATTTATAAACGCCTTATACTCGGGCGATGATGGATTGTTTGGACGGTGCGCGAGCGCTTTTGTTATCTCACCTATCTCTATATTCAACCCCGCCGTACGCTGCGAGAAGAATGAAGAGGCAAAACACTCCCAGATATAATCTTGCGCCAATGACGATGGATGCACCATATCATCGGCATAGAAACGGTAGTCACGCAACTCATCGAGCATTATCTCGTATGAAGGGAAGTACAACACCTGCTCAGGGAAGTTGCGTTTCAGTTCCTCGACTGCAAGCAGCAAGGTTGCTTTACTCACCTGATTATCGTGTGCACCATCGCGCAAATGACGTATTGGACTTATTGTAAACATTATCCTTGCCGAACGGGAAACCTCTTTAAGTTTCTCTATCAGACCCGATATCTCATTCACAATCTCTTCCACCGACAAGAGTTCGCGACTGAACATCTTTTGAGGCAGTTTATGACAATTACCTACAACCTTACCATCGTTAATGTTACGATATACATATGCCGTTCCGAAAGTAAGCATCAATAAATCCAGAGAAGGCAACATGTCATGGGCACTTTCTATTCTCTTGTTGACAGAAGCCACAACCTCGTCTGCATTTTCGGAAGAGAAGTCCCCATGATGCATGAGGCTATGCCATAAACCGTTGTGTTGTATCATGCATGACGACGAGGGCATTATAAGTTCACAATCTATAATACGCTGCAATGCCACTGACAAAGAGAACGGATTATACAATATGCCGAAAGGATTGACATCCACATCGAACTTATACTCTTTCAATCGCATACCCATGTTCTGAGCAAAGCACGAACCAAGCAGCATTATCTTTGTCGAGTGCGATATCTCTATCTTTCCAATCGGTAATGTAACATCTGTTTTAAAGCGCATTCTCTTTTTATAAAATTTATTTTGTGCAAAAATAAGCAACCTCTTCAATTTATTATTGTATATTCGCAAAATATTTAAGAAGTTGTTTTAATTTATTTCAATTATATTTATATAGTAAAAATAGTTTGCCATAATATATATATTGCATAAATTCAAACAATCTCTAATATGTGCAACGCATATTTATAGGTATGACTAAGGATAACAGATTTCCATTATTAAGTAAAATAGACCAGCCTTCGGACCTGAGACAATTGTCCGAAAAGGAGTTGCCACAAGTATGCAGCGAACTTAGGGAATTTATAATAGAATCATTATCACAGAATCCCGGACATTTTGCATCTAGCCTATGCAGCATAGAGTTTACCGTAGCACTCCACTATGTATTCGACACCCCGAATGATAAGATAGTATGGGATGTCGGTCATCAGGCATATGGTCACAAGATACTCACCGGACGAAGAGAGCGTTTCCACACCAACCGCAAATTCGGAGGTATTAAGCCTTTTCCATCACCCGATGAGAGCCAATACGATGCTTTTGTAGCAGGACACGCATCAAACTCCATTTCGGCAGCCTTGGGACTTGCCGTCGCTGCAGAAATAAAGAAAAGCAAAGAGCATATAGTAGCTGTCATTGGAGACGGTTCCATGAGTGGAGGACTTGCATATGAAGGTCTTAACAATGTCTCTACAACACCGAACAACCTGCTTATAATACTTAACGACAATAACATGTCTATCGACAAGAGTGTAGGTGGAATGAGCCAACTGCTCATATCCATGCACTCTTCCAAGCTATACAACAAAATTAGACATAAACTGGCTCGTGGGCTTACGGAGTTAGGCATACTGAACCGCAGACGTGCCAACAGCCTTACCCGTTTCAACAATGGACTTAAGGCCATGCTATATAGGCAACAAAATATCTTTGACGGTATGTGTACCCGTTATTTCGGTCCTATTGACGGACATGATGTACTAGAACTTGTAAGGGTATTCAGGTTGGTAAAAGATATGAAAGGGCCTAAAATGGTGCATATCCACACTACAAAAGGCAAGGGATACAAGCCGGCAGAGAAGAATGCTACAGTATGGCATCAGCCGGGATTGTTCGACCCTGAAAGTGGAGAGAGAATCTTGTCGGACAATGGTATTCCACGTTTTCAGGATGTCTTTGGCGAGACACTCTTGGAACTTGCACGCAAAAACGACAAGATTGTGGGCATCACCCCGGCCATGCCTACAGGATGTTCGATGAATATACTGAGCAAGGAGATGCCACAACGTGTATTTGACGTAGGAATAGCCGAAGGACATGCCGTAACATTCTCGGCAGGATTGGCGAAAGGCGACACAATGCCTTTCTGCAACATATACTCTTCATTCATGCAACGCGGCTACGACAACCTTATACACGATGCAGCCTTGCAGCGCGTAAACATGGTCTTGTGCCTCGACAGGGCCGGTATTGTTGGTGAGGACGGACCTACACATCATGGAGCATTTGACCTCGCATACCTGCGTCCTATACCCAATATTACAATTGCATCGCCATATGACGAGCACGAGTTGCGCCGTCTGATGTACACTGCACAACTGCCAGACAAGGGAACCTTTGTCATACGATACCCACGAGGGAAAGGCGCACTATCAGATTGGCGCTGTCCCCTTGAGGAGATAGAGGTTGGCACAGGACGTATATTAAGAGAAGGCAAGGATATTGCATTTATTACTATTGGTCCTATAGGCAAGATGATGGAAAGCGTAATTGACAAAGCTGCAGAAAAGGGTGTAAGTGTTGCACACTACGACATACGTTTCCTTAAACCTCTTGATACAAACCTATTGCATAGTATAGGAGAAAAATTCAACAAGATCGTTACAATAGAAGATGGAGTAATAGCCGGTGGCATGGGTTCGGCTGTCACAGAATTCATGCAACAGAACGGTTATAAACCACAAATAGTATGTATAGGTATTCCCGACCGCTTTGTTGAACATGGTACCACACAAGAATTATACCGTTCATGTGGCATGGACAACGATTCGGTACTAGAGAAGATTTTGAAACTGCAAGATAAAGGTTTATGAAGATTGTCATCGTAGGTGCAGGTGCAGTAGGTACACACCTGGCCAAAATGCTCTCCGAGGAGAATGAAAACGTAGTGCTCATGGACGAGCACGAGGAGCGATTGGGCAAGATGGAATCAATGTTCGATCTCAAGGCAATGGTAGGTCTGCCTACACGTATAAGCGACCTGGAGGCAGCCGGTGCAGACTCTACCGACCTATTTGTAGCAGTCACTCCCGACGAGAGTTCAAACATTACAGCATGTATTCTGGCACACTATCTGGGTGCAAAGAAGACAATTGCACGTATTGACAACTATGAATATTTGCAACCGAAGAACAAGGCCTATTTCGAATCACTTGGAGTAAACTCGCTCATATACCCGGAACAGCTTGCTGCTGAAGAGATTGCAACCGGAATAAAGTATAGTTGGATTAGACAGTTACTCGAATTCGGAGATGGTGCTCTTGTGATGATTGGAGTAAAGGTGAGAGCCAACTCTACAATAATAAACATTCCATTCAGAGAACTCTCAAGGGACATACCCTACCATATTGTAGCATTGCAACGTGGTGACATCACAATAATTCCGCGAGGCAATGATATAATAGAGGCCGATGACCTCGTATGTTTCATGACAACGAAGGACAAAATTCCATACATACGTACGATATGCGGCAAAGAGAACTACACAGAGGTACGCAGCATTATAATGATGGGAGGAGGACGCATAGCAGTACGTACAGCCAATCTTATCTCTAACAAGGTACATGTCAAAATTATAGAGAGCGACATGAAACGTTGTCGCCGTCTTGTAGAGCTTGTCGATGACAGCATAATGATAATCAACGGAGATGCACGTGACCCCGAGCTTCTTGTCAGCGAGGGTATACACGATACCGACGCCTTCATTGCACTAAGCGACAACTCGGAGACCAATATCCTGGCCTGTCTGTCGGCAAAGCGTGCAGGAGTAAAACGTACTGTTGCAGAGATTGAAAATATAGACTACATCTCAATGGCCGAGAATATGGATATAGGCTCGGTTATAAACAAGAAAAAACTTGCGGCAAGCAACATCTTCCAGATGATGCTGAAGACAGATGTATCAAGTGTAAAATGCCTTACTTTCATTAATGCCGTAGTTGTCGAGTTCCCTGTACGTGAAGGTGCATACATAACCAGAAAACCTGTAAAGGAGTTGGGATTACCGAACGGAGCCAACATCGGCGGCCTTATACGCAACGGTGAGGGATTACATGTAAGCGGTAACACTATGATACAAGCCGAAGATCATGTAATTGTATTCTGCCTTGAGCATGTACTTAAGAAACTGGAGAAATATTTTAACTGATGTTACACCCAAAAGTAATATTACGTATCATAGGCCTGCTGTTGCAGCTCGAAGCACTGTTTCTCACATGCAGCGTGGCGCTATCGTTATATTATAACGAGCAGAACATACTGAGTGCATACATATATACAATAGCTGCACTTGTCGGTAGCGGATTGTTGCTAACATATATAGGATACAACAAGGAGCGTAACATATCGAGAAAAGATGGATATATAGTCGTAACGCTATGTTGGGTCATCTTTTCACTATATGGAGCCATGCCATATTACATAAGCGGTTATATACCCTCCATTACCGATGCCTTTTTCGAGACAATGGCCGGATTTACCACAACCGGCGCCTCTGTCGTTGTAGACTTTGATGAATTCCCACGCAGTCTGGTCTTTTGGCGTATTATGACACAATGGATAGGAGGTCTGGGAATAGTCTTCTTCACTGTAGCCGTATTACCTATTTTCGGACTTGGCGACCTACATCTGTTTGCCGCCGAGACAATAGGCATTGCACGCGCCAAACTACATCCGCGAATATCTGTTACGGCACGATGGATTATGACAATATATGTATGTTTGACACTCCTTGAGGCCATTTGCCTTAAACTGGCAGGCATGGGGTATTTTGATGCTATATGTCATGCAATGTCCACAATGTCGACTGGTGGAATATCTACCAAGTCCGATGGTATATCATCATTCAATTCTCCAACCATAGAGTACATCATTACAGTATTCATGATAATGGGAGGAACAAGTTTCTCACTACTATATCTTGCGATGTTCAAGAGGCGTCCGCAAGAACTGTTCCGCGATGCCGAGTTCAGGACATATATAATGGTTATGGCCGTATTCACTTTAGCAATAGGAACCGGATTATATATTACAGAGGATATGAGCGTAGAGAGCTCTTTCAGGACATCACTCTTTCAAGTGGTATCAGTTGTCACAACAACCGGATTCTCTACAGTAAACTATTCACAGTGGACACCTGTATTATGGTTGCTATTAAGTGCTGCTATGTTTGTAGGTGCATGCTCGGGCTCGACGACAGGAGGAATGAAAAGTATACGTGTGGCAGTCCTGGGACGTGTTATGGAAAATGAGTTTAAACGTATTGTACATCCTAACGCTGTTATACCGGTAAGACTTGGCGGCAAGATTATCTCGGAGCAGATTCAGTCGGCAGTAATGGCCTTTACATTGTTGTATGTTGGAATGGTAGTTGTGGGAATCTTCATCAATATGTTATTCGGTCTTAATCTTGTGGACGCATACGGCCTCTCGCTCTCAAGTGTCAGCAATGTAGGTCCGGGATTGGGTAATTATTCATCGGCAAATGCTATGTCAACACTTCCCGATACCTTAAAATGGTTCTACTGTTTTCAAATGTTGGTTGGACGCTTGGAGTTCTTTGCAGTACTTCTGCTACTTACACCTGTATTCTGGCGCAGGCAATAGAGTTTTATCTGTTACGTAAGTCGGCTTCTATCGATAACAATAGTTCTTCGATGTCCCTTTTAAGCCATTTGTACTGTTTGGCATCCTTATAGTTGGTATTCTTGCTTAGCATCAACGCCACATCACATTGAGAATGTCTGTAAGAAGAGAGTTCATTATCCATCTGTTGTCTGTGACATGCCAAACGCTGAATATCGGTTTCTCTCTTGTTGCGAAGATATCGACATATGGGAATCAGTATACGTAACACCACACTGTTCATCATATGATGTCCCTGTATATACATATATGTCTCATCATCCGATATTCCCAATGCTGCAAACTCTTTTTTAATGGATTCGTATTGGGATAACAGATTCGGGAAACGTTTATTAAGGATTGATATCTCATGCTCGACCCTCATAGCAAGTTGTTTGAGTGAATGTTCGGGTGAAGATAGTGTAAATGATGTTATGCGAACAATCTCACAGAAACGCTGCATGCTCATTGTCTTTAGATCGTGATTGCGATATAGCAATATATTCCATAAGAAAAGAGGATAGCAGATACGGGAATATAGTTGCATATAGGTCTCGAAATCCAGAACATCGGTATCGTTCAGCGTACTTTGTACACATACCCGTTTAAGAGAAGCCGAATAACACTTGAAATTCTCTATCGCATAAGCATATGTGTGCAATACATATTTGTTATTGAGAAGTTCTCGGGAAGAGGATGTGGCGCCTTGCATAAGAAAATCATAGTCGCTATCTACACAAGCAATCATATTCTTTCCCACACCCTGACCCAGCATATTCATCATCGCACGTTTCTTTCCTTTGGTAAGACTCTTGCGTGCCGGAAGAAGAATCTCGAAATGAAACTTATCACTCTCGTACTCATCGAATACCGACCTCCAGAAAGATACATCGTCATAGCTCTCGACATAGGCCACGATACGGACCTTAGAGCCTTTGGGTCTCAAAGCATTTGCAGCCTCAATAAAACCCGAATTCAAATATTCGACAAGTCTTTTCATAGGAAACTACTCCTTAACTATCTCGGCTATTTCTGTTACGGCATCCATCCAACCGTCCATTATAATAGCAGGTGAATGGGTACATAGGATAATCTGGACATTTGGGTTCAATGTACGTATCAACGATATAAGGCGCTGCTGCCATTCTATATGCAGGGAAATTTCAGGTTCATCCATAAACAGGACGGCCGGACGACACTCCTGCACCAATGCAGTCAACATTATTACCAGCATCTGTTTCTCGCCCGAGGAGAGCTGATACGGCGAAACAACCTCACCATATTGACTAAAGAAAATCTCGTTACGATCCCTGAGGACAGTCTTTGCAGTGGGAGCAAACAGAGAATCCACTAAGTCCTGAAATGTTTTCTTGGGCTTCGTAAGTTCCGCAGCCAATATGCGGTCTTCATCTTTACCGGAAGTAAGCAATTCAATTATCTTATTGCCTACATTTACCTGATAATTCAAGAAACGACGTTGCAGATTATACAACTGCCAATCGAGTTCTGTACGCACATCAACACCCGAGACCTTTTCCATAAGTTCGCTACTCACGATAGGCCTATCTACACTGCTTATTACATCAAATGTTATTGTCGTTGCATCCTGAGGATAGAATGTTATATGTACCCCCTCCTGCGGATTGCGGGTCACAACATTCTCACGCATCACCTTTAGATGTGCAGCCGAACGGTTAATGATAGTACTCTTACCCACACCGTTGTTTCCACTGAGGATATTTACATCGGGACGCAGTTCCCAATAAACATGCTTACGATTACTCCACAGCGAATCTATCTCTATACTCTTTATATACTGCGCCTTCTTCTCCATATATCCTTGATTAATTTACATAGGTTACTTGCAAAAATAGCAATTTGTTTCTCTTGCACAAATGATGATTATTAAATTAATATAAAAAACAGATATTTAATGGATAATAAAAGAATTTATAGCTATTTTCGCATATCAGGCATTTAACAAAGGAGGTTCATTATGATAACTGTTTTTTGCAAGAACAACGGACAAAGCAAAAGTTTCAAATCGGGAGTTTCACTTATTGAGGTATACAAAGCATTCGATTTGAAGATGCCATACGATGCTATTGCTGCAAGAGTTAACAATGAGATAACAGGACTCTCGTTCCGCATATACCGCAATAAGGATGTGGAGTTTCTTGATATCAAATCAGATGCCGGAATGAGGCTCTACGTTCGCTCACTTACATTTGTCATGATGAAAGCCATGCATGAGCTATTCCCCGGCCGAACAGTACGTTTCGAGAACCCAATATCAAACGGTTATTACTGCAGGATGGAGACTGAACTGACAGAGAAGGAGGTAGATGCTATACGCGAAAATATGCATGCAATAATAGAGCGCGACATTCATTTCAAACGTATTGACTGCCACACAACAGAGGCGATAGAGATTTTCTCCAAGATTGGCAGAAACGACAAGGTGAAACTTCTTGAAACCTACGACTCGCTATATTCGAGTTACTATATGCTCGACGATTACATAGACTACTTCTATGGTGGATTATTACCTTCCACAGGATACATCAAACTGTTCGAAATAGAAAAGTTCGGAGAAGGAGTCTTGTTACGCATCCCCGACAGAGAGCGTCCTATGTCACTCGAAGACAAAGTTCCTCAAGAGAAACTTCAGGAGCGTTTCACCGAGCGTCTTCGTTGGCATCAGGTAATGGGCGTGGAGACAATCGGAGACTTCAACAAAGCAGTTCTTTCGGGACACGGTATAGACCTCGTAAACGTATCGGAAGCGTTGCAAGAGAAACGTATAGCATTTATTGCAGACGAAATAAAGAAAAGGAATTCAAGAGTAGTTCTCATTGCCGGACCATCATCTTCGGGAAAGACAACTACAAGCAAACGATTGAGCGTACATCTTATGGCATGCGGTCTGAAACCATATGCCATCTCACTCGATGACTTTTTCCTTGACCGTGTAAGCACCCCACGCAAGGAGGATGGAGAGTACGACTTCGAATCTATATACTCAATAGACCTGCCCTATTTCAATGAGTCACTGAACAGAATTCTTGCACGGGAAGAGGTTGAATTACCGCACTATAATTTCCAGAGTGGCAAGCGTGAGTTTCTGGGTAACAAGATAAAATTGACACCACAGATGGTATTGGTGATTGAAGGCACACACGGACTCAACCCCATGCTTACATCACAAATTCCCGACGAAGAGAAGTACCGTATATATGTATCGGCATTGACATCGATAAAGCTTGACTACCATAACTATATTGCGACCTCAGACAACAGATTGTTGCGACGTATGTTACGCGACTACAAATACAGAGGTTATTCAGCCATAGAGACTATCAGACGCTGGCCCGATGTACGTGAAGGTGAGGAGAAATGGATATTCCCATACCAAGAGAATGCCGATATAATGTTCAACTCGGCATTGCTCTACGAACTTGCTGTATTAAAGCCGCACGTCGAACCACTGCTGCGTCGCGTTCCTCAGAACAGGCCTGAGTATTCAACAGCACGCTACCTTTTGAATATTCTGGAATATATTGTACCTTTGCAAGACACAGAACTGCCTCCTACATCTGTAATACGTGAATTTTTGGGAGGAAGCAGTTTTACATACTAAGAACCATAGATGAACAGATTTAAAATCACGCATATCCTGTTGTTGCTGCTTGCACTATATTTGTGCAAGCCATTGTATGCACAAAACTCCATCAATGATATGCGCAAGAAAGCTGAAAATATACAGAAACAGATAGCAGCAAAAGAGAAGATTCTGCGCTCGTCACAAAAAGATGTACAAAGCAAGATGCAGGACATAGAGCTTCTTACTGCACAAATAAAAGAGCGTAAGGCCCTTATTGATGTACTAAACAAAGAATTGAGAGCCATTGAAGACTCCATAAAGAGCATAGACTCGGAAATAGAAGAGAGGAAGAAAAACATAGATAAAACAAAAGAGGAGTATTCACAATCCCTGCGACGTGCCCAGCGCTATGGTACACTACAAAACAAATTATTTTTCATAGTATCGGCCAAAGATTTTAATACTATGATACGCCGATACCGTTATACGCAAGAATACATGAATGCGCATAAGGAACTGGGTATCAAACTTAAAGAGCAAGTGCAACAATTGGCTGTAAAACGCACGTATGCAGATAGTATAAGGGCCGACAAAAGCCGAGCCATCGGGCTGAGACAGAAAGAGCAAAACAATCTGCTATCACTAGAAAAAGAGCAACGCAAACTTGTCGCCGACCTTAAACGTCAATCGAGCAAGGTGCAGAAAGAACTAAACAGACAGAAAAAGCAGTTGAACAATATCAACAAAGAGATTGACAGGATTATAGAACGCGAACTGGAGGCACAACGAAAACGCGAGCAACAGGCCAAAAAGAGCGAGGAGAAAGAGATTATTGCACGCGAGAACGAAGGTGTAAAGAAGATGAGCGGTTCGTTCCTACAAAACAAAGGCAAATTACCAGTACCACTTACAGGACCATACCATATAGTATCAGGATTTGGAAAACATAAAGGTGTCATGGGAAAAGGTAATGTACAGATAGACAACGGAGGAATTGTGCTACAAGGAGAGAATGGCGCCAAAGCACGTTGCATATTTGAGGGTAAGGTGACAGCTATATTCCGTAATGCCGACTATGCATTTATACTTATAAGGCATGGTGACTATATTTCGGTATACAGCCAGTTAGACAAGATATATGTAAAGACAGGTGATAAGGTCAAGGCAGGAGACATTTTGGCAGATATTGCACAGAATGTATCGGGACACACACGTATGCTGTTCCAGTTAAGAAAAGAAAAAGAGAAATTGAATCCAACACAATGGTTGAAACTATAACAGCAAACATGTATAAGAAGAAAGAGCATCATCCGATGCTCTTTCTTCTTATACATGCCACATAATCATAATGTTCGCCTTCTTTAACCTTGTCACATTGCAGACCGGCCTCATTAGCATAATACTCCAATGTATCATAGTCTACATATAACCAATCGAATGGCTCGCCTTTTACACCTTTATAGCGCATCTCGAAATCGACTTCACCATAATATCCGGCAGCCAAATCAACAGAAAAGGAACCGTCTTCATCCTCAAAGAGATAACGTAAATCGGATGAGTCGAGCAACAACTGTCCATCAGGAGCAAGTAATCTTTTTACACAACGGAAAAACATTGGCAAATGCTCAACCTTGCCGACAATACCGATGCCATTCATTGCCATCAAGATAGTATCAAACTTTTCACAAAAGGTCTCATCAAAAAAGTTAATTATACGAGCATCCACTCCGCGCTCTTTCATAACCTGTACAGAGAGTTCCGATATATCAATTGCAACTACATCATGGCCACGATTCATCAATTCAACCGAGTGACACCCCGACCCCGCACCCACATCCAGTATACGCCCTTTTGCGGTATCAAGCATAAACTGTTCAAGAACAGGCATCTTATCATAAGAACGAAAAAGAGTCTCTACCGGTATTTCGTCCTCATAAAACATAGATGAGAGGACACGCAATTTTGCCGCAGAACCATTGGCATGATAATCGGCAATAGCACGCCCCATCGGGTCTCTTTTAGGTAGTATTGTTTTATTGTCCATTACAGATTAATTCTCTTCAATATCTTATCAGCCACCTCTTCGGGAGGAATTTCCATACAACGATAATCACCCAAACGGCATGGTTTGTCACCGAAGATAGAACACGGACGACAATCAAGTTGCAACTGTATGCAATCCTCTACATTCTGTCTCCAGCCAAGGAAACCGGCAAGTGGCGATGTTGCACCCCATATAGTAACGGCAGGAGTATCGACTAATGATGCCAAATGCATATTTGCCGAGTCCATACACAACATTAAGTCCAAATTAGAAATAAGTCGTAACTCCCCTTCAAAATTGCTTCGGCCTATAAATGATATTACATTATCGTAGTTTTGGCACCATTCATTCACAACACTCTCCTCTTCGCTGCCATTTCCAAAACATATTACCTTTATGTTACCGGCGGATGATAACAACTCAACAACTTTCTTCATCCTGGACAAGGGATATATCTTACCTCTGTGACGAGCAAACGGAGCTATTCCCACCCACTTGTCATTACCCTTTTTCGGTAACACATCCGAAAAATCTTTTATATCGGCTTTTGTTTGGAAGAGGGATATAAAATCCGGCACAAAGGTATATCCAAGACGTGTAAATACATCAATGTAACGCTCAAAAGTTGGTGTGAGCTGTTCGCGGCACCTATTTCTACTGCTCGTCAAACGACGTTTCTGCACACGCCCTTTCACAATATGCTCGGTCTTTACACAATTGAGTGCAAAAAACACGCGAAGGATTTTCGTGCGCAACACATCGTGCAGGTCGGCCATAACAGTAGGAGAGAACTCGTCGTTGAGTTCCTTAAACAGACGTCTTAAACCCACCACCCCCTTATAGTTATCCACATCTACACCTTTAAAAAGGAGATTATCCGGTTTGTTTATAAGGAGCTGACCAAAACGTTTACGGCTTACCAATACAAAACGAGTATTAGGATAAGCCTCGGCTAAAGGATAAAGCAGTGGTATTGTCATCGCAATATCACCTACCGCCGAGAAACGAGTTATAAGCACAGTCCCATCTTTCTTATTATTTCTTTCCGGCTCCATAGAGTACGGGATTCAAAGAGGGGTCGTTATACATTTTCATTTGACGATACACCTTCATATATTTGCGACCAGCCGCAATATCATCCAGCAACTGTCCTATTGAAGTTGTCATATCCTTATATTGCTCGCAAAGCACATCCAGTTTGGCTTGACATTTTTGTCTATGCTCTTCGCTTACATCTGTACGCTCTACCTCCTCGCGCATGTGATAAATCTTTAGCGAAAGAATAGAATAACGGTCTACAGCCCATGCAGGGCTCTCGGTATTTATTGTTGCCTCCTCACTTACATTAACATCCTTATATAAATCGAGGAAATAGCTGTCTATTAGTTCTACAAGGTCGGTACGATCCTGATTAGACTTGTCGATACGACGCTTAAGTGTAAGAGCCTCAACCGGATCTATTTGCGGATCGCGTATAATATCCTCGAAGTGCCACTGCACTGTGTCTATCCAGCATTTAAGATAAAGATAATATTCGATACTCTTTAACGGATAAGGATTATTTATAGGAGTATCCACATTATCTGTCTTGTGATAATCGTTAATAGCCTCGTTAAAAATGGGCCAGCTAATCTCGGTAAATGCTTTCATATTACTCATTTTTATGATATTATTTTGGCAAATCTAACTAAAGTTTACGATATTGGCAAAAGAATATCTAAAAAGTGGTTATATTTACGTCGAAATATATAATAGAGAGGATTCCATGAAGATAGTAATAGATGAGAAGATACCTTATATAAAGGAAACTTTAGTGAAAATGGGACATTCTGTAACAGAATTGCCAGGAAATACTATCAGCAGAGAAAATTTAAGAGAGGCTGAGGCACTGTTTGTACGTACACGTACTAAATGCAACGCATCATTGCTGGACGGAACTGCAGTGCGTTTCATAGGTACTGCAACCATTGGATATGACCACATCGACAAAGAGTATTGCAAAGAGCACGGTATTGTTTGGGCCAATGCCCCGGGATGCAATGCCAATGCCGTACTACAATATGTAGAGTCATCAATATTTTGTTGGATGAAAAGCAAAGGATACTGTGCCAAAGATATAACATTGGGAATAGTTGGTGTAGGCGAGATAGGCAGTCGTATTGCACGATGGGCCGGTAATATTGGTATCAAGTGTTTGCTCAATGACCCTCCAAGAGCCTCAAAAGGAGAGACTGGTTTTTGCAGTCTGGACGAAATTGCCGCAACGTGCAATGTAATTACATTCCACACAACTCTTAACCGTAGCGGAGATTTCCCAAGTTGGCATCTGGCAGATAGCAGATTTATGCAGAAACTAAGAAACTGCAAGCTGCTGATAAACGCATCACGAGGAGAAGTGGTAGACAACAAAGCCCTGCTCGACGCTATTGAGAAAGGAATTATAGAAGATGTAGCCATTGATGTATGGGAACACGAGCCAAACATAAATCTTAAACTGCTAGAGAAAGCATATATAGCTACCCCACATATAGCGGGTTATTCGGCAGAGGGGAAACTGAATGCCAGCCGAATGGTGCTTGAAGCATTTGCTGATTTCTGCAAAAATACATCACTCCTGCCTATAACAGCATTACCCACGCCACAGCACCCACTAATAGTAGCAGAAAGCATACTTGATGGCCATTTAAAGATCTACTCCCCCCTCGATGACACAACATTGCTAAAATCCTCACCCGACTCTTTCGAGGATTTGCGCAACAACTATATATTGAGACGGGAGCCATCGGCATATCAATTTATCATCAACAATCACAAAGTACCTTAACAGTAGCTGCATAGCATTTATTTTTGCACAAAAAATCGCTTTTGTGCAAAAAGCAGCATTAATTTTTGGTAAAAAACTTGGTAGTTTATATTTTTTGTAATAATTTTGCCCCATCTAACAATTTATAATACTAAAATTATACAACTATGTCAGAAATTGAAGCAAGAGTAAAGCAGATTATCGTTGAGAAGTTTGGCGTTATGGAGTCACAGGTAACTTCAGAAGCAAGTTTTACAAATGACCTTAGCGCAGACTCTTTGGATAGAGTAGAGCTCATCATGGAGATCGAGGACGAGTTCGGTATCTCAATCCCCGAGGAGCAGGCAGAGAACATCGCAACAGTAGGTGATGCTGTTAAGTTTGTAGAGAAAGCTGTTGCTGAAAAGTAATCTTTCTACAACAAACATTCATATAATCTAACTATTCTCATTTGATGAAATCCAGAAGAGTAGTTGTAACAGGTCTTGGAGCTATTTGTCCTATCGGTAATGATATTCCCACAATTTGGGAGAATGCCGTAAACGGAGTAAGTGGAGCAGGACCTATTACTCATTTTGACGCCACTCAATTCAAAACAAGATTTGCTTGTGAGGTTAAAGAGTTCGATTCCAAGGCGCACATGGGTCGTGATGCACGCAAGTTCGACACAGATACACACTATGGAGTAGACTCGGCTATACAAGCAATAACAGACAGTGGGATTGATTTCGAAAAAGAGGACTGTAACCGTATAGGAGTTGTTTACGGTGAAGGAATTGGAGGTATACGAGCTCTCGAAGATGAGCTAGAACCCTACTTCCAGAACCCGGAGAAGGGGCCACGTTTTTCACCATTCCTTATCACAAAGATGATATCGGACATGACAACCGGTATTATATCGATAAAATATGGTCTTAAAGGCCCAAATTATGTCACGACATCGGCATGTGCATCGGCATCGAATGCCATTATAGACGCATATGATCAGATTCGTCTGGGACGTGCAGACATAATGCTTGCAGGTGGTTCCGAGGCTGCAATATGTCCAACCGGCGTTGGTGGTTTCAATGCCATGCATGCGCTATCAGTGCGCAACGATGATCCTCAGAAGGCCTCACGTCCATTCAGCAAGAGCCGCGATGGTTTTGTTATTGGCGAGGGTGCAGCGTGCCTGGTGCTTGAAGAGTACGAACATGCCATTGCACGTGGTGCAAAGATATATGCCGAGATTGCCGGTTCAGGACTTACAGCAGATGCACACCACATGACAGCGCCCCACCCCGAGGGTGATGGTGCAACACGTGTAATGCAGAATGCAATAGAGGAAGGAGGCTTAAAGCCTGAGGATGTAGACTACATAAATGTTCATGGAACATCTACATATGCCGGCGACATCGCAGAGGTAAAGGCCATAAAGAGTTTGTTTGGCAAACATGCCTACGAACTTAATATAAGCTCTACAAAATCCATGACAGGGCACCTTCTTGGAGCAGCAGGCGCACTTGAAGCTGTCCTAACCATTCTTGCGATGGTAAACAACATAGTACCTCCTACTATAAATTTTGAAGAAGGTGACGAAGACCCCGAAATAGACTACAGTCTTAACTTCACCTTCAACAAAGCACAGAAGAGAGAGATTAAAGTAGCCATCTCCAACACTTTCGGTTTCGGTGGTCATAACGCATGTATAGCATTCAAGAAAATTGAAGACTAATAAAGTTTTTAATAGACTTAAAGATAGAGTAAGACTCTTGTTCATACGTAAGGACAAAGAGTCTTACTCTTTGCTATATGAGATATTGGGATTTTTACCCTACAATCTGCGTCCATATCAAACCGCCTTCACACATAGCTCATACAGCTCGGGACATAACAAAAAACTGTGCAACAACGAAAGACTGGAATTCTTAGGTGACTCAATACTGAGTTCCGTAGCATCAGATTTCCTATACAAGAAGTTCCGTAATCAAAGGGAAGGATTCCTATCCAAGTCGAGAAGCAAGCTTGTTTGCCGTGAAAGCCTTAACAAGATAGCCACAAGAATAGGCCTCGACAAACTGATAGAGAGTACCAACAAAGGGCAGCACCATAACACCAATATATATGGCAATGCATTCGAAGCACTTATAGGCGCCATCTACATTGACAGAGGATACGACTACTGTCTGAGATTTGTCCAAGAAAAAGTATTTACCGATGATTGCAGTATAGAAGATATGATAAAGGCCGACAACAACTATAAGAGTTCGCTTATAGAATGGTCACAAAAAGAACACCGCGAAGTTACTTTCAATCTTATCAGCGAAGAGAAACAGAACAGCGACTATCTATTCACAAGTGAGGTACTCATAGATGGAGACTCCTATGGTACAGGAATCGGGTTCTCTAAAAAGGAGAGCCAACAGCATGCCGCTAAAGAGGCAATGGAAAGAATAAAAGAGCTAAGATAATTCTAGTCCTAAAGCCTCGCGCAACTTCCCTATAACAGGGTTTTTCTCCTTAAGCATCTCGAACTGCTTTGTACGGTCATACACACGGCGTTGCACGACAACCTTGTTTACAGTAACACCCATGCGGAGACGTACACCGCCGAGTCCATCTGCCAAACCCTCAATTATCCGTTTCGACTCTTTATCAAACATATCTGCCACCAACTGATTATCTACAGATATATCAAATGAGTTCTCATCATGCATCACCGGATGCATAATTTTCATTCTATCGGCAAGAGCCCTCTCATTTTCGGGCAAAGAAAGCGCAAATGACATCCACGCACGCGAGAGCTCTTCGTCTGATATATATTTACGTTTCTGCTCAGTATCGGATACAGCAACCTCTATATTCACTTTATTAATTATAGGAGCAGTATCAGACTTCTGCGCACTCATTGTAGAACGGAACATACCTAAAGTAGTTTTTCCCTGTGGTTGTACACGTAAAGATTCGGGGCGACCACTTACCACCTTTGGTTTTTCTTTGGGCTGTGATGTTACAATAGGAGAGTCTACAACCATCTTAGGCTGTTCGACAACAGCCTGAGAAGATTTTATATTTGATACATTGGCTTGCGCCGCAGGTGCCACCGGCACCTCTTGTTGTTTGTTAAATATTGGTTTCAGCTGCTTAGGGCCATGCCCACCGGCCTCCTCAGAATCATCTGAGGAGAGCTGAGTAAGCTGAATAATAGTAAGTTCCACCAATAGACGTTTATTGCGACTCAAACGATAGTTCATGCTGCAGTCGTTGCAGAGCTTTATCGCTTTGAATAGTTTTTTGGAGGCAATAGATCTAGCCTGTGCTGTATAACGAGCACACAATTCCTGATCCCCTTCGAACAGAGGTATTGTTACTTCATCACTTGCAACCAGAAGATCGCGAAAATGCGATGCCAGACCCTCTATAAAGATATTACCTTCGAAGCCTTTTGACAGGATATCATTAAATAGCAACAGCGCATGTGATGTTTTTCCCGACAACATGTAATCGGTAAAACGAAAATAAAAATCATAATCGAGAACGTTCAGGCTCTCAATTACCTTGGCATATGTAAGGTCGCCCTGTGTAAAACTCACCATCTGATCGAAAAGCGACAATGCATCACGCATACATCCATCCGACTTCTGTGCTACAATACGTAACGCCTCATGTTCGGCATTTATACCTTCGTTCTTAGCAATTCCCTGAAGATGTGATATAATATCAACACTCTCAATGCGACTAAAATCGTATATCTGACATCGGGAAAGGATAGTCGGTATTATTTTATGTTTCTCTGTTGTGGCAAGTATGAAAATAGCATGCGCAGGCGGTTCCTCCAGAGTCTTCAAGAAAGCATTAAAGGCGGCCTGTGATAACATGTGAACCTCATCAATTATATACACCTTATAACGTCCCAATTGTGGCGGAATCCTCACCTGCTCATTTAAAGAACGTATTTCATCTACAGAATTATTACTTGCTGCATCAAGTTCATATATTGAATAGGAGCGCTGCTGGTTGAACGAAACACACGATTCACAATTATTACATGGTTCTCCATCAGCTGTAGGATGTTCACAATTTATAGTCTTGGCAAAAATACGGGCACAAGTTGTCTTGCCGACACCTCTTGGACCACAAAAAAGATATGCATGAGCCAGTTTGCCACTAAGGATGGCATTCTTCAGAGTTGTAGTAAGAGCCTTTTGCGCCACAACCGATTCAAATGTATCAGGACGATATTTACGTGCCGAAACTATATAATTCTCCATATTATTCTGTAATTCTTTTTATAATACCATCTTTAGATAGTGAATTCAAAGATAATAAGAAATAAGGGAATATGTGTGTCATGTAGAGTTTTTTTTCTATCTTCGCAAGGTAAATATTATAGTAATGAACGACAGCATAGGAGATATAATCAAATGGATTGGCAAACATAAGTACCTGTTTGTCACATTAGCCTTCCTTGCCATACTAATTTTGTTCGACGAGAACAACCTCATTAAGCATTTCCATAACCAAAGAGAGATTATCACATTAAAATCGGAGATAAGTGACCTCAAGGAACAACATGACGAGCTTGTTAAGAAGATTGATGAATTGGACAAGGATGTCGATGTAATGGAAAAAGTCGCACGCGAAAAATACGGCATGCACCTTGAAAACGAGGATATCTTTATTATAGAGGATTAAATATTATAGAATGAAGATTGTAGATACACTGTATAAACTTGGAGCAGTAGTGCTTCTTATCGGCGCTATAATGAAACTATCATTTCCTATCTATGCACCATATATCTATACAATGGGAGCATTGCTTATGGCTACAATGCAGTTCATAGGGCGCTACAGAGGAGGGGACTTTGTAATGAGACGCTTGGTATTCCAACAGCAATTGGGAGGTATATGCCTAGTTGCAGCCGGAGTTCTGATGTTTACTCATATACGCAACGAATGGATAGTGGCAATGTTTATAGGAGCTATACTCGAATTATACACTGCATACCGTATACCACAAGAGATTGAAAAGAATAAGTAAAGGATTTGATATAAAAACTATAGGTCGCAAAATATTTTGCGACCTATAGTTTTTATATCAAAGAAGATTATATTACTTCACAATTGTCATCTCGTCAATCAATCTCTTGCAATTACCCAATTTCTCGATCACGAACAAAACATAACGTACATCAACATTGATGCAACGCTGTAGATTATCATCGAAAGCTATATCACCACTCAAAGACTCCCAGTTGCCGTCAAAAGCCAGTCCGATAAGTTCGCCACGCGAATTTAGTACACCACTACCACTATTATCACCGGTAATATCATTTGTAGATAAGAAGGCTACCGGCATCTCGCCATTAGGCAGAGCATACTGTCCGAAATCTTTTGTTTCATACAGTCTCTTCAACTCTGTAGGAACAACGAACTCGGCATTATTGGGATCCTCTTTCTCCATAACTCCCTTTAGGGTTGTATAATATTTATATGTTACACCATCACGTGGCTCATAAGCCTTGACTGTTCCATAAGTAAGACGCATTGTAAAGTTAGCATCGGGAGCGACAGGCTTGCCCTGAGCCATTTCAAGGATACCGGCAAGATAGGTCTTGTGAAGCGGATTCAAGACCGCTGCATAAGCTCTGTTCTTCTCGGCCAATCCCATATACATTTCGAATACCATATCGCGAAGCTGCATGCCCGGGTCCTTATCGAGTTTCTTCAGCGAGGGTTTCTTCATAAACTTGTCAAAGTTCTTTTTATTGCTCAATATAGAGTTATCATATACATAGTCTATATAGCTATCAACATCGCCCTTGTATTTCTTTATAATCTTATTAAGACGTTCGGGACGTTCCTGTTCGGTTGTAAGCGATAAGAAACAGGGTATCACAGACTTTGCGATACGACGGTCAACCTCATGGTTATAGTCACGGTTATGCAACCAATCATAAATCTTTGGTAATGTCTCAGATACCTTCTCGGGAGTAGCCACAACATCTTTTACACCAGAGTTAAGGTTGCGATAAATAAACTCGACATTCATTATAAGCTCACTTGTCAATGTCATGAGATATACCATTCGGCTATTCTCCTTAACAAGCTTGTTGATATCGGCAACAACACTCTTATACTTTTCATTTGATGCGCCTTGTGCAAACTGCATAAACTGTGCCTCATTGGCAAGTTTCTTCTCAACAACCTTATTGTCGACGATAGCCTTGTTCATTCCAATAGAATTCTTCCAATAGTTACTTATACGGGCCAGCTTATCGGCATACTGTATATTTACAGCCTCGCTTTTGGACATCTCTTCACGAAGAATTCTAAGAGCAGCATCACGCATTGCAATACGGGGCTCGTTACTTGCATGCATACGGTTCTCCACCTCACCACTTGTAAGGAAACGATATGTACTTCCTGGGAATCCCATTATCATAGTATAATCTCCTGGTTCAAAACCTACAAGTGAGATATTGAGGTATTTGGGAGTACTTAAAGGCTTATTCTCGGGGCTGTATGGAGCCGGATTACCATCTGCATCGGCATAGACACGGAAAACAGAGAAGTCACCTGTATGACGTGGCCACATCCAGTTATCAGTCTCGCCACCGAATTTTCCCACAGACGATGGAGGTGTAGCCACCAGACGTACATCCGGATATCTCTTATAATATACAAGATAGTATTTGTTTCCCTCGAAATAAGGTTTCAGTTCTGCTGTAAGATATTTCTTACCTTCAACATTGTCAGCGGCAAAAAGTTCCTCAGCCACAGATCTTAAAGCAACCGCCGAGAAGCTCTGGTCAAGAGTCATCTTACCATCAGCTATACGTTTCTCTATTACATCGGTCACATCCTTTATCTGAGAGACAAAAGTAAAATTTATATCTTCACAAGGCAGTTCCTCGGCATAGCTCTGTGACCAGAATCCATCCTTAAGATAGTTGTGCTCGAGCGAGCTGAGTTGTTGTATATAACTATATCCGCAATGATGGTTCGTAAACACCAAGCCATTGGGTGATACAATTTCACCGGTACATCCGCCACCAAAGATACCAATAGCATCTTTCAATGATGGAGTAGCTGGAGAATATATCTCGTCTACAGATATCTCAAGACCCAATTTGCGCATCTGCTCCTCGAGATTCTGACTGCGCATAAGCTGTAACAGCCACATGCCTTCATCTGCAAATATCTGTGCAGGTGCAACTGTCAACGCAACAATCAATGATAAAATAAATTTCTTCATAGTTAGTTTCTTTTATAATTTACAAATACATTTCTCTGTATAAAATATCCAACGCGAAGATACATTAAAAAAAGCAGACACCTTAATTTTTCAGTTACTAAATGTTATAACTTCATAATTATTGAACAAATATGCCCGTCACTCTTGGAACAAAAAAACAGATATCCTATATTAGCGGCAAGAAATAAGACAAGACTACAATGAACAAGTTGCTATTTACATCATTCTTTTTCATCTCAACAATATTTACATTGTCGTGCAATAATGAGTATCTTGTAAAAGGCAACACGTGTAATTTCTTTGATGGCTCGAATGTATATCTGAAAAGTTTTGCAGACGGCAAATGGACGACCATAGATTCATGCGAGATTCTTCATGGCAAGTTCCAGATGTCAGGAGTTGCAGAAGCTGCATCAGTAACAACACTTTTCATTGACAATGAAGCCATTATACCCATTGTACTTGAAGAAGGCAGTATAAACATTGACATCGAAGCACGCAATGTAACATTGGACGGCACTACACTGAATCGGCAGTTGTCACAGTTCTTCAGGCAAAAAGATTACTATGAGCAACTTATGCTGGATCTTGAACGCGAAGAAGCATCACTTATTCTTGACGGACACACTGCACAGAATGCCAACGCAGCCATACAAGAGAGGATGACAAAAATTGACAGAGAACTCGAAACATACATCGAGAACTTCATTAAGAAACATTACAACAATGTATTGGGGCCATGTATATTCCAACTACTATGCAGTTCTCTTCCCTACCCTATAATGACAGAGCAAATAAACCGTATCATTGAGCAAGCTCCTGAAAACTTCCTGGCAGATTCTTTTGTAGAGAGTTTTATTGTTGCTGCTCGCGAAAACAGCATGCTTACAGAATAACAAATAGAGTGCAGAGGTTTTAACCTCTGCACTCTGATTTATCTTAGACACTGAAACGGTATAATACATCATACGGTTAGCACATACCTACAGCATCATCTTCTATCAGTCTCAATAGTCGCATTATAGCCTCATCCTCCGGTATATTCTTCTCGACACACTCCTTACGGCGATAAAGACTCACCTTTCCGCGAGCAGCACCTACATATCCATAATCTGCATCGGCCATTTCGCCCGGTCCGTTAACAATACAACCCATCACCCCTATCTTAAGTCCTTTCAGATGAGAAGTTGCTGCCTTTATGCGAGCAAGCGTACCTTGCAAATCGTACATAGTACGTCCGCATCCAGGGCATGCAATATATTCCGTCTTACTCATTCTTAGTCGTGTTGCCTGCAAAATACCAAATGATAGCGCATTTATATCCTTGCCATCAATACCTGCATTCTCGACCCATATACCATCGACAAGACCATCTATAAGCAATACACCCAAGTCGGCTGAAGCCTTTATACGCAACTCTTCTATAGAAGTCTCATTGTAGATACGCTTTACTATAATAGGCAAATCTACACCCTCAATTGACAATCTATGTACTAGAGCTCGTAACTCTCCGACAGGATTCACATGTTCGCTATATGCAACTACCACTGTATTTTCTGCACTCTTTAATGAATCAATCACCTGTTGAGTCAGGTCATCATATCGAAGCATGACAAATTTGATATCATCACAATTTGCCGGCACTCCATCACATAGCAAAATATCGGGCTGCGTATCATCATTACCATCACAATATCCAACCACAACCGGCACTTTTCCTCCGCCTACAGGACCTACCGCCACTGTTTGGCGACGCTGTGGATCGAGATAATCAAAGCCTGGATATTCAACAGCCTCGATTCCTACATGTGATTTACGTGCCGTTATGTAATTGACAAGCTCACAAGCAACTGGAATCTCATTTTCCGGTGCCTCGGCAAGCGACACTCTCAACGTATCTCCTATGCCATCGGCAAGCAATGCTCCAATTCCAACCGCGCTCTTTATACGTCCATCCTCGGCATCACCAGCCTCTGTAACTCCAAGATGCAGAGGATACGAGATACCCTCGGATTGCATCTGTGCAACCAATCGACGTACCGTAGTAACCATCATGGCTGTATTGCTAGTCTTTATGGATACCACAACATTATTAAAATTCTCGTCGCGGCATATACGAAGAAACTCCATGCATGATTCAACAACTCCCGATGGTGTGTCACCATAACGACTCATTATTCTATCAGACAGCGAGCCATGATTAACACCAACACGTATTGCCTTGCCCTGTTCCTTACATATGTTCAAGAACGATGTAAAACGATTTCGCAAGCGCAGCAACTCCTGTGCATACTCCTCATCGGTATACTCGATATGCTTGAATGTACGTGCTGTATCCACATAATTACCAGGATTGACACGTACCTTATCGGCATATTGTACAGCCACATCTGCAACAGAAGCATTGAAATGTACATCGGCCACCAAAGGGACATCATAACCACGAGCAACAAGTGCTTCCTTTATAGCCCCCATATTGATAGCCTCGCGACTACCTTGTGTTGTCAAACGTACTATATCGCCACCCTTATCAACAATACGTATAATCTGTCCGACACTTCCGTCGGTATCCATTGTGGATGTATTTGTCATGGATTGCACTTTGAGGGTGTGCTCACCACCAACCATTACACCACCAATATTAACATCAACGGTAGCGCGACGTTTGTAGTTAAATAAATCAATTTGTTTTGTACTCATACTCAAGACCCTTCAACTCCTCGTTGGCTTTCTCTATCTTTCTCTTAAGATTCTCTTTATATGTAGCAAGACGTTGAGCCAAATCGCAGTCGGCTAAAGAGAGCATCTCAACAGCCAATATTGCAGCATTCAACGAAGCATTCACTCCAACGGTCGCAACAGGAATTCCGGGAGGCATCTGTACTATTGCAAGCAGGGCATCCATTCCGTCAAGAGTACTGTTTATGGGTACACCTATTACAGGCAGTGTAGTGCTTGCTGCTATCACACCTGGCAGATGCGCAGCCATACCTGCTGCCGCTATTATAACCTTTATGCCGCGTTCTTTTGCACCTTTGGCAAAGTTCTCGACAGCCTCGGGAGTGCGGTGAGCCGACAATGCATTAACCTCAAAAGGAACCTGCATCTCATTAAGAAAATCGGTAGCCTTCTTCATTACAGGAAGATCGGATGTGCTTCCCATTATTACGCTTATAATTGCTTTCATATATATTATTAATTTATTCAATTGTTATGGCCTCTCTTTTATTATACCTTTCCTGTATGCAGTAAGCAAACGTTCAAGGTCGGCAATCTTAACAAGAATTCCGCGTCCTATATCTGTATCGCGAACTTTCTTGCGTTTACCCATCATCTCCACGATCTGTGTTGTAGAATGAATATCGGTACCCTCTTTGATTGCATCTTCGGTGGATGTAAATGGAGCATGTTGCACAAGTTCAAACCCACGACTGTGATATACAAGTGTATATCCGGCTATTCCTGTACGGTTATGGTAGACTTTTGAAAATCCTCCATCTATCACCATCAGTTTCCCATCGGCCTTTATAGGTGTCTCGCCCTTGCCTACACGTACCGGCACATGTCCGTTTATTATATGACGGTGCTCTCCAACAACACCAAACTCGTCAAGTATTCTATCGCACACCTGAGGATTGTCGCGCAAAATATAATACCATCCTTTAGGTTCCTTTTGAACCTCTTTATCATCAAGCAGATAACGCTCAAATGTCGCCATCTTAGCCTTACCGAAGAGAGGAGATTCGGGACCGCACCACAGATACCAGAAGAAATCGGCTGCTTTTTCACGCTCCTCGGCACTCAAATCATTGTCGAAAGCCGTACGCGCCATACGCTCAACCTTCTTCATTAACTGTTTTCCTTTAACAGTCTCTCCGTCAAAAACAACCTCACGCATAGAGCCATCTTCGTTTATAGGCACAGCTGCATGGAACATTAGATTCGAATTATATATTGCGAACATTCCTCCACGCATCAACAGACAGTTAACGTGACTTTGCAGACGCTCACTACGCATAAACGAATGGCGCAAGCGCTCCATCAAATCGCTCTCCTCCGGTGTAAGTGCATATGGATTTTCGGGATCAAGAGTAGGCCATAGTTTATCCTTCAACTCATAGTCATTACCATCGATATTGATAACCCCTCGCTCCTTGTCTATAAACTCCATAAGACAACGATCCATCATACCCCATTCAGGATGTGCCATTGCAATCTGTCCCGATAATTTAAATTCTATAACAGAGACAGCCTTATGCATTTGTGCAATAAGACGCACATCCTTATCATTAAAATTGGTACGCTCCTCATCTACACGTGGCTGGTATATCTCACATGGGTCATCGGCATATTGCTCCATAGCAAAAGTAGCCAAAGGTACCATATTTATTGCATATCCATCCTCCAATGTTGTAGTGTTTGCATCACGTAACGAGAGTCGCAACACACTTGCTATACAGCAGGTATTACCCGCAGCCGCACCCATCCATAGTACATCATGATTACCCCAAGTAATATCGACATGATGATACTCGCATAGAGTATCCATTATATGGTGAGCACCGGGGCCGCGATCGAAAATATCGCCAAGGATATGAAGACGGTCTATCGTCAATCGCTGTATCAGATAACATAGCGCCGTTATGAAATGCTCGGCACGTCCGGTACCAATGATTGTCTCGACAATAACACTAAGGTATGCCTGTTTATTCTCTATGTCGTTGCTCTCGTGCAACAACTCCTCTATTATATATGCATACTCCTCGGGAAGACTCTTACGTACCTTGGAACGCGTATATTTCGATGAAATGTCGCGACACAATTTAATGAGTTTACTCAGCGACTCGCGGTAGTACTCCTTAGGATCTATTTCCGACTGCTTGAGTAGTTTTAGTTTACCCTCGGGATAATATATAAGCGTACATAGATCTTTCCTCTCATCCTCACTTATTGTATCTCCAAAAAGTTCGTTTACTTTGCGTTTTATATTTCCCGATGCATTTCGCAACACATGCTCAAAAGCCTCATGCTCGCCATGAATATCGGCCATAAAATGTTCGGTAGGCTTGGGAAGATGTAGTATTGCTTCAAGATTTATTATCTCGGTTGTCACACTCGACACTGTGGGAAAATCCCGTGCCAACAGACGCAGATATCTAAGGTCTTCTTTGACCTCTTCAAGTGTCACATGCGGTTTAGCCATAATCGTAGAATTTTATACTTGCGCCCAAAAGTGCGCATCATCGCTAATAAAGTATATACCGCAAATTTATATCTATTTTTTCAAATAACAAACTTAATGCTGAGATTGTATTTTACCAAAAAAAATAAATAGTTTCCTCATGCAGTTTAGGTGTTATAGTTTATATAGATTATTAGGAGACCTATTAAGTAAGAATTTTCAATCACTGATATTTATTTTCCATAAGCTCTACTATCCAAATACTAAATTCATAAAGAAGATAAAGCGGTCCCATTACCAAAATACATGTAACGATGTCGGGAGGAGTTATAATTGCAGCTATTATAGCTATAAGCAGAATGGCATATTTTCGACATTCTTTAAGCATATATGAAGTTATAAGTCCTAATTTTCCAAGAAGGAATGATATCACCGGCAACTGAAAAACCAACCCCATTAGCAATGTCATCGTTGCAAATGTTGATATATAGGAGACTAACGTTATTCTATTTTCTACCATATAATCAACCTGATACGAAACAAGGAACCTAAAAGAAAAAGGGAAAAGAACAAAATAGCTTAACAACACTCCGAAAGCAAACAAGATGAATACTGTAATAAGTATAGGCACAGAGTAACGTCGTTCATTATCATATAAGGCAGGTGAAACAAATAAAAAAAACTCATACAGGATATATGGCGATGCTAGCAACAATGCTAAATAGAGACTACTTGTAATGTGTACCATGAACTGCGAAGAGAGTTCGGTACTAATAAATCGAACATCCATCTCATCAAAACTAAAATTTACATTTAGGATTGATGATATTCCCTCTACCCAACGATACAAACAAAAATCGTTTTTGGCAGGAGCCAACAATAGCATAAATATATCCTCTTTAAAACAAAAAATAGATATAAATAGTACTACCAATACAATAATAATACGAAAGAGCATCTTGCGTAATACATCAAGATGCTCTCCGAATGTAAGTAGATTCTCGCTATTATTCTTCATTTTCTTTTTGTCCTTCCGTTACTGTTTCTTTATCAGGTTCTTGTATACTCTGATTTTCTTCGACGTTATTAGAAGTTACATCATTCATACCCTCTTTAAATTGTTTTACACCCTGACCAAGTCCACGCATCATTTCGGGTAATTTTTTTCCACCAAACAGCAAAAGTGCAATACCTCCAATAAGTAGTAATTCAGTCGTTCCTATCATAAGAAAAATCATAATTCACCTCCTTTCTTAGGCATAACGAGCATAATATTGCAATTCTCAAAATTTATCTCCCAACTGCCACCATCTACACTTTCCCACTGATATTTGTCGGCCATTTTATCCCACCAACTTTGAAAATTCCTTTCCGTTTCACTCATATCTTTAACCAACTTTTCATATAGTTCAGTATTGTCGACAGTCAGAATCTTTGCTAATTCATTTAATCCGTTACGTCGTTCAAAAAACGTTTGAATCTCATTTTTTTCTTCCTCAGTAACTTTTCCTATTAGTTTCTTCATTGTATCTTTATTTCTATTATAACCACTCATCTCTTAAATCAAATGGATCGAGATAAGAAATATCTTTTATTTCTTCTTTATCAGATAAAAACTCTACACGTTCTCTAACACTCATCATAAGTTCACGCGAGGCATTACGTTCAAGATGAGAAACGACACATTGTTCATGTGAAGGAGTGTTCACTTCAAACGTAGTTTTGCGATTAAGCCATATACAACGTTTACACTGATAAGCGTCACAATGACGGCAGATAGGTGCATATTCCAAACGATAAAGTTGTGGATTTTTAATATCCAGGCCATCCACTAGCGAGCCTATATTATATTCATTTTCATAATAAAAAGCAGGACAAACATAGAATCTACCATCAGGAGCAAGCGTAATACTATCACAGCCAGCATTGCAGTTATTCATTTTGTCAAGCATCATACGATCGGTAAGCACATTCAACTGTGCCACGAAGTCAGCAGCAAAAGAATCTTCTAGCGCTATAGAGAATTCTTTTAACACACTTCTATATAGCTCAAAATCAACATCTGTAAATGTCTCAACGTCTGTTATTACAATATTTAGACGTCTACACATTTTAATCTTTTCTTTTATCTCGCTACACTTACCGAATAGTTCTTTTTTATCTACGCGAAGAACGTAAACATCATCTTTATCAAACAGATATTCCTTATTCCATCCATTAAGTACAACAATATCAGCATTATTCGCATACACCGATTGATAGGAAGCTATCTTAGTGTTATCTATACTCTCCATAGCCTCAATATATTCAGCAGGTAGTTCATAATCAGGTAAGACATATTGAACCATTAGATTCTCTTTCATCGCGAAAAGGATACCATTTTTTAGATTGTCTAATGTTATCAAAAGAGGCCTATTTTTTGTATTTGAGTAATGACAAAATGAAGTACTCGTATTGTCCAATTGAATAATGAGATATTGTAGCATATATTTAACAAATTAAATTATTGGAATTTGATAATTTTGCATAGTCAACAGATTCTTTTTTAGCTATTCCTTTGAATTCCAATTTTCGAAAAAGTTTATTCCAATAGTAGTTGTTTGCACGTACACGAGCTTTATGCATTTTGCATATTGCTGTAGAGCGCTGATAAATTGTAGAAGTATCGGCTGAATCATAATTCTCTCCTTGACACCATGCACACCCTTCTGCCACCTCACATTCTATACACTCTAGGGTACTTTGTATACAACGGTCTAACACTAAAAAAGGACGTAGTTTGTTTTTATCTATCCCATCATAGATATTACCAATCATCCAAGCTCTTTTATCACGAAGTGAATATTGAGCAAATCGTGTACATGGATAGAAATTACCAGCTGCATCAATTGATAACATTTTACCGGCACCACACCAATTTTGGTTTTGCAATTTACGATCTAATGGTTTTCCTAAATTCTCATTAAAGAAAGAACAAGTATAATCTTTATAGAATTCACCATCTATTATAGCATCAGCAAGTTCAAGCAACTGCTCTTCAAATTTAACATCATCTTTTTCTTGCCACACATTCTCAAATACGCAGTTGATATTAACCTCATGAATCCCTAAAGAATACAAATGCAATACACTTTCTTTAATATAAGGAATATCAGCCGAAGATATTGTTACCTTCGTTCCCGCATTAGGGAATTGTTCTAACCATAGAGGAATATTTCGTGCAACATCATCATAAGACCCGCGTTCCTCTTCTGGTGATCCCCCCCCTTTTTTCATATCAGCAGTTTTCCAAATTCGGTTTAGGTCGTGTTTACGCTTTGTTCCGTCAATAGTAATACCAATACTCAAATGTTCAATATTCTTTTTAATAAAATTTTGCACACTTTCTGTATGATAGTTTATACCGTTTGTAGAAAAGGAGAAACGATAAGAATTAAACCAATGGTGGTTTCTTCTATACATTTCTATTTTCACATAATCACATATTTTATCTATCAAATCAATTTCCAAAAACGGTTCACCTCCTATAAAGTCCCAAATAACACTTTCTTCTTTAAAATCATCTTCATGACTGAGTATATAATCAATTGCTTGTTTTGCCACCTCCCAAGTCATACGTTCATTAGAATTTTTACCTACAAGATAGCAATACTTACAAGCAAGTTGGCAATCTTTTGTAACAATAAAAGTTATATTTCTTGCCATACCATTAGACCAGCCAGAACTATTTTCTTTAATCTTTTCCATACTGTCTTTAGTTTGTAGAAAGAAAGAGAATACAAAGTTACTGAGTGTAAGAAGATTTGATTATCTCACATATAACAATACAACCCCAGCAACTGTCAGTATATAAATCCAGAAGCTCCTGGGGCAGATGGTACTTTATATACAGAGGTACTTTTTAGATTTCCTGAATTATCGTAATAACACATATTAATAGTTTGTCTATCTGCTGATACTATGATGGCTGTATCAAATTTCCAATAAGGCTGACTGCTTCTATACTGTTGCACTAACCCTGATGTTCCTGAACAATAATAAAAATATATAGCTTTTCCATTTTCTATGCTATAAAGCCTAAATCCATCTGAGCCATCTCCCATCACAAAACTAGGTTTACTATATTGGTAAATGCGCTCCCCTTCAAATATAAATGGACAATTATTATTAAAGCCAACAGGACCAGTTTCGCGTCCGTCTGCATATACAGTTTTCACATGTACATAGTTTATTGTAGTTTGCGACTTAACAGAGATTGCAACACAGAATAACAATAATAATATTGATATAATTTTTGTTTTCATACATCTTTTTCTTTTTATCGGTTGAATCAACCAAACCATAATATAATCGGACTATTTAAATTACATTCACTGTAATATATCCGATAACAGATTATTCTTCTTTGTTATAGTTACTAAATAGAGAATCATAACTTTTATTGAGGATGCAAAATATTACATTTAAGACACCCTCAATAAAAGCTCCAGATATTAGTACTTTGAACTACTTTTGCACCCGCCACTACAAGAACTAAAACAATTCTGTAAACATAGACGATCGCAACCATTAGAACAAGAAGTATAGCAAGTGTTTGCACATCCGTATTTGCAGCCCATAGGTTCACCTTCAGCAGCTAGAGAAATAAGAGATGTATTTGCCAATACAATTGCACCAAGAAAGGGAAGAGCTCCCTTTGCCGCTTTCTTAAAGAATTCACGACGACTCTGAAGTTCATTTTTCTTATTTTCCATAATTATAGAAATTAAGTTGCCTATGAACTCCCAAATTCGGCGTTAAACAATAGATTAAATAAGACAAAATAAAAAAGACGTGGGAGTTTCTACTTCTCGCTTATCCCAGTCTTCAGGCTCTCGCATTGCCTCCACTCAAGGATAAGCAACGCAGTCAGCCCACGTCGTGATATATACAATCTCATTTACCACTTTTTTATGGTAAACAATTAATATACCCAACGCGGACGTTCCGTTGCCGTATCTTCTTGAGTGGCTCAAATTTGCGAGATTCGAAGACTCGAAGAATTACGTTCGTAAACGTCCTTTTCTAATGAAAATAATTATGCCCACATATAAATATAAAACACAACTATTAACATTATATCTAAAATGTCACCCTACCAGCCCTTAGGACTGACTGAGTATATTGCAAAAGTATAGCTATTTTTTATATTTTTCAATTATTTATATATATTTTTTCAAATCGCAAACTTTATCATTAAATAAGAGTTTGCCATCAAGGAGTGAATCACTCTTTACGTAGACGAGCTACAGGAATATGAAGTTGCTCACGATATTTTGCCACTGTACGGCGAGCCATTGTAAACCCTTGTTCCTGAAGTTTCTCCATAAGTTCAGAGTCGGTAAGAGGATTACCCTTATCTTCATTATCCACAAGTTCTTGCAGGCTACGATGCAGTTCGCGCACCGATAGTTGCGCACCATCACTCATTACCACTCCATCACTAAAGAAATACTTTATAGAATATACCCCCCAGGGTAACTGTACATATTTACTATTGCTGACACGCGAGATGGTAGATATATCGTATCCGGTTTTCTTGGCAACGTCATCAAGAATCATCGGACGCAACTGCGATTCATCACCTCCACTCAATAAAAATGGGGTTTGCATGGCAACTATGGCATTCATAGTATCTAAAAGGGTTGTCTCGCGTTGTTTTACAGCACTTATAAACCCTTTGGCCGCCTCAATCTTCTGTTTAAGAAATTGAGCTGCAGCCTTGCTCTCGCTATTACCACTCTGTATCTGTTCATCAAGCATGCGTTGATAATCATTGCTCACACGAAGTTCGGGAACAAACATATTATTCAGTTGAACCGAGATACTCTCTCCTTGCACATCCACAACAAAGTCCGGTATTATCTGCTGACGACTTGTACCCAGACTTTCAGTGAGTGAGGCTCCTGGGCGTGGATTGAGGCGCGTAATCTCTACAATGGCCTTACGACAGAGCTCATCATTTACACCCAATTTAGCAGGGAGGCCATCCCACCTTTTTTTACTGAAGTCATCATAATAATCGGCAACAATACGTTTCTGCAACAAGATGGATGCAAGAGCCTCATCATCCCCTTTTGCCCCCTCTTGAGCCGAGTTTAACTGCAACAATAGACACTCTTGCAAAGAACGTGCTCCAATACCGGGAGGGTCGAAAGATTGTATTTGTTTAAGCACACCCTCTATCTGCGAGATGGTCACATCAAGATTATAATATATCGTAAGCTCGTCCTCTATCTCTATTAGAGGCTTGTGCAACAGGCCATCCTCGTCGAGCGAACCTATGAGATACTCACCTATAGCACGTTCCTTATCATCAAGCGACAACTCGCCAAGCTGTTCCAGCAGATTATCACCAAAAGAGGTGTCGGCCGATAAAGGTATCTCCTCGGGCAATTCTCCGCGATTATGATACTCCCAACCATTATAATCGGGGATATCATCCTCGTTTCTATAATCATCAGCCGAATTGGCATATACAGTTTCATCATAGCCATCGCTATCAGACGAATTGAGTGACACACTCTGCTCTGATTCAATAACTTCAAGTGCCGGATTATCAATAACCTCGCTACGCAATTTATCCTCGAGCTCTACTGTAGTGAGTTCGAGAAGACGTACATACATAACCTGCTGGGGTGATAAAGTCTGTATCTGCGTCTGTATCTGTGATTGTGTCTGTGTAAGAGAACTCTTTGCCATTACCCTAATAATTCATTTGTCCTACATCTATTCAAAATAACTACTTGGACAAAGACTCTATAATATCAACCATGTCAATCTCATCGTAAGAGTCGACATTACTCTTTCTGAATACAAATTTCCCTTCTTTAAGATTACTGAGTCTGAGAGTCAGCATCATCGGAGCACCCACCCCATCAATCTCCAGTGCAATGTTACGTGGGAAGCTACGTCCATCTAGTTTCTCAAAATCGGAATAATTACATGTAACATGTACTCTATCGTTATATACCCCCGTCGTTTTACGAAGTTCTCCGGTGAGTGTATTAAAATAGAATGTATACTGCATAGCCTTCTGCTTGGGTGTCGTTACAACTATATTATCGGCCTCACGACTGAGCGACATACCCGACAGAGCCGAAAGGAAATCCTTTCCATCGGGAGAGAAAGGTTCATTCATAAGCACCGACTTCAAAACATCATAATCTAATCCAGCCTGTCGTAATACAGAGGTTGACGTATAATCGAGTCTCACATACTCCTTACCCATCTTATTCAAGAGAAGAGACTCCATTGGAGATATTTCTATACGCGCTATCTCGAAAAGGCCCAAAGCTGAGATTGAAATCTGCATGCCTTGTTCCTTGTCTACACCAAAACTTCCTGATGACGAAAGCGATCTGCCGCCAACCTCGGCTTTTATTCTCAGTTTCGCCGACATATTATTGCATACAGGAGCTACTGCCTCCATACCACCAACCTCGGTAAGCATGTTTCGTGTCTCCACACTCAAACTGCTTTTCTCACTCTTTGTTGAACGGCAGGCAGTAAAGAAGAGCAGCAACAACATCAGATATAGAAATATTTGACTATCTTTTCTTATCATCGGAATAATATTTTTTTCTCTTTATCTTCTTCTTCAACAATTTCGAGATATCGCCTTTTTCATATGCCTGCTGCCATAATTGTAGTGCTCGTTGCATATCGCCACACTTGGCATAAACATCGCCACAATGATGCAAAAGCACTTTGTCGGCCTCCTCGCCTTCGATAGCAAGAAGTTTCTCGGCATAAGCCTTTGCCTCATCGTATCGGCCCATCTTAAATAATACCCACATATAAGTATCTATGTACGTACTATTCTCTGGATCGGCTTTTACGGCTCGATAGCTCATCTCTTCGGCCTTGTCAAGATTGCCCCCGTCTATCGTTATATAATAGGCATAGTTGTTCAATACTGAAGTATTTTCACTATTATATATGAGAGCCGAGTCATATGCAACCACACATGCATCATTGTTCTTCATTTCGTGATATATATCACCAATCAACGCATAGATATCGGAAATAAACTCGTTCGCATAACTAGACATACGCGCATTGAGTCCCTTTTTAAGCGTAGATACAGCCTCGGGCAGATTTTTAAGGTTATAATGTGCAATACCGCTGTAATAATAGAGTTCGAGCATCTCAGGATTGTATAGTATTGCTGTATCGCAGCGCATTATAACATCGTTGTAATCCTCCTTGTCTATTGCAATCTTAAGTAATTGCAATTGGGCAAAACGATTATCGGGTGCATATTGCAGTAGCCGCTCAAGAATCGGTGCTACACTATCGGCCGACTCCTTTTTCATCAATAGATAGCTGGCATAAATTTCCATATTCTCGGCCTGATCGTATGAAAGTTCTGTTATACGTTTGAGAAAATGTCTGTTATATCCTGTCGAGTCTGTTCTTTCCTTTTGTCCTATATATCTTCCCAACAGATTCAGACGATTATCACCTGTAAAACGGCTGTTCATAAACAATTGCTCCATACAAGCGGTATAAAGGGAATCGTTACCCTGAAGACGATAATACTCAGCCATAGCAGTCTGTGCCTCGGCATTATCAGCATCTGCATCAAGAACCGACTTATATATATCAAAAGCCTTTTGTTTATCACCGAAATCAAGATATGTATCTCCTATATAGACCTTTATCCTCAGTTCCTCGGGGTACTCTTCAAACAGTTGCTGCAGTTCTTGTATTGCAGCCTCTTTATCATTCATATAGAGGTATAACTTATACTTCTCTATTGAAATGTGTTCATTCTTTCCCTCTATGCGTTCGATATTGGAAAAAGCCTCAAAAGCCTTATCATATTCACTGTCTTCAATATACATACCGGCCAATTGATAATAGACTTCGGGATGGGAAGAGAAATCTTCTGTTATTCCACGATATACATCTTTGGCCTCTTGACGTTTTCCAACATTATTATAAGTAGAAGCCAACACACTTCTATACCAAAAATTGGTACTGTCACCCTTTACAGCCTGCTCTATCATAGAGAGAGCCTCTTCTGTACGGCCAAGATAGAGATACATAGAGTATAGTTCATACAGCACTACAGGAGAACCAGGATTCAACGATAGACAATGTTCAAACAGGTCGTATGCCTCATCATAACATTCGGCTTCACGCTTTAGTAAGGCCTGATGATAGAAATAATCAAAGGTACGTGCCTCTGAGACAGTATCAGGCAATGTAATATTATGGTCATTACCATTCTGTGCCTCAAGTAAAGCAAATGGGAATAACAAAAACAGTAACAGAAACATCAATTGCCTCATAGGAATAATTTTTATGGGTTACACGCCGGTGTGTCCGAAACCTCCTGCTCCACGTTCAGTAGCATCCAAGACCTCTACACAATCCCATTCAACCTGTTCATGGCGTGCAATAACCATCTGTGCTATACGTTCGCCATCAAGTATAGTAAAAGGTTCATTGGAGAGATTCACAAGTATCACACATACCTCACCACGATAGTCGGCATCAATTGTTCCGGGAGAGTTCAACACCGTAATGCCCTTTTTTATTGCAAGTCCGCTACGTGGACGAACCTGAGCCTCATATCCTTTGGGCAGTGCAATAAAAAGACCTGTAGGTACCAGCACACGTTCGAGCGGTGCAATCACCATAGGTTCTTCAAGGTTGGCTTTCAAATCCATTCCTGCCGAAAGAGGGGTTGCATATGTTGGCAATTGATGTTTGGAACGATTTATTATCTCTACTTTCATAACTATATCTATTTGGTATTTCTAAATTTAGAACTCCGAAAGCACTGTTTTGTTTTCGGAGTTCATCTAATTACCGGTTTTATACTATTGTAAATCTATAATTTCACTGGAATGATAGAAAACCTTATTGGCACCGGAAGTCAGTTTTATCAAATCGGGATTCTCCTTAACAAACGATTCTATGTATCTCATTCTCTTGTCGTCCTGCAATTCATCTACAGCAATAAGCAGACCGGTCTCCTCAACATTACCAAAATCCTTGTTGACTGCTGTACCAAAGATTTTCATCGTAGGAGACAGTCCCATGTAGGCATTTACCATCGGAGGTATAGTCAGACCAAACTTACGCACCTCCTGTTTAAGCGTCCTGTAATCCTCACTAAAATTATCCTTACAAAAGATACTTTGCAATTCTTTCTCATCAGTCTCCAATACTATAGGAGTTACAGGCACCACAAGGCTATCCTTATCGGGAAAATGTTTTTTAAGGAAATAGAGTATCATATCGCGCGCCCTTGTCAGGTAAGAAGGGTACATGGTCACTTTACCAAAGAGATATTTAACCTCTGGAATTACTACTGTGAGTGCGCCAAGGCCATCCCACAAGTTATCAAGAGCAAAGAGACTCTTTGACCCCATACGTGTCGACTGATACTCAAGAGCTACAAAAGCACGACCCAATTCTACAGTATAAGGCAATACCTCTTTTAGAAACTTCTCTGAGAAATGGAACATACCATGCGCGGTAGCCATTACCGGCTCTCCATTCTCATCTATACGCACATTTTTGCCATATATATAACGATATCCGCCAATAATGTCATCACACTCGGGATTCCAAACTACAAGTTGCTTATAGGGATTCTCCATTGTGTCAAACTCATCAATATCAAGAGCTTTACCGGTGCCACCACCGGCAGCTCGGAAAGCAATCTCGCGTAAACGTCCTATCTCACGCATTACATTAGGAGAATCAAATGCATCAAGTATATAAATTTCGTTATTGCTTCTATGTGTGAAACGCAAACGCTTATCGTCGGTAAGCTCTGCTTTCAATAGTTCACGCGGAACCGGTGCTATTATATCTTCCATATATCAATGTGTCTATTGTTACTTAAGGCCGTATACTATATCTTGTACATATTGAGCCCACTGTGCAGGACGACGGGAAGAGTCGAATGTCTGCCAGGGTATAGGTTTGCCTATGGTAACTGTAAATTTCTTATTCCTGTTCTTATACATCTCATCGCTCAAATAGAGCATTGCAATATTGAATTTTATGCCCAGCAATTTATTGAGATTTGCCAAACGATAAAAGAATTTTGAGTTCTCACCCTCAAAATGAATGGGAACAACATCGCGTTGTGTCTGTACACTCTTTACTATAAATGTTTTTTTCCACTCCAAGTCTCGAATAACACCATTATGCTTACGAGAACATATACCAGCCGGGAACATCACAATATGGTCATCGGAGTTAAATGCGGCCGCCACCTGTTGGGGTAAGTTACGAGACTGACCTCCGGTCTTGTTGACAGGAATAAACAGCGAGGCAAGCTGTGGTATATTCATCAGTAAATCATTTACCAGGAATTTAATCTTTCCATCATAATGTTCGCCAAGAATAAGTCCCAAGCCCAGACCGTCCTGCGCACCCAAAGGGTGATTACTGACAAAAGTAAAACGACCATCAGAGGGAAGATTCTCTATACCGCGAATTTCGAATGAATTATTAAAATATTTCATGAATGAGCGTATGAAATCGAGACCGAACTTATCGCTATTGTCTCTCAAAAATTCGTTCACTTCGTCTTGATGAATGATTTTCTTTAGATATGATACAAGAAAACGTGGTACATATTTAGCCTTCTTACCCGCTTTAGCCGCAAGAATGGCATCCACATCTATACGGATTATATCACTCATTTCTCATTTATATATTGTTCATGCAAAATTAAAGTTTATTTACTACAAATCAAAATTATTGCTAGCAAAAAAGCGAGGGAGATATCCAATCGGATATCTCCCTCGCTTTTTTGCTAATCTATTGATTATTCATTATCATCGATACTCGAAAAATCTACAACTGTCTTGCGGCTTGCAGCAATTCTGTCATAATCCTCTCTTGAGCCAACTATTATGCGGTTGAAATCGCGCTGACCGGTTCCAGCAGGAATCAAATGGCCGCAGATAACATTCTCTTTCATACCGAGCAGATAGTCGCTCTTCATGTTTATGGCTGCCTCGTTGAGAACCTTCGTAGTCTCCTGGAACGACGCTGCCGACATAAAGCTTGATGTCTGCAATGCTGCACGTGTAATACCCTGAAGTATCTGTGTAGATGTTGCGGGGAGTGCATCGCGCGATACCACTGGCTTTAGGTCGCGACGTTTCAAAGTACTATTCTCATCACGCAATTTACGTGCTGTTATAATCTGACCTGGTTTCAGATTCTCTGAGTCGCCTGCATCAACCACAACCTTCTTGCCCCAGATACGATCGTTCTCCTCCTGGAAGTCAAGCTTATCAACAACCTGCATCTCAAGGAAACGTGTATCACCAGGCTCATTAATCTGTACCTTGCGCATCATCTGACGTACGATGATCTCAAAGTGCTTGTCATTAATCTTCACACCCTGTGAACGATATACATCCTGAGCCTCATTCACGATATACTCCTGAACAGCAGTAGGTCCTTTAATTGCAAGGATGTCAGAAGGAGTAATGGCACCGTCAGAAAGAGGTGTTCCTGCACGTACATAGTCACCATCCTGAACAAGTATCTGTTTAGAAAGAGCAACAAGGTACTTCTTGACATCACCAACTTTTGATGTTACAACAATCTCACGGTTACCGCGTTTAACCTTACCCATTGATACCTCGCCATCAATCTCGGAAACGACTGCAGGGTTAGAGGGGTTACGCGCCTCAAAGAGCTCTGTAACACGGGGAAGACCTCCGGTGATATCACCCGCACCACCAAATACACGAGGAATCTTGACAATTACATCTCCGGCCTTGAGAACCTGACCATTCTCGACAACCACGTGACCACCTACAGGCAAGTTATAGTTGTGCAATGTATTGCCGTCCTCATCGTTTATACGTATGGTAGGAATCTTATTCTTGTCCTTTGACTCAATGATAACCACCTCTTGCATACCTGTACTCTCATCGGTATCTACTTTATAAGTAATATTTTCGATAACCGACTCAAATTCAATCTTACCTGCAACCTCGGTTACAATTACGGCATTGAAGGGGTCCCAAGTAGCAACAACCTTTCCGGGCTCTACAAGTTCATCCTCTGTTGCATACAACTTCGAACCGTAAGGAATATTGTGTGCAGAAAGTACAATACCTGTATTTACATCCACAAAGCGCACCTCGCTCAAACGGCTTACAACAATCTTAACGGGAGAGCCGTCCATATCTATAGCATCTACGGTACGCAACTCCTCGAACTTCAGAATTGATTTATGCTTAGCCTTGATACTTGCATCAGCTGCTATATTTCCGGCAGTACCTCCGGCGTGGAATGTACGAAGTGTCAACTGTGTTCCGGGCTCACCAATAGATTGAGCAGCGATGACACCGACAGCCTCACCCTTCTCAACCATGCGTTGTGTAGCAAGATTACGTCCGTAACACTTAGCACATACACCATGTTTCGATTCACATGTAAGAACCGAACGTATCTCTACGCTCTCGATAGGAGAGTTCTCTATCTCATCGGCAATAGTCTCTGTGATAAGTTCGCCTGATGCCACAAGCAATTTACCTGTAGTAGGATGTATCACATCGTGTACAGAAACACGACCCATGATTCTCTCGCCAAGTTTTGCAACTACATTATCTCCATTCTTAAGAGCTGTACATACAAGACCACGCAATGTTCCGCAATCCTCCTCATTAATGATGACATCGTGTGAAACATCAACAAGACGACGTGTAAGATAACCGGCATCGGCAGTCTTAAGAGCTGTATCGGCAAGACCCTTACGCGCACCGTGAGAAGAGATAAAGTACTCGAGTACCGAAAGACCCTCCTTAAAGTTAGAAAGAATAGGGTTCTCAATAATCTGCGCACCCTCGGCACCGGCCTTCTGAGGTTTAGCCATAAGACCACGCATACCAGAAAGCTGACGAATCTGGTCACGTGAGCCACGAGCACCTGAATCAAGCATCATATATACAGAGTTGAAACCTTGATCATCCTCGGCAATAGTCTTCATGAGGACATCAGCCAAGTCTGAGTTAACGTGTGTCCACTCATCGACAACCTTATTATAACGCTCCTTATCGGTGATAAGACCCAAGTTATATTCTGCAAGAATCTCCTCAACCTTTTCGTTACCCTTGCGTACCAATTCCTCTTTTTCCTTAGGAATGATAACATCATCAAGGTTGAACGACAAACCACCACGGAACGCCATCTGGTATCCAAGATTCTTAACACCATCAAGGAACTCAGCCGAGCGAGCAACACCCACACGCTTGATTACGTCGCTGATAATGTCGCGGAGCGATTTCTTAGAAATAATCTTATTTATGTAACCCATTTCTCTGGGTACCAACTGGTTCACTATAACGCGACCTACAGAGGTCTCACGAAGCACATGATGATACTCACCGTTCTCGTCACGATCCTCAACCATGACCTTAACAGGTGCATGGATATCTACACGACCTTGATTGTACGCAATCAAAGCCTCTTCGGGACCATAGAATGTCATTCCCGAGCCAAGTGCGCCTTGACGCAACTTTGTAATATAGTACAAACCAAGCACCATATCCTGAGAAGGCACAGTGATAGGAGCACCGTTAGAGGGGTTAAGGATATTATGAGACTGCAACATCAGCATCTGAGCCTCCAAAATAGCCTCATTGCTCAAGGGAAGGTGAACAGCCATCTGGTCACCATCAAAGTCAGCGTTGAACGCTGTACATGCCAACGGATGCAACTGGATAGCCTTACCCTCAATCATCTTGGGTTGGAATGCCTGAATACCCAGACGGTGAAGTGTCGGAGCACGGTTCAAGAGAACGGGATGACCCTTCATTACATGTTCAAGAATATCCCAAATGATAGGCTCACGACGGTCAACGATTTTCTTGGCCGACTTGACAGTCTTTACAATACCGCGCTCAATGAGCTTACGTATAATAAACGGTTTGTAAAGCTCGGCTGCCATCAGTTTTGGCAAACCACACTCACCCATCTTCAGTTCAGGACCCACGACAATAACCGAACGTGCAGAATAGTCAACACGCTTACCAAGAAGATTCTGACGGAAACGTCCCTGCTTACCCTTAAGGCTGTCCGAAAGAGACTTCAAAGGACGATTGGCATCTGACTTAAGAGCACTTGCCTTGCGTGAGTTGTCGAACAATGAATCGACAGCCTCCTGCAACATACGTTTCTCGTTACGCAAGATCACCTCGGGCGCCTTAATCTCTATAAGTTTCTTAAGACGGTTGTTACGTATAATTACACGACGATATAAATCGTTAAGATCTGATGTTGCAAAACGTCCGCCATCCAGAGGTACAAGAGGACGCAGTTCGGGAGGTATGACAGGTATCACTGTCATTATCATCCACTCGGGGCGGTTACCACCATTTGAGGCTGCCATAGATGAACGGAACGACTCAACCACCTGCAAGCGTTTGAGAGCCTCGTTCTTACGTTGCTGCGACATATCTGTATTTGCTCTGTTACGCAACTCATAAGAGAGAGCATCCAGATTAATGCGGCTAAGCAGGTCATATACAGCCTCTGCACCCATTTTTGCGATAAACTTATTGGGATCGTTGTCGTCGAGTGCCTGATTGCCTTGAGGAAGATTCTCCAATATAGTAAGATACTCCTCTTCGCTAAGCAACTGATTGCACTCTACCCCTTCGAGGATATTATCCTTGCCTGGCAACTCCTGGCGTGTCTCATCGTCCTTCTTACGGGCCATGACACCGGGCTGTATTACAATATATTTCTCATAGTAGATAACTGCATCGAGCATCTTTGTGGGAAGCCCCAACAGATAACCTATCTTATTAGGAAGTGAACGGAAATACCAGATATGAGCAACGGGCACAACCAATTGGATGTGTCCCATACGCTCACGACGTACCTTCTTCTCTGTAACCATAACACCGCAACGGTCACAAACGATACCTTTGTAACGTATACGTTTGTATTTACCGCAATGGCACTCATAATCTCTTACCGGGCCGAAGATGCGCTCACAGAACAATCCGTCACGCTCGGGCTTATATGTACGGTAGTTGATTGTCTCGGGTTTCAACACCTCGCCACACGAATTAGCCGAAATCTCTTGCGGTGATGCAAGACCGATGGTTATCTTCGTAAAATTATTCTTTGTCTTATTTTCTTTTCTGAAAGCCATAATTCTATATTGACAAACGTGAAGGATATTATTAATCGAATGAAATGCTCAATCCCAATCCGCGCAACTCGTGCAACAACACATTAAGCGACTCTGGGATGCTTGGTGTAGGCATTGGATCGCCCTTTACAATAGCCTCATAAGCCTTTGAACGACCAGCAACATCATCTGATTTTATAGTAAGAATCTCTTGAAGGATGTGAGCTGCACCAAATGCCTCAAGTGCCCAAACCTCCATCTCTCCGAAACGCTGACCTCCGAACTGAGCCTTACCACCAAGAGGTTGCTGGGTGATAAGAGAGTAAGGACCTATTGAACGAGCGTGCATCTTATCCTCAACCATGTGGCCTAGCTTAAGCATGTAGCTGACACCCACTGTAGCAGGTTGGTCGAACTGATCGCCTGTGCCACCATCATAAAGGTATGTCTTTCCGAATCGGGGAAGACCGGCCTTGTCGGTCCATGTACATAAGTCATCAAGTGTAGCACCGTCAAAGATAGGTGTAGCAAATTTGACGCCAAGTTCCTTACCTGCACGACCAAGTACTGTCTCGAATATCTGACCTATGTTCATACGAGAAGGCACACCCAACGGGTTAAGTACAATATCAACAGGAGTACCATCTGCGAGGAAAGGCATATCCTCCTGACGTACTACGCGCGATACGATACCCTTGTTACCGTGACGTCCCGCCATCTTGTCACCTACACCAATCTTACGTTTCTTGGCAATATATACTTTTGCCATCTTCATTGTTCCTGAAGGAAGTTCATCACCGATGGTAAGAGCAAATTTCTCGCGCTTAACCTCGGCATCAAGCTCTTTGTATTTGTGTAGGAAGTTTATGATAAGTGTACGGATAAGTTCGTTAGTATGTGCATCTGAAGTCCATTTACTCAACTGTATAGAGGTAAAATCCATAGCCTCAAGATCCTGTTTTGTAAACTTCACTCCCTTGGCTATAACCTCTGTACCCATGAAGTCCTTAACACCTTGTGATACACGACCTGCAATAAGTTTTATAAGCTTTGTTACAAGTATCTCTTTAAGTTCATCAACCTTAGCCATGAACTCATCGTCAATCTTAGGTAGCTTAGCCTTGTCTGCCATCTTAGCTGAACGTGTCTTCTCGGCACGTTGGAAAAGACGACGACCTATTACAATACCTTGCAGTGAGGGTGAAGCCTTCAAAGATGCATCCTTAACATCTCCGGCCTTATCACCGAAGATTGCACGCAAAAGTTTCTCCTCGGGTGTAGGGTCAGACTCTCCCTTAGGAGTAATCTTACCAATAATGATATCACCGGGTTTAACACAAGCACCTACACGTATTATACCATTCTTGTCAAGATCCTTTGTGGCATCCTCGCTAACATTGGGGATATCATAAGTAAACTCTTCGAGTCCGCGTTTTGTCTCGCGAACCTCGAGTGATAGTTCGTCAACATGTACAGATGTCAATACATCCTCACGAACAACTCGCTCGTTAAGAACGATGGCATCCTCATAGTTGTAACCCTTCCAAGGCATGTATGCAACAAGAAGGTTCTTTCCGAGTGCAAGCTCACCTCCTTGTGTTGAGTAACCCTCGGTAAGTATATCACCAGCCTTCACGCGCTGTCCCTTATCACAAATGGGACGAAGGTCGATGGTCATATTCTGGTTAGTACGACGGAACTTGGGTATGATATACTCCTTTGATGCAGGTTCGAAACTCACAAACTCCTCCTCCTCAGTACGGTCATACTTAATGACAATACGAGATGCATCAACAAATTCAATCACACCATCACCCTCAGCTACAATCTGAGTACGTGAATCCTCGACAAGCTGTTTCTCGATACCTGTTCCAACAATAGGAGCTTCAGTTGTTAAAAGGGGTACAGCCTGACGCATCATGTTAGAACCCATGAGGGCACGGTTGGCGTCATCATGCTCCAAGAAAGGAATGAGTGATGCTGCTATAGATGCAATCTGCTGGGGAGATACATCCATAAGCTCTACACGTCCGGGCTCCACAACAGGATAATCGGCATCCTGACGGGACTTAACCTTTTTGCGGATAAAATTACCCTCGCTATCAAGCGGAGCGTTTCCCTGTGCGATGATTTTACCCTCCTCTTCCTCGGCTGTATAATAGACGATGTTCGAGTTGTCTATATCTACCTTAGAATTGGCAACGGGACGATAGGGTGTTACAATAAATCCAAGCTCGTTAATCTTTGCATATATACAAAGAGAAGAGATAAGACCAATGTTAGGACCCTCAGGAGTCTCAATAGGGCAAAGACGGCCATAATGTGTGTAGTGAACGTCACGAACCTCGAATCCTGCACGGTCACGTGAAAGTCCACCGGGACCCAATGCCGATAGACGACGTTTATGTGTGATCTCGGCCAATGGGTTTGTCTGGTCCATGAACTGAGAAAGTGCATTAGTACCGAAGAAGGTATTAATAACCGCAGACACAGTCTTGGCATTTATAAGATCGGTCGGAGAGAAAACCTCGCAATCACGGACATTCATTCTCTCGCGGATAGTACGTGCCATACGTGCGAGACCAACTGCAAATTGGTTAGAAAGCTGCTCGCCTACTGTACGTACACGACGGTTACTCAAGTGGTCGATATCATCGACTACAGCCTTAGAGTTGACCAACCCTATAAGATATTTGATAATTTCAATGATGTCTTCCTTAGTCAACACTCTGATAGACATATCAGTAGTGAGACCCAGCTTGCGGTTGATACGATAACGACCAACATCACCAAGGTCATAGCGCTTTTCTGAGAAGAAAAGGTTATTGATAACCTCGCGCGCACTAGCATCGTCGGCCGGATCAGCATTACGCAACTGACGGAATATATAATTAACAGCCTCCTTCTCGGAGTTGCTGGTATCTTTGTCTAATGTATTGAATACAAGTGAATAGTCGAGTGCATCGGGCTCGTCGCTCTCTTTGTGCAACAATACGCTCTCGACACCGCTATCAAGAATACGGTCAACCAAGTCGGCTTCAAGTACAGCACCGCGAGCAACAATTACCTCGCTACGCTCAATTGAAACAACTTCACCTGTATCGGGATCAACAAAATCCTCTTGTTTTGTCTTTACGACACGACCTGCCAATTTACGTCCAATGGCTTTTTTCAAATTAGCCTTGTTAACCTTAATATCCTCGGCCAAATCGAATATCTCGAGAATATCCTTGTCACTCTCGAAACCAATTGCACGCAACAGAGTTGTTACAGGTAGCTTCTTTTTACGATCAATGTATGCATACATGACATTATTGATGTCAGTAGCAAATTCAATCCAAGAACCCTTAAATGGGATAATACGAGCCGAATAGAGCGGTGTTCCATTTGCATGGACGCTCTGTCCGAAGAATACACCGGGTGAACGATGCAACTGTGAAACCACAACGCGCTCAGCACCATTTATGATAAAAGTACCCTGTTTTGTCATATAGGGAATGGGACCCAGGAATACATCTTGAATCACTGTATCAAAATCCTCATGATCAGGATCGGTGCAGTAAAGTTTCAACTTTGCCTTTAAAGGGACACTGTATGTAAGACCGCGCTCAAGGCACTCTTCTATTGAATAACGTGGCGGATCTATGTAATAGTCCAGGAACTCCAATACAAAATTGTTTCTTGTATCCGTAATAGGAAAGTTTTCGGCAAATACCTTGTATAGACCGTCATTCACTCTCTTTTCAGGTGGAGTATCCAATTGAAGGAAGTCCTCAAAAGACTTCAATTGTACTTCCAAAAAATCCGGGCACGGCATCGGATCTTTAATAGAAGCAAAGTTAATTCTTTGATTATTAAGTTTCAACGACATTGTGGCAAATGTTTTAGAACTAAGTTTTGTTTTTTACGCACAAAAGGTTATGAACCCTCTATAGGGGGTCCATAACCATTAACCCTTACAGGGCCTGAGTTTACTTATTTAAGTTCAACCTCAGCACCTGACTCCTCGATTGTCTTCTTGAGAGACTCAGCCTCTGCCTTGGGAAGACCCTCTTTCAATGTGCTGGGAGCGTTGTCAACAAGGTCCTTAGCCTCCTTCAAACCGAGACCGCAAGCCTCTTTCACAGCCTTAACAACCTGAAGCTTAGCAGCACCAGCGCTCTTCAATACTACGTCGAACTCTGTCTTCTCAGCAGCAGCCTCAGCTGCGCCACCTGCTGCGGGAGCAGCAACTGCTACAGCAGCAGCAGCGGGTTCGATACCATACTCTTCCTTAAGGATTGTTGCAAGCTCGTTAACGTCTTTTACTGTCAAGTTAACCAATTCTTCTGCAAGAACTTTCAAATCTGCCATTTTAGTATAAATTTAAATTGTTTTTTACTGAATTAAAATAATAAGATTATTCTCTTTCACCGAGTGTCTTGAGGACTCCGTGAATGGTGTTACCACCAGACTGAAGAGCCGATACAACATTCTTGATAGGAGACTGCAACAAAGCAACAACCTCGGCAAGAAGTTCGCTCTTGCTCTTGATATGGATAAGAGTCTCGAGCTGATCAGCACCAACGTAGAAGCTCTCCTCGGCATATGCACCCTTAAGTGCAGGAATCTCTCCCTTACCGGCAACTTCCTTAATCAACTTAGCAGGAACATTCGCGGTATTGCAGAGCAACAGAGCTGTTGTACCTTTCAAGCAAGGATAAAGATGAGAGAAATCAACCTCAGAAGCCTCGAATGCCTTGTGGAGAAGAGTGTTCTTCACAACGAGCATCTTAACCTCCTGCTTGAAACATTTTGCACGCATTGCACTGGTAGCAGCAGCATTCATTGCAGTTACATCTACCAAGTAGAAATGTGCATACTCTTTGATAATATCACCAATCTCGGCTATTTTCTTAACTTTATCTTCCTTCTTCATAGTTCAATCAAATTAAGCATCGATAGTTTTAGGATCTATTCTCAGACCTTTACTCATCGTAGTCGAGAGGAATACACTTTTAACATAAGTACCCTTTGCAGTTGAAGGTTTCAGCTTCATGATAGTAGCCATGAATTCCTTAACGTTGGCAATCACAGCATCCTCGCTGAATGAGATTTTACCAATAGATGCGTGAACGATACCGGTCTTGTCCACCTTGAAATCGATCTTACCCTGTTTAATCTCTTTTACTGCTTTGGGAATATCCATAGTAACGGTGCCGCTCTTGGGGTTTGGCATCAAACCACGAGGACCGAGTACACGACCTAGAGCACCTAATTTACCCATTATAGACGGCATTGTGATGATTACATCTATATCCGTCCAACCACCTTTGATCTTTTCGATATATTCATCAAGACCAACATAGTCGGCGCCTGCAGCTTTTGCAGCTTCCTCTACATCAGGAGTACACAAACAGAGCACACGAACCTCCTTACCTGTACCACTGGGAAGAGATACAACACCTCTCACCATCTGGTTAGCCTTACGGGGGTCAACGCCCAAGCGTACATCTATATCTACAGAAGCATCAAACTTTGTAAAGGTAATCTCCTTCAACAAAGAAACGGCCTCTGTAAGAGGATAAGCCTTAGCTGTATCAACTTTTGCGGCTGCCAACTTTTGATTTTTCGTCAGTTTACCCATTCTAGTTTAATTTTTTAATTGTTTCCGGGAAAAGTTCCATTCACACTGATACCCATACTTCTTGCAGTACCTGCAACCATCTTCATAGCTGCCTCAACTGTAAAGCAGTTCAAATCGACCATCTTGTCTTTTGCAATAGCCTCAACCTGTTCCCATGTAAGAGAAGCAACCTTGCGGCGGTTAGGCTCTGCAGAACCACCCTTTACCTTAGCTGCCTCAAGCAACTGAATAGCTACAGGGGGAGTCTTTACAACAAAGTCGAATGACTTGTCTGCATAGTAAGTAATGATAACAGGCAAAACTTTTCCGGCCTTATCCTGGGTTCTGGCATTAAACGCCTTGCAAAACTCCATGATGTTGATACCCTTAGAACCGAGTGCGGGTCCAACGGGAGGAGAAGGATTTGCTGCGCCACCTTTAATCTGCAACTTGATAAGTCCAGCAACTTCTTTTGCCATTGTAAAAAAAATCTATAAAATTAACAACTAATTTTAGAACGATGTGTGGAAGCCGCATCATTCTTTATCTACTTGCATATAACCAAGTTCAACGGGGGTGCTGCGACCAAAGATCTTAACCATAACCTTAAGTTTCTTCTTTTCGGTATTAATCTCTTCGATAGTGCCATTAAAGCCCGAGAAAGGACCTGTATTAACCTTGACGACCTCACCCAAAACAAATTCAAGCGATGAGTCATCGGCACTCTCTTGCAGCTCGTCAACTGTACCCAAAATACGGTTAATCTCGGATTGGCGTATGGGAGTTGGTGCATCCATACCTCCAAGAAAGCCCAGAACATTGGGAGTATTACGTAACAGGTATGCTATCTCACCCACAAGTTCAGCCTCAACCAAGACGTATCCGGGAAGATAATTTCTCTCCTTCACGATGCGTTTACCATTGCGGACCTGTACGACCTTCTCTGTAGGTATCAAAACCTGAGACACAAAATCGGTGAGACCACGAAGTTTTACATCTGTCTCGATGTACTCCTTCACTTTGGCCTCTTTTCCGCTTATGGCACGCAAAACATACCACTGTTTATTGCTGTCTGCCATTTACTTAAAGTGTGTATATAAATTCCATTACAAACTGGAAAGCCTGGTCCATAACAAATACAACCAGAGCTATCAGTAACGATGCATATAACACAAGAACAGCTTGGCTTGTCAATTGTTTCATTGTGGGCCAAGTGGTCTTATGCACGAGCTCATTGTAAGAATCCTTACAATAGTTTATAACATTATTCAGCATAATCTTTTATTTTGTTGCACGGGAAGAGAGGCTCGAACTCCCGACACCTGGTTTTGGAGACCAGTGCTCTACCAACTGAGCTATTCCCGTTTATTATCGACTCCTCCCAATAGAAGGAGTCGATAAATTATTGTTCGTTGTATTATTCAAGAACCTTTGTAATCTGACCAGCACCTACTGTGCGACCACCCTCACGGATAGCGAATGTCAGACCCTCGTTCAATGCAACCGGATAAATCAAAGAAACTGTGATTGACAAGCTGTCACCGGGCATTACCATCTCAACGTCTGCGGGGAGAGTAATCTCACCTGTACAGTCCATTGTACGGAGGTAGAACTGAGG
>JAFWBM010000048.1 GCA_017507105.1 Bacteroidaceae bacterium
GCACAATGTGTGGCCGAGCATTTATAAGAAAAAGTGCGAGAATGTTTGAGTATCTGCTTGCAGATACGAGTTTCGCAGCACCTTATAAATGCGAGAAAGCCACACATGGCAAGCGAGCAACGAATGAGTAATATTGCCAACAGGCAATTTACGAACAAGAGGCAGTGAGCGACTGGTCGAATATGTGCTGACGTTTTTTGCTACTTTTTGACACCAAAAAGTAGATTGTAAATTTAAATTAACTGAAAGTACAACCGTACGGAATACCGAGAACTTTAAAGAGAAGGTCATCTAATTGCTTAAGGGTATTTGCAACCCTATGATTATTTAGGGGATTGCAATTGATGACACAAGCTAATCGCATCCCACGCGGTACGAACTACGTCCGTACTTCGCGTGACTAACTGCTGCTTGTGTCATCGATTTGTTTGAACAAATTCCGAAGCATCTTCTTAATTTGGTCTTGTGATGCAGCGTATATGTTATCCGCTGCAAAACGAGTGTCAGGGTTTGTAACCCGAGAAGATAATTATTAATACTAAATATCATTCAAGTGCAATAAGTGTAATTTAAATATTGCAGTACAAGCATAAAAAAGCAGGGCAGCCAATTGGCTGCCCTGCAATATATTAATTGATATCTATCAATTACTTGTTAAGAAGCTTAGCGCTACGAACGAGCTTGCCATCCTTCTCAACTACGAGTACATAAGTACCCTTAGCACCCATTGTCAACTGAGCATTGTCACCGGCAACAACAGCCACAGCCTTAGCAGCTACCAACTGACCTGCAGCAGTGTAAAGGCTTACGTTGTAGTTACCAGCCTCAGCGAAGTTAACAATAACAGCACCTTCAACTACATAAGTAGCAACATCAGCACCCTCAACATTCTCGATACCTGTAGGATCACCTACTGTGATTACCTGGAATGTGCGGCTATCGCTACCGTGAGAGTTAGTAAGTGTAAGTGTTACAGCATACTTACCATCGATATCATACTTAACAGTAGCAGAACCCTGAGTATCGTTACCTGTCACATTCTCAACGACAGCTTTTCTTGTCTTCCAAGAAGGAGTAGTAACAACGGGGAATGCAGTACCTGAAACGAAAGGACAACCAGAGCTATACTCAGGAGCAATCCAGTGGAATGTACCCTGACCTTCGCCACCTGATGCCTCCCAGCTATGGATACCGGCAGCAACACCTGTAAGCTTACCTACAGAAGCAAATGTACCTTCTGCAGCAGCGTCAGACTCAAGATCCCAGTAAGCCAAAACAGCCTCGGGGAGATTAGAAGCATTAAGATCACCCATAGATGTCTTAACATCCTCTGCAGTCATAACCTTATTCCATACCTGGAAGTTATCGATGAGACCATCGATACCGTTACGTCCGTGAGCAGGACCACCTACTGAAAGAACCTGACCATCTGTAATCTGGTAAACACCATCCTGATATGTAGGATCACCTGTCATATCAGAACCTGTAGCACGTTTCCACTTTGTTACATGCTGCTCAACGCCGTTTACATAGAACTGGCACTTGAACTGGTTGTTCTCATTGTAATCAAATACGAATGCCATGTGTACCCATACACCTACAGGGATCTTGGTATCACCGAATGTATACTGCAACTCATTGTTGCTTGTTGCATCGCTACCACGGAAAGTAAAGCTACTCATTGAGCCATCTTCCTTAACGTTGATCCAAACCCAACCCCAGTCAGTCTTAGGCCAAGAGTCTTTCTTGTTGGCAACAGCTACAAGCTGAGTCTCACCGGCTGCAAGCTTGTTGAACTTAATCCAGAATGCTGTAGAATATGAAACAGGACCTACAACACCAAGATCGGCGCACTTAACACCAAAGCGGTTCTCCTTAAGATCTACACCACGTGATGCAGAACCATCAGCCTCACGACCTGTATATTTCAAGTTGATAACATCTCCGCTGTTAACCTGGATATCAGCTGTACTGTCATTAGCTCTAAGAGATGTAATCTCGGGAAGAGCACCAACACTCTTGCTTGTGATAGGAATGTATGCAGAGAATAGACGTGCAGTCTCAGGACGAGCGCTCTTATCGTCGTTGTAAGCAGGACCTGTTACAGTAAGGTCGTATGAGCCAACTTCCTGAATACCCTCAGCTACAACACAAGTTGCACCCTTTGTCTCAAATACCTTCTCACCGGCAACGTTTGTAATAGTCCAAGTAGCCTCCTCGTGACGGGGGTCAACAAAAGAGATCTCGAATACCTCACCGGGCTTGATAGTAGTCTTGTTAATCTGGATATCATCATTGTAATCATAAGAACCTGCAGCAAGATACTCGCTCCATGCAATCTCAGAGTCGGTCTTTGTATCAAGAGATACGGCAGCAACACCAAGACGAACCTTATCAGCCTTGCCAAGCTCCATAGGAATTCTAAACATCAAACCAGCCCAAGAAGTTGTAACACCCATAAGAACGGGCTCGCAACCCTCCTGCTGAGCATAAAGCTTGAACATAGATGTATTAACATCGATATTGTAGCAAGCCTCACCTGCGGGCTTATCATTAGGCATATTGTAAACTATCTTAGCATCAACACCTGTAGAACCGAAATAGAGAGTTTTAGCAGATGCGATAACAGGCACTGCAGGCGCTGCAGACTCGCCGCGAACGATAGAGAACTCACCAAGGTAAAGGTTCATATCCTTTGAGTTGTTAAACTTAAGAGCAACAAGTGCCAACTCAGCAGCATTGATATCCTTACCAACTACAATCTGCTTCTCAACCCACTCAGCATCATCAGCAATGCGTGATGTGTTGCAAAGCTCTATATCACCGAGTGATTTAGACTCGCTACCAACAGCTGTAAGCACAAGCGCCATGTCTGTGCTACCTGCAGCCAATTTATAACGGAATGTGATAACATCACCATCCTTAACTTCAAACTCAGTCTTAAAGAGGTGTAGATACTCCTCTGTTGTAGAACCGAATATACGTACTGTAGAACCACCTACGTATGCATCATCCCATGTGAACTCTGCATCGAGACCATTCTCGGCAACCAAACCATCCTCTTTTCCAAGCAACTGAGTTGTGAACCACCAACGCCATGTGGGGAGGTAGTCCTGAGCACCAATGTTGTACCACTCCTGATTGTGCTGACGCTCGCCCATCCAGTTGAAGAACTTACCGTTACCCAAGTTGAAGTATGTAACGAAAGGCTCCTCTGCAAGATCCCATGAAAGAGTACTTCTTGCACTCATCAATGAAGACATACCATGGAACTTGTAGTTCTCGGCATTGTACTTCAAAGAGTTCTGAATAATGGGACAGTTAACCGGGTTACGTGTACCACCGGTGAACCAACGCTCGATACGCAACTGATAAGTACGCTGACGAGTATCAGGAGCACCACCAAGCTCATGACGGCTCTCCCAGAACATATTTTGGTCGTGAGCACCCCAGAGACCGATTGAGATAGGATAGTCCTTAAGAATTGTCCAATAGTTACCCTCGGCACCCTGCATATTCATACCGGCATAGATGAAATCTATTGAATTACGTCCAAGACTTGTTGCATGGTCAACAGAACGCTGCATCAACGAAGTAGAGCCCCAGTTGTAGTTGAAGAACAAAGAAGCACCCTCAGAAACCTTTGTGTTGTGGTTTCCAAAACCATTGTCAAACATAATGTTACCGTAGTCAGAAGTACCATCATACCAAATGTTCTCAAAAACAGGGTTGTTAGGCTTAGCGGCAGCTACCAACTCGTTGTGATAAGGTATAAGCTTCTGCATAATTGAAGCACCACCCGAGAACTCTGAGTTATAACCAAGACCGTCGATACCATAGTAAGCAAGGAACTGTGCTGTCTTCTCTGCACCGGCCTTAACCATCTTTTGCATTGCAACATTCCATGCCTGGCTCAATGCACCCCAAGGAATACCAGCTACTGTAGAAACAGCAACACCATTCTTGTGAGCTACGTCAGAGAAAACACCGGGAACACGACCCTGAGGAGCTGTCCAGTTACCATAGTGGTCTACATACTGCCACATGTTGAACACCTCTGAATCGAATGTACCGTTGGGAAGAGCATTCTCATTTGTTCCATTGGGAGACTTAGCTGAACTGTCGTCAATGGGCACCCACATAAGGAGTCTCTTGTCATTCTCAACTGTCAAATTCTCACGAACCTGTGTAGCCGCGTTACGGAAACGTTTTTTAGGCTTTACACGCGAAATAAAGAAGTTCTCATCTTGTGAAAGTTCCTCACCCGGTGTCCAATTCATAATAATGTCACCAGTGTTCTGACCGAATTGACCCCACTCGATGTAGCCCTCTTTCAAAGACTGGGCATTTGCTGATACTCCAACAAGCAATGAAGCAAAAGCAAATCCTGCGATGTAAGATTTTCTCATAATCACAAAAAATTTGGTTAGTTAATAAAAAATTATCTCAAAAAAATATCTTATCAAAAACTATTTCACACCCATTATATAGGTCAAAATTACAAAATGCTAGTTTCAAATAGTTAAAAGACACATTTATTTAGGCAAATATAATAATTTTAAATTTTACAAAAGCTATACATCTCAAAAAAATATTGACATTTAACGGATTTTATTCTTTCGTTATTATTGCCGCGCACAAAAAAACTATTTACTGCAAACCCAAATAAGAATAATGCTATAATAAGAAGTTGTTTAAATTTCTAAAAGAAAGTTCTATTATATTGGAAGTCGCTTTTTCGTTATCTTTTATGTTCAAAAATAGCTGTTTTCCTCTTTTTCTCGGTTACGTAGCCCAACGCTCCTCAAAAAAAATAAAACATTCTATTTTTGGCCTATAAAAAACTTAACGATATAAATTAAACAGCTTATAATATAAACAAAGAATAGACAGCCATGAGGCTGTCTATTCTTTGTTTATATCAAGGTATTTAAACCTTTTGCATTAGAAGTTGGGAGCATCAACATCCCACCACAGACGTGTAGCCTGCTCATCGGGACCGCCAAGTGCGGGAATACCGCTTGACTCAACCATACCTACAGCGACGGGGTCTGTGGGAACCCAAGGAATACGACGAATCATCTCATCCTGATCGATAGAACCGTCACCATCATCGGTGTTAAGTACGGGGAAGAGTTTGGGATAACCTGTACGACGCAACTCGGTCCATGCCTCTGTAGAGAGGGGGAAGAGGGCAAGATACTTCTGAGTGATAATCTTCTCGAGCTTGGTCTCAAGATCATCGGCATCGTTCCATTTTACACCAATCTTGGTAACGCTGGGCCAAGGCTCGCCGGCACCAAGAGGATCAACGCTTACATAATCAACAGGCTCCTCAAGATTCAAGTAATCCTCTACAAGATCGGCATATGTACCACCATGCTGAACAAGGAGAGGTTCCTCGAAGTATGCATTGCGGATAGCACGCTCGTAGAATTCCTTGGCAGTACCACCCATGTTCCAACCACGAATAGCACCCTCGGCACGGAGAAGGTCTACCTCGGCCCACTTCAAGAAGTACATAGGAGCTGCTGAACCATCGGCAATAAGGGTAGCATCGAAAATTGAATAAGCCTGCAAGGGGTTAACGGCTACAGACTGACCATCGCCTACAAGCTGACCTGAACGGATACCGCAGATACGTGTACCTGCTGCCAACACCTCACCTGTGTAAGGATTGGTAATATCTGTATTGTTAGGCTGGATAAAGTACTTTGTATAAGGATGGTTGAGACTCACGAGCAAGCTCTCGAAAGATGCTGACAAACGGATGTCACCCCAGTTAGCAATATCCTTAAGAGGGTGCATCACACCGGTCATGGTGGGGAAGATACCCTGCTGCTCATCAACACTCTCTACAACGCCGCTTGCTACAGCCTCCTCGGCCCAACGCTTTGCTGTCTCGGGCTCTACCTTTACAATGTGCATAGCCATACGCAACTTAAGTGAGTTGGCAAGCTTGATGTAAGATGTAAGGTTGCTGAAGTTACCTGAGATAAACTCACGACCTGTCTGGTGGTAATTCATCATCAATTCACCAATCTTCTCCTTGTACCAATCGGGGCGAGTCTCGTAATGTTTGAGACAAGCTACTATTGTATCAAGGTTTGCTACAATACCGTGATAAATAGTCTTAAGGTCGTTGTACTCAGAGGGAGTCTCAGAGTTCTGCTTATCCTCGAGATATGTATAAGGACCTGAAAGATCGGCCTGCTCCTGAGCACCAAGACAGTAGTAAAGCAGGTTAACAGCCTTAATCTCGGGAATAGAGTCCACCATAGGATGGTGCAACAAAGGCATAAGAGCATTCTTTGCCATTCCGTAAGCACCTAGAGGACCTCCGTTAAAATCGGCTGATACATTATATGTAGATGTCAAGGTACCATACATAAAGTCCTTGTGAGGTACTGTGAAGTACTGAGCGTAAGTATCGGGACCCAAGCTGTACTGACGCTGATAAGCGTGAGCACCGGGAAGACCACCCTCTTTACCACCTCTGAGGTTGTACTGACCGGTAAGGTTCTGACCCAAATAGCCATACATCAACAATGTATCTATTGCGTTCTGAACACCCTGTTCAGTAGGCTGATTCAAATAGGGTATTGTATCTACATTACCTACGTATCTGGTAGTCTCTGTCAAGACAGTGTTCCTATTAAGCTCATCACCCGGATCGTCATAGTCGAGACACGACTGTAATGCGAAAGAGGCAAAAATCAATGAGCCTGCAAACATTATATATTTTTTCATAACTGTTTCTTTATTTGATTATTATACTGTTTAACACCTATTGATTAAAGGTTAAGCTTCAAATTGAAACCGAATGTACGAGCCGAGGGGAAGTTGAATACATCGATACCACCCAAACCGTTTGCTGTTGAAAGCGATACATCGGGATCAACGGGAGAATCCTTGTAAAGGAAGAACAAGTTACGGCAGATGAACGAGAGATTCAAGTGCTTGTACTCGCCAAAGAGGTTACGGAATGTATAACCGAGTGAAAGCTCACGCAGACGGAAGTTTGTTGCATCGTAGATGTAACTGCTTGCATCACTTGAACCAATAAAGCTATAGTAATCCTCAACAGCTACCTTATCACGACCATCATTCAACATCATTGCATGACGACCATCCTCCATAAACCAGTTATTCTTCTCGGCTGCTAGACGTGCACTACCTGTACGCTTAGAAGCACCCCACTTGTCAAGGTAACCCTCTGTAAGAGAAATAACCTTACCGCCAATACGTCCGTTGATGAGGAAGTAGAGTGAGAAGTTCTTATAGCTGATAGTATTTGACCAAGAGAGCTGATAGTCGCTATTCAAGTTACCTGCGAATTTGGTAAACTTCTTGTTAGCCTCACGTACGCGCAATTTACCTGCATCTGTAACATCGGCATAACCACCAAGTGAAGGCTTACCGTTTGTTATATAGAGATCACCAGCCTTGTTCTTGAGCACTGCCTCAGAACTTAGCACTTTACCGTTTTCATCATAAGTAGCTGCAACAGGAGTCTTGCTATACTTAACAGTCTCAATTACAATGGGACGACCATTCATATCAACACCATCGCTATACTCTACGTAGCTATAAACATCATCCTTATAGCGTGTGAAGTCTGTGATGTAGATATCACCATATGAACCACCCTTTCTATAGAGCAACTGAATCTTACCATTTGCCAATGTTGTTGACATATCCTTATCGTTGCCATACTTATCCTTGGCAGTCTTCTCAATTTCGTTATGGTTGTATGAGAAGTTCACATTGGTATTCCAACGCCAATCGTTGTTGATAGCCCAGTCATAACCTACTGAAAGCTCTATACCCTGGTTACGGATAACACCTGAGTTTACAGGCTGCATCTTACCGTTTGTACCGGCAATCTCAAGGTATGACTTGTGCATTGCTGAGTTATAATATGTAAGGTCTACATTCAGACAATCGCGGAAGAACTGCATCTCAAGACCGGTCTCGAATGACTTTGTCTTCTCGGGCTCGGGGATAAATGAGTTTCTTGATGTAACACCTACAGAACCTGTCTGCTCGTTAATAGATACTGCGTTATAAACGATGTTAGGAATAGAGTTACCTACCTCTGAGTAGCTCAAACGATACTTAGCATAGCTGAACCATTTGGGAAGCTCGATAAGGTCGCTGATGATTGCGTTACCACCGACACCAAAGTAACCGTAGCTCTCATCAGTTCCAAGATAGCTGAACTGTTTGAAAGGACGATACCAGTCCTGACGATAAGATGCGTCGAAGAAGATCTTATCTTTCCAACCAATCTGTGCTGTTGCAAGAGCAGCCTGGTCCCAGTTAGAGCTTTCGCTCTTTGTTGTAACACCAGCGCCACCATAGTTAGGCTCGAAACGGTTGATAGCATCTGAGATTTCAGTAACAATGTTACCCTGCTGCATATCAACTGTAGCATTACCGATATATGTGCTGCTACCGCTACCCTTGATGGTGTGACCTACATAACCTGCAGAAGCAGAGAGTGACCAATCCTCACCAAACTCTTTCATATATGAAAGCATATAGTCGGTATAAATCTCGTTTGTACGGCTGTTAGAAAGGTGATAGATACCATAACGGTACATATCTACAGGACCCCATGTAGAAGCATAGGTATGACCCTCACTCTTATATTTTGTCTGGTCTACAGAGACACGTGCCTGGAAGTTAAGACCTTCCATGATTCTAACGCTACCATTAAATGCTGCAGAGAAACGCTCTTCGTTGTTCTCGCTGTTGATCATATTGGTAAGCCAATAGGGGTTGTTATATGTAGGACCCTGGAAAGCATACTGCTGCTGAGGACCATTAAGTTTAACATGACCGGTTGTTCTTACAAATGAACCATCCTCCTGCTGCTTATAGTAGGTCTGTGTACCGTTACCCATAGCATCACCTGATGACCACCATGTACCATCGGCACGGTAAACGCTCTTGTAGTAATCCATATCTACGTCACGGGGAGTAGTATAGAGGTGATAGATGGGGTTACCGATTGTACCACCACCGATACGGTTCTTTGTCTTAGCCTGATTGTAGCTTACGTTAACACCCAATGTAATACGATCCCAGAGTTTGTAGTTCTGACGGAACGCAAATGTGTTACGGTTGTAACGGTTAACATCAACCATACCTACTGAGTGAGAGTTTGAGTAAGATACATATGTCTGGATCTTCTCGGTACCACCAGAAACAGAGATAGAGTTGTTTGTGTTAACACCCATATCAAAGAACTCGTCGATATCGTTCTTTGCATAGTTACGCAACTGAGCAGAATTGATAGTGCCCTCGGGGAAGTACTGCTTGTCACCGGCAACATCAAATACATGCTTGCCGCTGCCACTCAATTTATCACCCCAGCTGTCATATAGTAGAGAACCACCACCTGCTGCTCTGAAACCACCATAGTGGTTCTGCAACTCGGGAGTGAGAAGAGGAGAGTCGAATGTTGTATTTGAGTTGAATGTAACCTCCATCTTACCCTCTTTACCCTTCTTTGTAGTAATCATGACAACACCGTTGGCAGCACGTGAACCATAAAGAGCCGCTGCATTCGCACCTTTAAGGACGTTCATTGACTCGATGTCATCGGGGTTAATCATTGACATGGGGTCACTACCCTCTGTTGCACCTGAGTAAGTAAGGTTGGCTGCATCGCTCACCTGACCACGAATGCTGTTTGTCAAAGGCACACCGTCCACAACGATAAGAGGAGCGTTGTCACCCATGATAGACTTGTTACCGCGAAGAGTGATTTTAGATGCACCACCGGCACCACCGGCACTGGGAGTAATTGTGATACCCGAAATCTTACCCTCGAGAGAGTTTACAAGGTTCACATCCTGTACCTGAAGAAGATCGGCAGCCTTAATCTGCTGAGTTGCATAAGTAAGAGATTTCTCTTTACGCATAATACCCATTGCAGTTACAACAAATTCCTCGAGCTGAGCAGTCTCCTCCTGAAGAGTAAAGTTCAGGACACCACCATTCCAAACGAGATCTACTGTATTGTAACCCATCATCTGAGCACGAACAGTAGCACCTTTCTGTACAAAGTCGAGAGTGTAGTTACCGTCAAAGTCGACCTGACAAGAGTTTGTAGTACCCACAACAAAAACGATAGCACCGAATACCGGCTCGCCATAGGTATCAAGAACGACACCCTTGACAACTCCACCATCTTGTTGCATCACATTAGTTTCGGCAATTGCTTGAGGAGCAATTCCGCTAAGCGGGAACCCGAAAAGAGCTGCCGCCAACAGTGAAATTCCAACTGTTTTGAGTTTCATAAATTATAAATTTTTAGGTTGTTAGATCTGTACGTTCAAAGCTTTAGAAGGTATAAAAAACCGACCTTTTTAAAGCCATTGTCCGCGTCACACAATAATCAAATTTGTCAAAAGTACACATTTTTTTTTATCGCTTAACCTTTTTTTCCTTTTTTTTTTGCCACAAGAGCATTTTTAACGCTTTTAACCTTTATCATAAAAAAGGGGAATGAAAGCCTTGCCTTATACATACTGCTATATTTATCTATTAAATTTGTACAATTGGTAAATTTTAACCAATTTTACATCGCAAATTTTTAATATTAAAAAATTGTGTTATTTTTTCTCCTAAGCAGCATGGAGATTGAGATAGCACCACAAACAAAGAAAAGCAACAATGAGTAGCAAAAAGGCATGGGCTTGGATTCCCACTTTATATTTTACCGAGGGATTACCTTATTTTGTAGTCAATGTTATTTCAGTAATTTTTTACAAAAGGATGGGTATCGACAACGCCTCTATAGCACTATACACAAGCTGGCTATATCTACCCTGGGTTATCAAGCCTTTTTGGAGTCCTGTAGTCGACATGTTCTCGACCCGACGCACATGGATTATAGCCACGCAACTTACGATGGGAGCCTGCCTGGCATCTATTGCATTTCTTATACCTGTAAGCGGCTTCTTTCAATGGACCCTCTGTCTGTTCTGGCTCATGGCATTCTGCTCGGCCACACACGATATTGCAGCAGATGGTTTCTATATGCTTGGGCTTAGTGAGGAGCAACAATCTTTCTTTACCGGCATAAGAAGTATTTTCTATCGCCTTGCTACTCTGTTCGGGCAAGGTGTACTTATAATCTTTGCCGGATACCTGGAAGAGCTTACCGAGAACAAGATCCTTGCATGGAGCATGACATTTGCCATAGTGTGCGGTATAGTTAGCCTGCTTGGTCTATACCACTGCAAGGTATTACCCCACCCTGCAAAAGATACTCCACGCAATATAGACAAGAAGAACGGCGCCATAAGCAATTTCGTTGAGATAATAGTATCGTATTTCAAGAAACCGGGTATCTGTACAGCCCTGCTTTTTATGTTACTCTTTAGATTTCCCGAAGCACAACTGGTAAAAATGATTAACCCGTTTCTGCTCGATTCGACGGAGGCCGGTGGGTTGGCACTGACTACCCAGCAGATTGGTATAACATATGGTACAATAGGAGTTATAGGACTAATTATAGGAGGCATTGCCGGAGGCATATGTATATCACGAAATGGACTGAAATATTGGTTATGGCCTATGGTTACCGCTATATCGTTACCAAACATTATCTATGTTTATTTAAGTTTTATACAGCCTGATGATTTATTTATAATAAATACTTGTATATTTGTGGAACAATTGGGATATGGCTTTGGCTTCACAGCATATATGCTATACCTTATATATTTTGCACAAGGTAAATACCCCACCGCACACTATGCTATATCTACAGCATTTATGGCATTGGGTATGATGTTGCCCGGTATGATTTCGGGCTATATACAGGAGGCTGTCGGATATGGTAATTTCTTCATATGGGTTATGATATGTTGCATTGCTACAGTAGCGGTATCGACACGACTGAATATAGACCCAGGATTTGGAAAAAAATCAGACAAAATATAAAACTATGAAAAGAGTAAAAATCATTATCGCATCATTGCTTATAGCACTGGGTGCAGAAGCACAGAACGATTACATAAACGGGCTTTCCGTTTGGTTCGACAAACCTACCACACTTAACGGGCGACAAGTATGGTATAATGGACGTCCCGACCTTTGGGTGGGAAAAGAGAAACCAGAATGGGCAGGAGATTCCTATGGCAACCCCGACCAGGAGTGGGAGTCACAATCACTTCCTATAGGTAACGGTAGCATCGGAGGTAACATTTTTGGTTCTATAGAGGCCGAACGAATTACTTTCAATGAGAAGACTCTATGGCGAGGCGGTCCCAACACCGAAGGAGGAGCAAAATATTACTGGGATGTAAACAAAAAATCGGCACATGTACTGAAAGATATTCGTCAGGCATTCATTGACGGTGACGAAGAGAAGGCTGCACGCTTAACATGCGAAAACTTTAACAGTCCTGCAGAATATGAGTATTACAAAGAAAAGCCATTCCGCTTTGGTAACTTTACCACAATGGGTGAGTTCTACATTGAGACTGGTCACAATCTTCTGGGATTGGGTGACTATAAGCGTATACTTTCACTCGACTCTGCCATAGTAGCGGTACAATACGAACGCAACGGAATAAAATTCGAAAGAAAGTTCTTCACATCCTACCCTGCAAATGTAATGGTTGTCAAGTTTACTGCCAACAAAAAAGGAGAACAGAACCTGACACTGAGCTATGCACAGAACCCTGTATCCGAGGGTAAACTAGAAAGCATTGGCAATAGCGGTCTTATGTTCAGCGGCAAGCTCGACAACAATAGTATGCAATACACAATGAGAGTTGAGGCACAAGCCAAAGGCGGAACAATTGAGAGCAATAACGGCAAGATAACAATCAAAGGCGCTGATGAAGTATGTTTCTACATAACAGCCGACACCGACTACAAGATAAACTTTGACCCGGACTTCAACGACCCCAAGGCATACGTAGGAGTAAATCCCGATGAGACGACACAGCAATGGATGGAAAATGCTAAAGCCAAGGGTTACGAAGCACTGTTCCAGGAACACTATAACGACTACAGCAAACTGTTCAACAGGGTTAGCATCGATCTAAACCCCAATGCACCTACAACATTGGAGTACCCCGGTGTTGCACACTTGCCTACTCCCGAACGTCTGAAGAGCTACCGCACCGGAAAGCCTGACAATGGCCTCGAGGAGCTATACTTCCAATTCGGACGTTATCTTCTTATCGCAAGTTCACGCCCCGGCAACATGCCGGCCAACCTACAAGGAATGTGGCACAACAACGTAGACGGCCCCTGGCGCGTAGACTACCACAACAACATTAACCTGCAAATGAACTACTGGCCGGCTTGTGCTACAAACCTAGACGAGTGTGTACTGCCCCTTATCGACTTTATCCGTACTTTAATAAAACCCGGAGCTGTAACAGCCGAATCGTACTTCGGAGCACGTGGATGGACTGCAAGTATCTCGGGTAATATATTTGGATTCACAGCACCACTTGCAAGCCATGACATGTCATGGAACTTCAACCCTATGGCAGGTCCTTGGTTGGCTACACACATATGGGATTATTATGACTATACACGTGACTACAAATTCCTCAAGACTATTGGTTACGATATCATAAAGAGCAGTGCAATATTTGCAGTAGACTACTTGTGGAAAAAGGAGGATGGCACATACACTGCTGCCCCCTCTACATCACCCGAACATGGCCCCATAGATCAGGGTGCAACATTTGTACATGCTGTAATACGTGAGATTCTTCTCGACGCTATAGAGGCAAGCAAAATTTTAGGGAAAGACAGCAAACTGCGTAAGGAGTGGCAGAATGTGCTTGCAAACCTTGCACCCTACAAGATAGGTCGATACGGACAACTCATGGAGTGGAGCAAGGATATAGATGATCCAAAAGACGAACACAGACACGTGAACCATCTCTTTGGCCTGCACCCCGGACACACCGTATCACCAGTGACAACACCCGAACTTGCCGAGGCATCCAAAGTTGTTCTTGTACATCGCGGTGATGGTGCTACAGGATGGAGCATGGGATGGAAACTAAACCAGTGGGCACGCCTGCACGACGGCAACCATGCATATACCCTCTTTGGCAACCTACTGAAGAATGGTACACTAGATAATCTATGGGACACACATGCCCCCTTCCAGATTGACGGTAATTTCGGTGGTACAGCAGGAGTAACCGAGATGCTTATGCAAAGCCACATGGGCTTCATTCATCTGTTACCTGCACTACCCGATGCATGGAGTGAGGGAAGCATAAAAGGAATATGCGCAAAAGGCGGTTTCGATGTTGACGTAGAGTGGAAAGATGGCGTTCTGGTAAAGGCTGTTGTTACCTCAAAAAGCGGTTCGCAGTGTAATCTGCGCTATGGAAACTCTACCCTGAAATTCAACACAAAGAAAGGTAAAACATACAACATTGAATTCAAGGATAACAAACTTATAAGAAAATAAGTTGTACTTTTCATCATAGCGCGAGGATAATTCAATTTTTTTGAGTTATCTTCGCGCTGAATTTATAACGGAACCTTATGATACTGATAGCAGACAGTGGCTCTACCAAGACCGATTGGGTACTATACGACAAGGGTACAAGTTCTATAGTAAGCAGGATAAAGACACAAGGCCTCAACCCCACTCTACAAGACAGCGATGAGATTCTTGAAATTCTATGCGCCGAGCTTATAGACAATATTGATACCAATGCCCCTAAAACCATATATTTCTATGGTGCCGGATGTGCGTATGACGAGGCTAACAACCGTTTACACAAAGCATTGAAACAGGTTTTTAAATCGGCAGATATAGAGATAAGCAGCGATCTTTTGGCTGCTGCACGTGCAATGTGCGGACACGAAGAGGGAATAGCTTGTATACTTGGTACAGGTTCAAACTCTTGTCTTTTCGATGGAGAGAAGATTATTGACAACACTCCATCTCTTGGGTACGTATTGGGAGATGAAGGAAGCGGTGCATCACTTGGACGACGTTTGGTAAGTGACTGTCTTAAGAAACAGTTACCCGCAGGAATAACAAAAAAATTCCTTACACAGTACAATCTTACATTGCCCGATATTCTTGAGCATGTATACCACAAGCCACTACCAAACCGCTATTTGGCTCAGTTTGCTCCATTCCTTGCAGAAAACCGCAAAGAGGTCGAGATTAAAGCATTATTGAAACACTGCTTCACTCTCTTTTTCCAACGCAATACAATGGTATACCGTCGTTCATGGATACCTATACACATTGTAGGTGGAATTGGTATAACCTTTGCCGAGGAGTTGAAAGAGACAGCCGAGAGCCTTGGCTTGTCAATAGGCAACATTGTGGAGAGCCCAATGAATGGACTTATAGAGTATCACAAATGTTAAACACAATTTTCAGCCTAAACAACAGAATAAAAAGAATGGAGTGAAAGTCACTCCATTCTTTTTATTCTATATGTATCTTCTTTCCGTCAATTATATTTATACCTTTCGTGGGATTTAAAAGCCTGCGACCATGAATATCATAAACATTATCGACAGTCTCCATAGTTGTCTCTACAGAAGAGAGCGATGTATCGCCGGAATCTTTCTTGGCAAAATATATCTGCAGGGTAGAGCCGGCATCGGCACCACCAGTCCAGAAAGCCAGACGACCCTCGCGGTAATTTACCTTGTGAGAAGGATATCCGGCCTCATACATATAGGCATGAGCTACACTTGTACTGCCCAAATCGTCTGAATCTGAAAAATACCAAAGATCAATATACCCCTCGGGTATCATATCGACCATTTTCATTATGGGAAAGGATACACCCCCCTCTTTACCCAACATTGCTGTAGGTGCGGCAAGTACCTTATCGGCACCTGCCTGCATGTTATAAATTCTATATCCATCCTCTTCATTGCCGGTAAAGCACCAGAGGTGAGATTCATCGTCAAGATCTATAACAGTCTCACTCAAATCGATATATGATAAATCGCCATTATCATGCAAGACATAACCTTGTTGACCAATCTGGATGGTATACCAACTGGTGCCATCAGCGAAAAAACCGTTTTCTATTTTTGTGGTTTCATATCGCGTGGGTTTCTCGGGCTCGACATAAGTACCCTCCTCTATGAAAAGACCTTCAATCTCCACATCGCCACACATATATTTGGCAGGAATAACAATCTCGTCATTATCGTCGAACTGTTGACGCTCGAAGAAGACCTTTTGCCACATCACATTATCGTGTACCACACTGTCACCCTGCAGATTGTAGCCATACTTAACGATAACTCCTGCATACTCGAAACCGTTTTCGGGGTTCATCTTTATTCCGAAGTCCTTTCCGAAAGGTGCCTTATACTTAACCAAACGCTCGCCATCTGCTGCCGAGAGTACCTCGCCATTGCGGTTGGCATCGTTCACATTACAAAAATCGCCATGTACATTAAGCATAATATCTATGATACCACCTCCGTTACCAATAATTGAATTGGTCTGGTCGACAGAACCAGCAGGGTCTATCGAGTTCCAATCGACCTTATATCTCATACGATATACTCCTATCGGGGTTTCTGCCGGAATCTTAAACGATGGCATTGAGAGTGTGTTCCTGCTATTGCCCGAAATTTTTGTACCGGCACTATTCACTCCATTATCGTCATTATCGCCACCGTAGAATGAGAATGATACCAAGTCGCTTCCCTCTGCAATACTGAGGTCATCATTTACCAGAGCATTGAACTTTCCATCACCTGAGTAATCAACATAGGCATATGCATGCATCCAACCACCCTTATACGACACAGAGGGAGTCACTGTCTCACCTGGTTTTACCCACAATTGAGACGCTGTCATATCAACGTACATCTTATTGTTTCCCGATGGAGCAGCAACTTTTTGCAGCACTCCATCAGCAGTAGTCAGCTTAACCTCGTTCAGTTGCCTATCGTTGCGCGTATAGACCTGCTCCTTGTCGAACGATATGGGATAATAGCCATATATAAACTTAGGTATGGGGTTATCATTAATCTCTATCTTATCAATGTAACACACAGCATCCTCGCTGTAATTATGAGGAGACTCGCAATCGGGGACAACAACAAGACTATAAATATCAATACCTCCGTTGCCCTTGATAGGAAGCACTACATCTACCCATTTATCTGCTGCCACATTAGAGGTCGACAATGCCCAGAACTGTTCTGTCTCACTAGACTGGTCCATACGCTCGGTACGCTTACCTAGACCTACAACCATTACTCTACCCGAATAGGGTCGATACATCATTACATGCAGATACTTGGTCTGTGTACCCAATTCGAATGTTTCATTAAGGTCGACACGAACACCGAAAGTATTACTGCCGAAACGTGAACGTTGTATAGCCAGAATTTTCCCCGAGGGATTGGGAATTTGTCCAAGTTGTTCATCGGTATACTGAAGATGGTTATCTATTACGGCATAGTTACCTTTCAACTCACCGGTACGGAAAGGAGAGGCCTCCCACGTATCGTAAATTCCTATATTCTTATAATCCCGGTTCTCGAAATCTATCACAATCTGCGCAAAAGAGAATAGAGGCACAGAGACGAAAACCAATGATAATATTTTTCTTATATTCATAATAATAATCAATTTATATCCAATCTGATAATAGTTCACAAATCTACTTCAAGGAGTATTATCTATTAACCAAACGACATTATTTTAATATACCGCGACCTTGCTTATGAGAGGACAAGCCTTGCTCTCTTCTATAACTATACGCAGAGCCTTTACTTTATATCCGCTACCATAGCTGTTCGATGTACTACCATGAAGAGGTATAATTCTCTTATATCCAATGGTGGAAGTCTCTACGTTTGTTGCACGACGTGTCCACTCCTTCCCATCCTCGCTTGTCTCTATGTGGAATCTCTTTACACGTTGTCCCTTTGCAATATACTCCATAATCTCGACATAACGCACAGTCTGCGCCTGTTCCCAATTGAGTTGGATGGTATTCTCTACTATACCATCGTCCGATGCCCAATAGGTATCCTTATCATCATCATTCATATTGCTGGGTTCATAATTACGGTTGACACCGGCACTACGTGTATTACTTGCCTCTATTGTTGCTTTTAGGGCAAGGTCGTTGCCTAATCTTTCTTTAATAAGGTTACCCATACCCACAAGTGAATTGACCGAGGCCTGAGGCAGTACACCTGCCTTGTCGGGAGGTATATTCAGGATAAGGGTTGCATTGCGTCCCACAGTCTCGAGATACATTTGGAACAACCTCTCGGGGGTAAGAGGAGACTCTCCATCGTGATAGAACCACCCCATGTTGGTTGCCTTGGCATCACTCTCGCCCGGGAACCAGAACCATCCGTTCTCGCTACCATACATACCGTTTCCCTCGGGTGCATAGTCCCTATTCTCGGGTGACCAGTTTGTCTCTCCTGCCCATCCAGCCTCGTTACCAATCCAGCGTGCCTCGCCACCTACACCCCACATAACACAATCGGGGCATATTTTATGAATACTGTCACGTAAGTTGGGAACATCGTAATATGTAGCCCTGTCCACATTTACAGTTGTATTCTTTCCACCGTAATAGCCACTGCCACCATTTGCTCCGTCAAACCACATCTCAAACTGATCGGTACCATACTTGGCTAGTTCGGCACACTGCTTCAAGAATACATCCTTAACATATTTATCTGTACCATAATATACGCTGTTGCGATCCCAAGGCGACACATAGAATCCATACTTCATATCCAGTTCCCTTGCAGCATCGGCAAAGTCACGTGGAATATTAACGGCACGTCCGTACTCGTTGCCTGAGTTGGTAACATTATGCTCGGTTGTCTCGGTAGGCCAAAGGCAAAAACCGTCATGATGTTTTACAACTGCGATGCCTCCTCTCATACCAGCATCCTTGGCTACTTGTAACCATTGACGTACATCGGGAGCCGCTGTGGGAGCAAAGATTGAACGGTCTTCATCTCCATTGCCCCACTCCAAGCCTGTATAGGTATTCATTCCATAATGGAAGAATGCATAGAACTCAGTCTCTTGCCATTTCAGCTGGCGCGGATGTGGCACGGGATGTACTTCCAAGGGCTCATTATCGGGATTAGACCTAAACTCGGGTTTAATCTCAAGCTGAGCATACAGCGAATATGGCATAATCATTGCCATAATTGCAGTTAATACAGATAGTCGGTATATCTTCCTCATAAACAGTTTATTAAAATTAAAAAAAAACTATTATCTCTATTTATTAAATTTTCGTTTGACAAGATAGTAAAATATATAATAAATGCAAACAAATAATAGTAGAATTAAATCAGAAAGTAAAAAAAATAGCACAATTGTTACTGTGCTATCTTTTAATATAGTAATATTCTTTTACTTCTCCATTTTCAAAGAGCCTCTGCTACTTATTGCCAATTTCTCGTAGCGCTCTATCAAGCGGGGCATACGGGAGAGACGCATGGAAAGGCGCAACAGACAATCGTTATCGAACAGTTGTTCAACCACTTTGGGCTCTTCCTCCTTCACAATACGCAATACCTCATTCAACAACTCGTATGGAAAATGCAGGACTATCTCATCGTTTATTGTCTTCTCTATATGCTCAACCGAATCGAGTGCCTCGGCAGCAGCTATTCGATATGCAACAATAAGACCACTTGTACCCAACTTGACACCACCGAAGTAGCGTACCACTATAACAAGTACATTTGTAAGTTCTTTACTATGTATCTGTCCAAGAATTGGTTTGCCTGCTGTACCGGACGGCTCGCCATTATCGTTTGCCCGCTCTTGGTCGCCACGCTCACCTAAACGATAAGCGTAGCATACATGCCGAGCATCGTAATATTTCTTTTGGAAAGCCTCGACATAAACCTTGACCTCCTCGACTGTAGTCACCGGAATAGCAAAAGAAAGAAACTTACTCCTCTTCTCGGAATAGGCTCCCTCGCCTTGCACCTCTATAGTCTTATATACATCCTCGGGTAACATCACGACAATTTATGAATTATCAATCCCGAACGCAATTTAGGCTCAAACCATGTTGTTTTGGGAGGCATTATATTACCTGTATCAGCAATATCCACAAGCTGCTGCATAGAGACAGGGTAAAGTGCAAGTGCAGCTTTCATCTCACCACTGTTGACGCGACGCTCAAGCTCTCCAAGTCCACGTATTCCACCTACAAAATCCACACGTTTGCTTGTCCTCAGGTCTTTTATTCCAAGTACCTTATCAAGTATAAGATTAGAAGAGATAGTCACATCAAGAACCCCTATAGGATCGGTATCGTCATAAACTGCAGGTTTTGCTGTAAGGCTATACCATACACCGTCAAGATACAGAGCAAAGTTATGCAGAGAAGATGGTCTATATATTTCAGGGCCCTTCTTCTCTATATCAAAATCCTCTTCAAGAGCTTTCAAAAACTCATCGGAAGATAGGCCGTTCAAGTCCTTGATAACACGGTTATAATCTATTATTGTAAGCTGACTAGAGGGGAAGCATACTGCCATGAAATAGTTATATTCCTCATTGCCTTTATGCTCAGGGTTATTGTCGGCTTTCTCCTTACCTACAAGTGCAGCCGCAGCCGAGCGATGATGTCCGTCGGCAATATAGAGAGAAGGCATTGAGGCAAACTCCTTTGTGATAATTGCAATATCCTTGTCGTTATCTACAATCCACAACCTGTGACGGAAACCATCCAAAGCTGCAGTAAAATCGTATTCGGGCTCCTCTGCCGTATATTTTGCCACAACAGCATCGAGACACTCATTATCGGGATATGCAAAAAATACCGGTTCAATATTGGCATCGTTCACACGCACATGTTTCATGCGATCCTCCTCTTTATCCTTGCGCGTGAGTTCATGTTTCTTTATCACTCCATTCATGTAATCATCAACGAATGCACATAGCACCAGACCGAATTGAGTCTTTCCGTTCATTGTCTGAGCATAGATATAATACTGCTCCTTATTATCCTGAACAAGCCATCCGTTCTGTTGGAACCTGGCAAAATTCTCGGCAGCCTTGGCATAGACACGGGAATCGTGTTCATCTGTACCCTCGGGAAAATCAATCTCGGGACGTATTATATGATATAACGACATTTCGTTGTCAGCAGCCTCGGCACGAGCCTCGGCAGAATTGAGTACATCGTAGGGACGACTCTGCACTCTCTCTACAAGATTGCGAGGGGGACGTACTCCGCGAAAGGGTTTTACTATTGCCATAATTTTATTTTTTACACTGCACCCGGCAACTGTGACTTGCACCGATGCCGGGTACCGATATTCTTATAATTATTACTTGTTTACTCTGAAACGCTCGTTGCCGTTCTCGAAGAAATCGACAATTTGTTTGGCTGCTGCTATACCGGCATTCACATTTGCTTCGGCAGTCTGCGCACCCATTTTCTTTGGTGTGGCAAAGAAACGACCCTCGAACTTTGCAAACTCATCCAAGGCGTCGGGAGCAACATCGGTAACATATTTGAAATCGGGACGGCACGCCATAACCTCAAGCAGTTCGGGTTCATTGATAACCTCTTTCCTTGCTGTGTTCACAAGTAAAGCAGGCTTAGGCATTGCACCGGCAAGCACCTTGCCTATAGATTTTTTAGTCTCGGGAGTTGCAGGGATATGCACCGACACCACATCGCACATTGCATAAAGTTCTTCGGCAGAGGATACACGTTTTACACAATCGGCATCAATAATTTCCTGCGGAGTATAACAATCATATATATAGATATCCATTCCGAATCCCTTGGCTATACGACCTACATTACGGCCCACATTGCCATAAGCATGGATACCAAGTTTCTTACCTTTCAATTCCATGCCGGATGTACCGTTGTACATGTTTCTATATGCATATACCATCATACCAAATGCAAGTTCTGCTACCGCATTGGCATTCTGCCCCGGAGTATTCATTACACATACACCATGAGCTGTAGCAGCATCTAGATCGACATTATCATATCCGGCACCGGCACGCACTACAATTTTAAGATTCTTAGCTGCAGAAAGCACCTCTTCGTCTATCTTGTCACTACGGATTATAACTGCGTCTACATCGGCAACAGCATCTAGCAGTTCTGCCTTATCTGTATATTTTTCGAGCATTACAAGCTGACAGCCGGCATTCTCTACAACATCTCTTATTCCATCTACAGCAACCGCTGCAAAAGGTTTCTGGGTTGCAACAAGTATCTTTTTCATTTTAAATACAGGCATTAATGATTCTTTTGAAAATCGCTCATACACTCTACAAGAGCCTTTACAGCCTCAAGCGGCAAAGCATTATAACATGAGGCACGGAAACCGCCTATAGAACGATGTCCCTTTATACCCACCATGCCTTTTGATTGTGCGTACGCCATAAACTCGGCCTCAAGTTCCTTATACTCATCAGCCATAACAAAGTCGATATTCATAAATGAACGATCTTCAACCGCTGCGGTCCCACGGAACAACGGGTTACGGTCTATCTCCCCATATAGAAGTTCGGCTCTTTCTATTGCACGACGCTGCATCTCCTTCACTCCACCCTGTGCTTTTATCCAACGCAATGTCAACATCGCTGAATATATAGGTAATACAGGAGGAGTATTAAACATTGAGCCTCCGTCTACATGAGTACGATAGTCAAGCATTGTAGGAATTGTACGTGACACTTTACCCAAAGCATCGTTCTTGACAATAACAAATGTCACTCCCGAAGGCGCAAGATTCTTCTGCGCGCCACCATAGATACATACATATTTACTGACATCGACGGGACGTGAGAATATATCAGACGACATATCGGCAATGAGAGGAACAGGAGAATCCATATCGGTACGTATCTCAGTACCATATATGGTATTGTTTGTTGTTATATGAAAATAGTCTGCATCTGTGGGAATAACGTAATCCTTAGGAATATAGCAGTATGTCTTATCCTTGGATGATGCAACCTCCACTGCCTCACCAAAATTCTTAGCCTCCTTCAAAGCTTTATTAGCCCATGTACCGGTATTCAAATAAGCAGCCTTGGTATTCAGGAAGTTATATGGTACCATACAGAACTGCATGCTTGCACCACCGCCGAGGAAGAGAACCGAGTACCCTTCGGGAATGTCGAGCAACTCCTTGAAAAGAGCTACAGCCTCGTCTATTACAGCCTGAAAATCTTTTGAGCGATGACTTATTTCAAGAACCGACAATCCCGAGCCATTAAGATCAAGGACTGCTTTTGCTGTATCTTCAATAACCTCACGTGGCAGGATAGATGGACCGGCATTAAAATTAAATTTTTTCATATAATCTGATATTTCAATTAATATTCCACTAATAAATAACTATGTGCTGCCATAAAACAGCACATATTCAGCCGCGAAGTTAACATTATTTTTATTAACAACTAAATTTTCAAACTTTTTTTCATCGTTTTGACAAAAAAAGAAGAAAAATAACACAATTAAGAGCGTTTTGTGAATTTACAGGTACACTGTAATTACATCCGACTGAAAACATACATGGCATTAAAGCCACTCAAGGCTGCAACATAAAGAGTTATCTCCCCCTTACCGGTTCTATAATAGTCTTTACACCTTTAATCTTTTCACCAGCCACAAGCCGTAATGTCTCTCTCATGCGACAACGTCTTACTGCTGCATAGGAGTATCTATCAAACACAACAATAGAGCCAAGCTCTTCACGATGCAGATTTGCCTTTTTCATAAAAAAGCCGGCTATGTCTCCACGACTTATCTTATCGCGCTTGCCTTTGCCAATATACAAAGCCGCCCACTCGGGAGGTTCGGGCATAGTTAGACGTTTGGATATTCTGAACTCGGCTATATCCTCGGGAATAAAAGATGGCAACGACCTATTCTCGTATGATACAAAATAGACATTACCCCCGGCATCCCAACGCGCTGTACGCCCATTTCGGTGCACATAGATATCCTCCGTCATTGGACGCTGAAAATGAACCACATGACGCACACCATCGATATCCAATCCGCGCGCTGCCAAGTCTGTACTTACAAGTATATTAGAACACCTGGCGGTAAAACGATATAGGGCAAGTTCACGTTCTTTCTGTTCAAGCGCTCCATGATAGGCCGACACCACAAGTCCCTGCTTTGCAAGATATGAGCGCACCTCGTCGACACTCTCTCTGAAATTACAGAAAACAATGACAGGCTCATCAGATATCACACATAGCAACTCGAACAAAGCGTGTAACCTTTCGTCGGGGGTTGTTGTAAACTTGTAGAATGTAATTCGGTCAGAAGGCAATTCATCAAGCACACGAAAATCCAATGGTGCGACAGCATCCACACCTGCAAAATCGGGTATCTTATCGGAATTTGTTGCCGAGAGCAAGAAACGAGAATCAACCGAGGGTAATAATGCAAGTAACTGCTGCATCTCGTCACAGAATCCCATCTCGAGACACTTATCGAATTCATCGATAACAAGCAATCGACACACATCATTTACAAGATTACCGCTCCTCAAATGGTCTATGAGACGTCCGGGAGTACCCACCACAACCGATGGATATGAATTACGCAAAACTGATACCTCTTCATTCATAGGACGACCGCCATAAAGAGCAACCATACGGAACGAGGTATTCATCGAGCGCCACACACCTGCAATCTGTACTGCGAGCTCACGCGATGGCACCACAACCACAGCCTGAACACCTTTTACAGTATCATCAAGCCTCTCAAGAAGAGGCAGCAAATAGGCAAGCGTCTTACCGCTTCCGGTTGGCGAAAGCAGTACCATACTTTGCAATTTGCGGCACTGTTCCAATGCAGCCAACTGCATTGCATTAAGTTCCTCTATACCCAAAGAACATAGCGCATTATGCTGTGTCGGTGTCAACAGATTATTTTTCATCTACAAATTCATATAAAATCCTACATTATTTTTAATATATTGCAGCAGACTACTCATTGCACCAACAAGTTCCGGTGCATCGGGAGCAACATTCTCCGTTTCGTCATATTCCCCATTAATTCTTAAATAAAGCTGTGGTTCAAGAGAATATCCCGTCTCTATCTTGGGTCCCCAAGGAACTATATGCGGACCGCCTTTCGGCTCTATATATTTAGCATTACGCATAATGAGCGAAAGAGTGTGATTGGCAGCCATGCCTACAGCAAAAGCGCGTCCTTTCCCATTCCTCCCCAACCATGTATCTATTTCACATTCAGTTCCGTCCGTTTCATTCCTTTTAACCTCCACATCAAGTATGGCAGCCATCACATCAAGAAAATCTATCTGCGATAAAAGAGCATCCACCACTCGGTTCTCCTTTATAATCGTCGGCCAATGAAGTATAAACGGCACACGTGTACCGGCCTCGAAGCAGCTATATTTACCTCCGCGCAAACCACCCATAGGATCGTGTCCGTTCAATAGCGACTCGGCATCATCGGCATATCCATCATCCACAACCGGTCCATTATCACTCGTCACAATTATTAGAGTATTCTCCAAAAGTCCTTCTTTTGAGAGAGTCTCTAACAGCCTGCCGACACACCAGTCGAACTGTGCGATGGCATCGCCCCTATGCCCCATACCGGTAACCCCTCTGAAACGCTCATGCGGGAAACGCGGAACATGTATGTCATTTGTTGCAAAATAGATAAAAAACGGCTCGCCTTTACTACGTTCGATAAAACGTACCGCATGCTCTGTTATACTATCAGCAATATTCTTGTCTTTCCATAAAGCACTGCCACCACCTTTCATAAATCCTATGCGGCCTATCCCATTCACAATGGACATATCGTGGCCATGAGAATGTTTTAAGTTATATAACAATTCAGGATTATCGCGACCGGTAGGTTCTCCTTCGAAATTCTTTTTATAACTCACATATATGGGAGCCGAGGCATCATAGTTGGCAACAGAGCCATTCTCTATAAAAAGACAAGGTACCCTATCGGCTGTCGCAGCCATTATATAAGAATAATCGAAACCTATATCGGAGAGAGCCGGTTCAATAGGTCTGTTCCAATCCTGCTTGCCGCTTTCGGCACCAAGCCCAAGATGCCATTTACCAAACGCCGCAGTTTTGTATCCGGCCTCCTTGAACACATCTGCCACAGTATACCTATCAGGAGATATTATCATTGCAGCATCACCTGCAGCCACATCAGTCCCCTCTCTTCTCCAGGGATATTCCCCTGTCAGCAATGCATAACGCGATGGTGTACTTGTGGAAGCCACTGCGTGGGCATTGGTAAACCTCAATCCATTTGATGCCAAAAGGTTTACATTCGGAGTGGAGACATTAGAAGCACCATAACATTCCAGGTCACCATACCCCAAATCATCGGCATATATAAGCAGCACATTGGGTTTTTCACAATTTTGCGCAACTACTGTAGCCGGAAAGGCTAGGAATAAAGAACAATATTTAATCAGATCTCTCTTACCCATACAAGTTATTTTCTTGAATGTACAAAGTTAATCATTTTGTCGCATTTTCAGATAAAAAAGCCATTTATTCACAAAAACTGCCAAATTGACGCAGAAATAAATTTTAAAAGAGTAACTTTACACGATTTTTTTCATAATAAACCGATTGGCAAGCTATTTGTTATGATATTATAAACATTGAAGAAATTATGAGCAACAAAGAAAATAATATTGAGGAGAATGAGATTCTGCACAACGATGCAGAGAATTGTAACGAGACAACACAGCAGGAAGAAGAGGCTTTAACTCCTGAAGAGCAGGCGCTGAAAGAGTTGAACGATGCAAATGAAAAGATTGCAGAACTCAATGATAAATATCTGCGTCAGGCTGCCGAGTTTGACAATTATCGCAAGCGCACAATGAAGGAGAAAGCCGAGCTTATAAAGAACGGAGGCGAGCGCGTAATGGAATCGATACTTCCTATTCTAGACGACTTTGAGCGCGCATTGCAAAACATGAGCAAAGACGAGAATACCAAAGATATCCTTGTGGGCATCGAACTGATATACAACAAATTCACAGGCATACTAAAACAGAACGGGCTTCAGAAAATAGAGACTGAAGGTAAAGATTTCGACACCGATTACCATGAGGCAATAGCTATGGTACCAGCGCCAAGCGAAGAGTTAAAAGGCAAGGTACTAGACTGCGTGCAGGCTGGATACATGCTGAACGACAAAGTAATACGCCACGCAAAGGTTGCTGTGGGAGAATAAAAGAGATAAGACATGGCAAAACGAGATTACTACGAAGTGCTGGGAGTGGACAAAAACTCATCGGCTAACGACATAAAGAAAGCATATCGCCGATTGGCAATGCAGTATCATCCCGACAAAAATCCCGGTGACAAAAAGGCCGAAGAGAAATTCAAAGAAGCAGCCGAGGCATACAGCGTACTCAGCGACCCCGACAAGAAAGCACGATATGACCAGTTTGGGCACGAAGGTGTAAACGGTCCCGAAGGATTCGGCGGATTCGGTGGACAAGGCATGGACATGAATGACATATTCTCGATGTTCGGCGACATATTTGGCGGCGGATTCAGTGGATTCAGCGGATTCGGCGGTGGAGGAGGACGTGCCCAACGTCCACGTTATCGCGGCACCGACCTGCGCGTAAGAGTAAAGCTGAATCTCGAAGAGATTTCAGAAGGAACCACAAAGAAATTCAAACTAAAGAAATATATAACCTGTCCCCATTGTAATGGTAGCGGAGCCGAAGGCAATGCAACAGAGACCTGTCCCGATTGTAATGGAACAGGACGTACAATGCGTACAATAAGAACCCCACTAGGAATTATGAGCAGCGAAGAAGTTTGTTCAAAATGTGGCGGAGAAGGAAAAATAATAAAGAACAAATGTAAGCATTGTAGCGGCGACGGAATAATCATGGGTGAAGAGGTCGTGGAAGTCAAAATACCGGCAGGAGTAGCAGAAGGCATGCAGCTATCTATGCGTGGCAAAGGAAATGCAGGAAAGCGCAACGGGGTATCGGGCGACCTACTGATACAGATTGACGAAGAGAAGCATCCCCTTCTGATAAGAGACGAGAAAGACCTTATATACAACCTGCTGCTTGATATTCCAACTGCCACATTAGGAGGTGTTGTAGAGATTCCCACCATAAAGGAGAATGTAAAACTAACAATAGAACCGGGTACACAGCCGGGCAAAGCCCTTCGCCTGCGTGGTAAAGGACTTCCGATGCTCAACGAGTATGGCAAAGGTGATATTATAGTGAACGTAAGTATCTACATCCCCGAAACCTTGTCAAAGGACGAGAAGAAGATAATAGAGAGTTTTAAGGATTCGGAGAATTTCAAACCCACAGACAGCATAAAAGAGCAGATTTTCCGTCGTTTCCGTAATCTTTTCGACTAAAAATGACATACGAACAGACAATCGAATACCTATTCAACTGCGCACCCGCTTATCAGCAGGTGGGCAGTTCTGCATATAAAGAGGGGCTCGACAACACACTAAAACTTGACAAACATTTCGGGCACCCCCATCGTAATTATCGCACCATACATATAGCAGGTACCAACGGTAAAGGTTCCACATCTCATACTCTGGCTGCGATATTGCAGTCGGCAGGATATAAGGTTGGGCTATACACATCGCCGCACCTTATTGATTTTCGCGAGCGCATACGTGTGAACGGCGTTCCGGTCGACAAGGAATTTGTCATTGAGTTCGTAGAGAAAGAGAAAGAGTTTTTCGAACCCTTGCATCCCTCATTCTTCGAGTTGACAACCGCTATGGCATTCCAATATTTTGCCATGCAGAAAGTAGATGCAGCTATCGTTGAGGTAGGTTTGGGAGGTCGCCTCGATTGCACCAATATAATATCCCCTGATGCTTGTATAATAACAAACATAAGCCTCGACCACACCCAATTCCTAGGGAGCAAGTTACAAGATATTGCAAGAGAGAAAGCCGGAATAATGAAGGTTTCCACACCTGCCATAATAGGAGAAACTACTGCTGAGACCAAAGAGGTGTTTGTCAGACAGGCAGAAGCTGTTGGTGCGTATCTTATCTTTGCCGAAGACGAGAAACCACTGATTTCGGCAGATCCCTACGGCGACGGTATCAAATACGAGACCAAGCAATACGGAACAATCATAGGAGAACTTGGTGGCGAATATCAGATAAAGAACACAAACACCATATTGACAACTTTGCAAATATTGCAAAAACTTGGTTTCAACATAAATCAGGAATCAATCGGCCGAGGTTTTGCAAACGTCACACAACTGACCGGATTAATGGGACGCTGGCAAAAAATCGGAGACTCACCAAAAACCGTATGCGATGCAGGACATAACATTGGAGGCATTTCCTACATTGTAAATCAACTGAAAAGACAACAGTATAAGCAGCTACGCATCATATTCGGAATGGTCAACGACAAAGATGTAAGCGGTGTACTCTCCTTAATGCCCAAAGATGCCATATATTATTTCACACAAGCCGGCATAAAAAGAGCCCTACCGAGCAAGGAACTTGCATCATTAGCAACAACATTTGGATTACAAGGAAGAGATTACGCAACTGTATCAGCTGCCCTTGAGGCTGCACGCAACGACGCCGACACCGAAGATTTCATTTTCATTGGTGGCAGTTGTTTTATTGTTGCCGACCTACTCTACTCTATAAGTTAACCAACCTTATTTTTGGGTAAGAACTAATAGGGTTTTTATTATTTTGCACAAATGTAATAACTCTTCAAACACACTTTTCCTTAAAGAAACAAGTCTGTTTCATTTGAATACCTATTGACGTAACGAAGGAGGATTGAGTATTGCCTGTTATACATGGACAGCGCGTACAAAATATGCATGTATTTCACGCAAACAATTACAAGAAGATATTTCTATTATAAAAACGGAATTAGAAAAAATGATATTTACTAATTAATCCGGAGATTTCAAGAGAAGAGAGAAACACAATGGGCTCTATGTAAGAATTTATCTTATCAATAAATATCAGAAGAGCAATCTAATAATAAGAAAACTATAAAAAATTAAGAAAAAACAATACTATTTTCCATCAAAAGAGACAAAAGGATAAAGAGCGTCCAAAGTATGTCGAAAAATATTTTTAATTTGTTTTGAAATAAGCCATATTTTTATTTTATTTGCAAACTACTTTGCGAAGATATGTCAATTTGCAAGCACGCATATAACACATCTTCGCACAATATCTCTCGGATTCTGTTGTTATTATACAACATACAGGCAAAAAGCATGTATACACATAGTGTAATGCGAGAAAAAGAGTATAAACAACCTAAGTGAATAAAATAGAGATATGAGCTCTGCAGAAAACAACCTTTCACAATTGAAGGCCGCCGACTTCAAAAAAAATATCGACGGAAAAGAAACCGCTCTTTTCATTCTTAAGAACAAGAAAGGTAGCGAAGTAGCCATAACAAATTACGGAGGTGCAATATGTAGCATCATGGTTCCCGACTAGAATGGGAATTTTGCCAACGTAATTCAAGGGCACGATAGCATTGACAATCTGCTGAAGAGCCCCGAGCCATTCCTAAGTACACTTGTAGGTCGTTACGGCAACCGCATCTGCAAAGGTAAATTCACACTCGAAGGTAAGGAGTATAACTTAGCAATCAACAATGGTCCCAACCATCTACACGGAGGTCCTACAGGTTTCCATGCCCGTGTTTGGGATGCCGAGATGCCAGACAGCCAGACACTTAAGCTACATAACATTTCGGCCGACATGGAAGAGGGATTCCCCGGTAATCTAGATGTAACAGTAACATATACATTCAACGACGAGGACGAATTGAAAATAGATTATAAAGCTACAACAGACAAGACAACAATTGTCAACCTAACAAGTCACGGTTTCTTCTCACTCTCGGGTATATCTAACCCCACAGCAACCGTCGACAATCTTATATGTCACATAAATGCCGACTTCTTTGTTCCAATCGATGATACATCAGTTCCTTACGGATGTATTGCCCCTGTCAAGGGTACAGCATTCGACTTCACTACCCCCACAGAGGTAGGAGCGCGCATTGACGCTGACGAAGAGCAGATTAAACACGGTGCAGGCTATGACCATTGCTATGTCCTCAACAAAAAAGAGGTGGGCGAACTAAGCTATGCCGCGAAAGTAACCGAGCCCATCAGCGGACGCACAATGGAGGTATACACCACAGAACCCGGTGTTCAGGTGTACACATCAAACTGGCACAGCGGATTTGCAGGTGCACACGGTGCAACATTCCCCAAACGCAGTGCAATCTGTTTCGAAGCACAACATTTCCCCGATTCACCCAACCGCGCACACTTCCCAAGCGTTATATTAAAACCGGGTGAGCAATACTCACAGATAACAATATATAAATTTGGAGTAGAGAAATAAGAGTAACTACAATAAAAATAAAATAAACTAAAAATTTAACATCATGAGTCAGCAAAAAAAACAATGGGGAGCTATCGTAGTAATGATTGCGCTCTTCGCCATGATTGCCTTTGTGACCAACCTTTGCTCACCTATGGCAAACATCATCAAAGCACAAGGAGACATTCCCGAAGTCCTTGCACAAATTGGTAACTACGGTAACTTCGTTGCATATCTTCTTATGGGTATTCCCGCAGGTATGCTTATCTCTAAGTACGGTTACAAGAAGACAGCCCTTATCGGTCTTGCAGTAGGTATCACAGGTATCCTTATCCAATGGTTCAGTGGTATGCTCGATGCAAAGTCTAACTTAGGTCTTGTATTTGGAGTATACTTGCTTGGTGCATTTATTGCAGGTTTCTGTATGTGTATCCTCAATTGTGTCGTTAACCCCATGCTCAACATTCTTGGTGGTGGCGGTAACAGCGGTAACCAGCTTATCCAGCTTGGTGGTGTATTCAACTCATCAGCAGCAGTAGCAGTATATATCATCATGGGTGCCCTTATCGGTGAAATAACAAAGGATACTGCAATTTCCGACGCAACACCCGCACTTATGATTGCCCTCGGTATTTTCGTTGTGGCATTCATTGTATTGCTTTTCACAAAGATCGATGAGCCCGAGCAGGCACCCGTTGATGTAAACCTCATCAAGGGCGCAATGAAATACCGTCACTTCGTTCTCGGTATTGTAGCTATCTTCTTGTACATGGGTATCGAGGTAGGTGTTCCCACATATGTAAACATGTATCTTGTAAACACTCCTTCACTTGGCATCTCAGCAGCAACTGCCGGCCTCATTGTAGCTGTTTACTGGTTCATGATGCTCATTGGACGTTTCATCGGTGCAAGTATCGGTAGCAAGGTATCAAGCCGTGCAATGATTACAGTAGTATCTGTTGCTACATTGATTCTTGTTGCATTCGGTATGTTCTCTAATCCCGCAACAACTGTAGAGGTTCCAGGTATCGACTGGGGTACACTCACACTCATCTGGGCTAACGTTCCCGTTGGTATCTTTGCATTCCTCCTTGTAGGTCTTTGCACATCTGTTATGTGGGGAGGTATCTTCAACATGGCAGTTGAGGGCTTGGGTAAATATACAGCTGTTGCATCAGGTATCTTCATGACAATGGTATTCGGTTGTGCAGTAATGCTTGCAATTCAGGCACAAGTAGCCGAGATGACCGACTACATGACAAGCTACTGGGTAGTACTCTTCTGTGCAGCATACCTCTTGTTCTATGCTCTCGTTGGTTCAAAACCCGCAAAGAAATAAATCAAGACTATTAATAGATTATTTTCAACACATAAAACATTACAACTATGGATATAGAATTTGTAAGAAGTCGTTTCATCAAACATTTTGATGGTACAACAGGAAGTGTTTATGCTTCTCCCGGACGTATCAACCTCATAGGTGAGCACACCGACTACAATAATGGTTTTGTATTCCCTGGCGCTGTCAACAAAGGTATCATTGCCGAGCTTAAGCCTAACGGAACTGACAAAGTATGTGCATACTCTATCGACGAGAAAGACTATGTAGAGTTTGGTTTGAACGAGGAGGATTGCCCCCGTGCTTCTTGGGCAAAATATATCTTCGGTGTATGCCGTGAGATGATTAAACGTGGTGTACCAGTTAAAGGTTTCAATACAGCATTTGCAGGCGATGTACCTCTTGGTGCCGGTATGTCATCATCTGCAGCATTGGAGAGCACATACGCATATGCATTGAACGATCTTTTCGGTGAGAATAAGATAGACAAGTTCGAACTTGCTAAGGTTGGTCAGGCTACCGAGCACAACTATGTAGGTGTAAAATGCGGTATCATGGATCAGTTTGCAAGTGTATTCGGAAAGTCAGGCAGCCTCATCCGCCTCGATTGCCGTTCACTTGAATATCAATATTTCCCCTTCAAACCCCAGGGTTACAAACTCGTTCTTCTTAACACATGCGTTAAGCACGAGTTGGCAGGTTCACCCTACAATGAGCGTCGTCTAAGCTGCGAGCATGTAGCAGAGGTTATCAAGTCTAAACACCCCGAGATAGATTCTTTGCGTGATGCAAACTTCGACATGCTCGAGGAGGTTAAGGCTGAATTGAAGGCAGAGGACTACAACCGCGCTAAATATGTTATCGGCGAGGTAGAGCGCGTCCTTGATGTATGTAATGCTCTTGAGGCAGGTGACTATGAGACAGTAGGTAAGAAGATGTATGAGACACACTTCGGACTCAGCAAAGACTATCAGGTAAGCTGCGAAGAACTCGACTATCTTGTAGACATTGCCATCGACTGTGGTGTTACCGGCTCACGTATGATGGGTGGTGGCTTCGGTGGTTGCACAATCAACCTCGTTAAGGAGGAGTTGTACGACATATTCATTACAGAGGCAGAGAAACGTTATAAGGAGAAATATGGCAAGTTGCCTAAAGTGTATGACGTTGTAATCGGTGACGGTTCACGCAAGCTTTGCTAATAAACAGCAATATCAAACGAGAATACGGTGTCAGTTTATAAATGCTGACACCGTATTCTCGTTTATACACACATGATTATCGTTATGTAAGTATACCCTGCCGCTGTATAACGAATACAAGACAGACAGAGATTTATATTCCACGCATCGAAAGGCTAATTCTTTTTCTCTTTAAATCGACCTCCAACACACGCACCATCACCTGCTGCCCTAACTTAACGACATCCGAGGGTGAAGAGATAAATCTATCGGCAAGTTGTGATATATGTACAAGACCATCCTGATGTACACCTATATTCACAAAAGCACCGAAAGCAGTTATATTAGATACAAGCCCCGGCAGCACCATGCCCTCGCGCAAGTCCTCTATCTCATGTACATTAGGGTCAAACGAGAATACCTTTGCCTGTTCACGTGGGTCGAGTCCACGCTTATTAAGTGCTTCCATAATATCTACAAGTGTGGGCATACCCACCTTATCGGTAACATAATTCTTCAAATCAATATTACTACGCAATTTTGCATCGGTAATAAATGACTCCAACGAAACACCGACATCCTCAGCCATACGCGCCACTACAGGATATGACTCGGGATGCACCGCAGTATTATCAAGCAGTTCGGTTCCACCCACCACACGCAAGAATCCAGCCGATTGTTCAAAAGCCTTACTACCCAATCGAGGAACATTCATAAGTTCTTTTCTGCATTTAAAGTCTCCGTTCTTCGCACGGTAGTTAACAATATTTTCAGCCAATGAAGGCCCCAGTCCCGATATATACGTAAGGATCTGCTTCGTTGCTGTATTTAGGTTAACACCTACCATGTTAACACAACTCTCAACTACTGTATTAAGTTTATCCTTAAGTTTTGACTGGTCTACACTATGCTGATACTGCCCAACTCCTATAGAACGTGGTTCAATCTTCACAAGCTCCGAGAGAGGGTCAATAAGCCTGCGCCCTATAGAGACGGCACCTCGCACCGTCACATCCTCATTAGGAAACTCCTCACGCGCAACGGCCGAGGCCGAATAGACAGAAGCACCATCTTCATTAACAGAAAAGATATCGGGGGCCAACCCTAAGCGTCTTACAAAATCTTCTGTTTCACGCCCCGCTGTTCCATTACCTATAGCAAAGGCCTCTATCCTATATTCCTCAATCAACTTCGATAGAGTATCGGCAGCATTCTCCTTTTCGTTCTGTGGAGGATGAGGATATATCACTGAATGAGTGATAAGATTACCTTGCGCATCAAGCACTACAACTTTACAACCGGTACGGAAACCAGGGTCAATGGCAAGCACTCTCTTCTGACCCAAAGGAGATGATAGTAATAGCTGACGCAGGTTATCGGCAAATACCGTTATAGCCTCATCGTCGGCACGTTGTTTAACAGCTTTAAGTGTTTCATTCTCAATTGATGGAGAGAGCAAACGCTTAAAACTGTCAGCTATAGCAACCTGCATATACTTCGCTGTAGGCGAGTTACGTTTAATAAAACTACGGTTCAGGCTTTCCACTGCCCTCTCATTATCAACACCAATAGATACGCGCAGGAAACCCTCTTCCTCACCACGCATCATAGCTAATAGTCTGTGAGAAGAGACACGTGATATAGGCTCGCTCCACTCATAATAGTCGGCATACTTTATACCATCTGCCTCTTTACCTTTTATAACCTTAGATGATATTACACCATATTTTGCAAAACGGAAACGCACACTATTACGTGCCTCCTCGCTCTCAGATACAGCCTCAGCAATAATATCACATGCCCCGGCAATTGCATCCTCAACAGTGGCTACTTCCTTATTGATAAATGAACACGCCCTACTTTCCACATCACATGACTGCTGCGCCATTATAATAGCGGCAAGCGGTTCTAAGCCACGTTCTTTGGCAATTGTAGCCTTAGTACGTCGCTTGGGACGATAAGGAAGATATATATCCTCGAGTTCAACACTATCAAAACAGTCATCTATACGTTTCTTAAGTTCAGGAGTTAGCTTGCCCTGCTCTTCTATCGTTGCAACAATAGTATCTTTACGTTGTACAAGTGCTGTCAATTTCTCATAAAGTTCTTTTATCTCACCAATGGCAACCTCATCAAGTGCACCCGTAGCCTCTTTACGGTAGCGTGCAATAAAAGGGACAGTGGCTCCATCCTTCAATAGTGCAACAGTATTGTTTACCTTATCTCGGGCTATTCCCAAACGTTGTGAAATTATATTTATCAACATAGGTTATAATATCATAAAAAACAATTTTGCGAAAATACAATAAAACAACCATATCATTTAGATTTCGTGAAAAATATTCACGCAAACTGTTAAATAACTGCTAGATAATACAACAAACATATATTTATTATATCGATAACAATGTACGCAATATTGCAAAGTATATATCCTTCAGCAATACATATGAGGGCCAACAATGTCGCTATAGGCTCATACATACTATCCTATCCTGCTGCTATTCTTGGAATCATATCAATAAATAATATATTCAATAACATTAAATATCGTTTTCCAATACTATCATTGATAGGGCGTAACAGTATGGGAATTTATCTTTTCCACTGGATTATACTTACAATCGTAGAAACACTTTTCACTTTATTCTCAATTGACAGCCATCAGCTATATACTGCTGCATTAATAATATCGAACATAATACTAATCCCGATTATAATAACACTTATCAGAAGAAGCCACTATAGCGACATAATATAGATTAATATATATTTGAAGAGTACGGCATATAAAAACTTCACTTAATATTTTCCCTTTCCAACAAAATGTACTACTTTTGCATAATATTAAAGTAAAAACAGTTTCAACCAAGCTCATAATATAGATAGTATGAACAGCAAGCAACTGATGAACAAAGCAGCAGACAATATACGTATACTGACTGCTGCAATGGTAGAAAAAGCAAAATCGGGACACCCAGGAGGTGCAATGGGAGGTGCAGATTTTATAAATGTCCTATACTCTGAATTTTTGGTATATGACCCCGAGAATCCTCTATGGGAGGGACGCGACCGTTTCTTCCTTGATCCCGGCCACATGTCTCCAATGCTTTATGCAGTTCTTGCATTGTCGGACAAATATACAATGGACGACCTCAAGCAGTTGCGTCAGTGGAAGAGTAACACCCCTGGACATCCCGAGGTAAACTTTGCACGCGGAATTGAGAACACCTCTGGTCCTCTTGGACAGGGTCACACATATGCTGTGGGTGCAGCTATTGCTGCAAAGTTCCTTGAAGCACGCTTGGGTAGCGAGGTTATGGGCCAGACAATATATGCCTTTATCTCGGACGGTGGTGTTCAAGAGGAGATTTCACAAGGTGCAGGTCGTATGGCCGGATACCTGAAACTGAATAACCTCATAATGTTTTATGATGCCAACCAGATACAACTATCTACACGCTGTGATCAGGTAATGTTCGAAGATACAGCCAAGAAATACGAGGCCTGGGGCTGGAAGGTAATAACTATAGACGGAAACGACTGTGACGCTATTCGCGCAGCCCTTACAGAGGCTAAAGCCGAGCAGGAGCGTCCTACCTTAATTATAGGAAACACTGTTATGGGTAAGGGTGCACGCCGTGCCGATGGCAGCAGTTACGAGTTTGATTGTGGGACACATGGTGCCCCTCTTGGCGGAGATGCATACATAAATACAATAAAAAATCTTGGTGGAGATATAGAGAATCCATTTGTATTCTTCCCCGAGGTTAAAGAGATGTACGACAACCGTCTCAACGAACTTCGTGCAATAGTAGCAGAACGCAAGAAAGTTAAAGCAGCATGGGCAGCACAGAACCCCGACCTTGCAGTAAAGATGGCCGAGTGGTTTGCCGGAAAACAACCCAATATTGATTGGGCTTCAATAGAGCAAAAAGCCGACTCACCCACCCGTAATGCTTCGGCTCATGTCCTTGGAATACTTGCCGAGAACTATGGCAATATGATATGTTCATCAGCCGACCTCAGCAACAGTGACAAGACTGACGGTTTCTTGAAAAAGACACACGCCTTCACTCCCGGTGATTTCAGTGGAGCATTCCTGCACGCAGGTGTATCGGAGCTTACAATGGCATGTATTTGTATTGGTATGGCACTTCATGGAGGTGTAATTGCTGCATGCGGTACATTCTTCGTATTCAGCGACTACATGAAACCTGCTATACGTATGGCAGCCCTTATGGAGTTACCTGTAAAGTTCGTGTGGTCACACGATGCATTCCGCGTAGGAGAGGATGGACCTACACACGAGCCTGTTGAACAAGAGGCACAGGTACGTCTTATGGAAAAGATAAAGAACCATAGTGGCAAGAACTCTATGCTTGTACTTCGTCCAGCCGATGTAAATGAGGCCACAGAAGCATGGCGCATGGCTATGGAGAACGATAACACCCCCACAGGTCTTATATTCTCACGTCAGAATGTAAACAATCTCCCAGAGGGAACCGACTACAGTCAGGCAAGCAAGGGTGCATATGTAATTGCCGGTTCAGATGAAGACTACGATGTAATATTGTTGGCATCCGGTTCCGAGGTATCAACCCTTGTAGAAGGAGCAAAGATGCTTAAAGCCGATGGTATCAAGACACGTATAGTATCAGTACCTTCAGAGGGACTTTTCCGCAACCAAAGTAAAGAGTATCAAGAGAGTATACTTCCGTCAGGAGCAAAGATATTCGGTCTCACAGCCGGACTGCCGGTAAATCTCGAGGGCCTTGTAGGTACCAACGGCAAGGTATACGGATTGGGTTCATTCGGTTATTCAGCACCATACAAAGTGCTTGACGAGAAACTAGGCTTCACTGCAGAGAATGTATATAATCAGGTAAAAGCAATGCTATAAATATGAAAACAGTAGGATTGGCAAGCGACCATGCAGGTTACCCACTTAAGGAACTTGTAAAAGAGTGGTTGAAGGAACTTGGTTTCGACAACAAAGATTTTGGTACTTACAGCACCGATAGTTGTGACTATCCACAATTCGGGCATGCATTGGCAACAGCAGTAGAAAGCGGAGAATGTCCTGTTGGAATAGCTATTTGTGGCACAGGCAACGGTATAAACATGAGTGTGAATCACCATGCAGGCATCAGAGGTGCATTATGTTGGCAACCCAAGATAGCAGAATTGGCCCGTCAGCATAACGATGCGAACATTTTGGTAATGCCGGGACGTTTCATAGAAGAATCCACCGCCAAAGAGTGTGTAAGAGTCTTTCTGACCACAGAATTTGAAGGAGGCAGACATCAAAGGAGAATAGAAGCAATACCCTATAAATAAAATAATATAAGTGGCATAACTGCCACTTATATTATTTATATAAAGCTACAAAAACTATATATGAAATATAGTCAGCACTATAGTAAAATATTAAGACTGGGTACCCCTATCGTGCTGGGACAGCTCGGCAACGTAATACTTGGCTTTATAGACACTATAATGGTAGGACATTACAGCGCCGAGGCACTATCTGCATCTGGATTTGTAAACAACATTTTCAACCTTGGCATATTGACCCTATTGGGATTCAGTTATGGTGCAACTCCCGTAATAGGAGCTTTCTACGGACGAAAAGAGAATTACAATGTAGGTGCAGCTTTCAAAGACAGTATTATAGCCAACATACTATGCGGAACTATAATAATATCCATATATATACTACTCTATTTCAATCTTCATAACCTGGGACAACCACAACACCTTATTCCCTTGATGGAACCCTATTTCATGGTACTGCTGATCTCGCTCCCATTTGTAGTGCTATTTAACAGCTACAAACAGTTTGCCGATAGTGTATCGGCAACAAAAATAGCTATGTGGGTCATTATAATCGGTAATGCAACAAATATAATATTCAATTACCTTCTTATATTCGGTGTTGCCGGATTCCCGGAATTGGGCCTTACAGGTGCAGGTATAGCAACCCTTGTCTCGCGAATATTAATGGTAGTTGTTTTCCTGATTATAATAAACAAACAAAACCGTTTCCGCCAATACATAAAGGGATATAAAGCACGGCGCACGCGTAAGAAAGAAATTAGCAACCTATTCCGTATAGGAACGCCTTTAGGTCTGCAGATGGGTATGGAGACAGCATCTTTCTCACTTGCCTCATTGCTTATGGGTTGGCTGGGTGCGACCGAACTTGCTGCATTTCAAGTTATGTGCATAACGGGCTCGCTCTGTTTCCTTGTATACTATGGTATAGGAGCTGCAGCCTGCATACGTATGAGCCACTACAGAGGACGTGGTGATTGGCACAATGTACAGCAAACAGCAAATGCAAGCCTACATATAATACTTGCATCGGCAATGTTCCTATCTCTATTCATTGCAATATTCAAGCAACAGCTTGCTGCAATATTCACAAATGACAATGAGATACAAACAATGTTTACAGCCCTATTGATACCAATGCTTGTATATCAGATAAGCGATGGAATGCAAACTAACTATGCAAATGCCCTGCGAGGCATACAAATAACAAAACCATTGGGAATATATGCCTTCATATCTTACATTTGCCTTGCACTACCTACAAGCTACATACTGGGATTTACTTTTAATATGGGTGCTATGGGTGTGGCATATGGTCTTCCTGTCGGACTTACAATTGCGGCAATACTATACTTCAGACGTTTCAGAAAAGAGATTAGAAGTAACATAAGCAGATTAGAAGCAAAATAATACAAAATACTTGTTGCAAGAATTCAACCACGAGAAAGAGGATTCATAGCTTATATTCCGGAGAGCATCGAACGAATTAGAAATTTCCATTACAGAGCACTCTAATCACGTGCATATTGTACACATATTATACATTTTATACGTTAATTATGTTAAAAGCAACATTTTCTGCATCCATCTTGCACATTTAATGTATATTTGTGCAGTTTTTCAAAAAAGAAACAGTTTTAACAAGAAAAACACTAAAGTAAGTATAACTTAAAACTTATTATCATGAAAAGAATTTTCGCAAGTATTGCATTGGTATCTCTTGCAGTTGTCTCTTTTGCAGGCGGTCTGCTAACAAACACAAACCAGAGTGCATCATTCGTGCGTAACCCTGCACGCTACGCATCATTGGAGACCGATGCTATCTATTTCAACCCTGCTGGTACAGCATTCTTCAACGAAGGTTGGTCTTTCTCTGCAAACTGGCAGATGATATGGCAGCAGCGTGATGCTATCAACCTCCAGAACAATAAGAAGTACGATGGTAAAGTATATGTTCCCTGCATGCCCACACTTTTTGCAGCTTACAAGACTGGCGATTGGACCTTCAGCGGATTCTTCGGAATGCCTGGTGGCGGTGGTAAAGCAGAGTTCAACGGTGGTCTACCTTTATTTGACAACTTGATCGGTGGTCTTGGCCAGAGCTTTGGAATGCCAATCAACGGTGCTTCTCAGTTCGAGTCTACACAGTACTTGTTTGCCCTTCAGCTTGGTGCAGCATACAAAATAACAGAGAACCTCTCGGCTTATGCAGGTATTCGCACAAACTACATCAGCAACAACTATCAGGGTACAATTAAAGCAAACACAGACCTCACAGCACTTGGTGTAGGTATGATGAACATAGCAACCGTAAACCTTGATATGGACCAGAGCGGTATTGCATTTGCTCCCATCGTAGGTTTGGACTACAAGATTGGAAACTTCAACTTTGCTGCAAAATATGAGTTCCGCGCTGTTACCAACATAGAGAACGACACAAAGAAGATTGCAATTGAAGCAAACAAGGCTCTTGACGATATACCTGCTCTTGGTA
>JAFWBM010000049.1 GCA_017507105.1 Bacteroidaceae bacterium
GGCTGTGGAATCTGATTCTGAAATGTATGAACAATGGTGGCGGTTTTCTACCGCCTCGCTTCAAGAAGTGGCGCGTGTAATATGTGAAGAGGTTGTTAAAGTCTCTCCCGAAACTCAACTTGGTTTCCAGCATACTAATTATGCTCAAGATATAAAATATCAAGATGCTATAATTCAGACTATGAAGGATGTAAGCGGAAAGGATGTCCTCTATCGTCCTGGTGCAGGCAGTTATTATGATTGGAGTAATGCCGATGGTCAGATAACAAAAAGTATGACCTCTGTTTCGCATATGAAGTCTATGGACAATAAAAATATAAAATATTGGTGTCCCGAAATAGAGAGTTGGCCTCGCGTCTATGGCTCTCGTACTGCGCGCAGTATCCAGATAGAAGGCTTCACTGCATTAGCATATGGTGCAGATGCTATCAGTTATTTTGTTATTGCTGGTGAAAAGGAAGATGCTTCTCTCTATTCCTATTCATTGTTACGTCCGCTTTCTGAGGCTTCTGATGTTATTCGTGGCTACATAAAGGCAAATGAAGGGACCTTGCCTATCGGTTATACGGCAGATGCAAAAATTGCTGACCTTTATTACTTTGGTCGTTCTGCGCTTCCTATTCTTCCGGGAGAAGGAGTGTCTTTAGGAAAATTAGAATCCAGTGATATGGTTTTCGAGTATACAACTCAAACTTCAAAGCAGATACAGGCTCACCGTGAATTGATTGATTCATTATACCCCTCGCCCGTGTTGTGTGTCGCACCTTATATAGGACTTATGATTCCTCGTGTTGACAGCTTGGGGCGTGTGCGTACAATAGCTTTTGTTAATACACGCATAGATAGTCAATATCGTATAAAAATCCGTATAAACTCCGACATCGACAAAGCTGTATGGTATGAAATGCGTGAAAAGCCGCTTCCTCTCTCTATTACTAATGATAATGGGTGCAGTTATGTTGAAATTCCCGAGATTCAGCCTTGGAACTGTGGGTATATTGAGTTGCAATAGATATTGACAATGTAACAACATAAACCGTTGAATTAGATGTGGTACTCCCGATGGTCCTTTGTTACCTTACTTGGACGAAGATAGAAATTGATTGAAAATGAGTGCCTTTTCATAGCGAAAAAAGTCTTGTATTCACACCGTTACCACATTGGCACTCATAACATATTGAAATACATTCACTTGAGCGTAAATCTGCAGCCCTTTTTACTCAAAAAAAATAGAAAACGGTCACAGATAGGTCACAGATTTTTGCGGGGATACCATATTTTGCCTTTGTGTATCACTTGCCAAAACACCCATCCGACAGATGCAAAAATCCCCATAATTCACAATCGAATTACGGGGATTTTCTTTATATCAAAAGTTAATACGAGTGAGCCGATTTACATCCTCTCAAACGCTATAACCATCTGACAATTAAGCCATAGCCTGCTGAACGGCAACGGCAACAGCAACGGTAGCACCTACCATCGGGTTGTTACCCATACCGAGGAAGCC
>JAFWBM010000050.1 GCA_017507105.1 Bacteroidaceae bacterium
AAAATCGACTTTTACTTTTATAGCTATAAGCATATATGTAAAAGTTGCAACACAATATAATTTGCTTTCGTTCTATTCCTCGCTGACTAATTTTTGGAGATGAATATCATAGCCTATCTTCTCTCCTTGAATCAATCTAGATACAGCTTCCTCAATAATCTTATATGGGACAATATACCACTCTTTAGGATGAGCAACACCTGCTGCTAATTGCAACTGAGCTCTTTTGAAAAGCTTGTGTAGTGCGTTCTCAAATGCTACCGCTTTTATATTGTACACCTCCCAACTTGCCACAATCTCTACATCGGCATATAGGTATGTTGCTTCATTTCTTGCATTGGCAATACGCTCTTCGACTGTTTGTGTTGTAAAGCCAATCTTGTATAAGTCCTTAATGGAAGATATTGCAGGGTCCACAGATTTAGACTTGAGAACATAGATATATCCACTTGCAACATCTAATTCTGTAATTGTAAAACTTTTTTTCAGATGCTCATCAGTATCGAACAGGGTATTTTGTACTGTATATCCGTCTAAATACAGTGATTTTCCCAAAGTTCTAAGCAGAATATCTGACTCTGTGCCATTGTCATATATACAACGAATACGACCATCCAATTTGTGATTCTTGTCCTTCTGTACCTCATGAATCTCAGCTAAGTATGTCAAGACACCACCGACAACAAAGAATGCCCCCTGTTCCAAATGAGCCTCTTTGAACTTTATAAGTTTATGTGTGCCTTTATCTATGCCCTCATGCACTATTTCAAATAGCGGTTTGAACTTGTCGAAATCTTGACATTGAGTGCGTTTGCCGACATACTCTGCCTGTGCTCTCTCTTCTGCCTCGCGCATATATTGCGGCATATCAAATAGAGATGCGGCCTCTGGGGATAAGCTAAAGATGGGATTATTCAATATTGATTTCAAGATGTCTTCCTCAGTTTGTTCTATATACTCACCGAGTATATTCAGTGTATCGTACGCTTTGCATCTATCATATTTTGCCTTATCTTTTCTAATGCCATCCAAACGAGTATATAACTTTTTTTCATCAAATGCCCCATCGCTATTAGGTAATCGTTTGTTGGCTTCGACAAAGGTCAATATCTCCTGGAACGACTTAACAAGTCTATCACTTGAAGTCGCTCTATGTTGTTGAGGCTTTACATCTGCAAATACAGGATTTTGCAGGACCTCTTGTAGCCAATCATCTATCTTGCTCATGTGCTATCTCTTTATCTCTCCTTTGCGAATAGCATTTTGTATATAAGCCACTGCTTGAGCTATACGCTTATTAAGGGGTTCTGGGTCATTTAGAGATGGTGATGCTCCACCATGTTCTGCCTGATACTTTGGCAAATAGTTCTTGCAAAGTAATACAGCCTCCTCCATAGACATATCTGAACGCTGTTCCTCAATAACATACTCAATGGTTCTAAGTATCTCAGGTGTGATAGACTTAGATAATATCTCGTAAGCTCTCTGGAATGGATTGATTGAGTCGATTAGGTTAATGGAAATCTTGTCAATCTCTATAAAACGACCAGCAACTTGAATAAGCTTTCGGCCATCTGCTTGTTCTACTACCTCGGAACCTTGAACAGACATTGATAGCACAACTCTTTGGCGCACTTGCTCCACCTCTTCGTTATTTAGCTGAGGATACTTTTTTTGGATAATTTTGGGAAGTAATACTTGGGTTATCTCTTCTCCAATAAAACTACTTGATACTGCTTGTTTCACAATATCATTTCCTAGTATTTCAGCTTTTAGCTCTGTCATATCATTGTCGATGATGGCCTGAGCTTTAGGTGTTGCCTTGGCCATGCCCTCTACAACGATAGTTCGGTCATCTTGTGTACTGTCCTCATCTCGAACTGTGCGGAAGTTCCATTTGGGGGCCATTACCTGCTCCATCAACAGAGACGCAGTAATAGCTTTCAGCATACGATTGACTGTTAGGTTTACATTCTCTTGTGTAGCATCTGGACATGGAATAAGGTTTGTGAACTGAGCATGAGTTTTACCCTCACAATCCCTAGTGCATCGCCCAATAATCTGCACAACCTCTGTAAGTGATGCTCTAATACCAACGGTCAAACACACCTCACACCATTGCCAATCGAATCCCTCTTTTGCGGTACCGAGTGCAATAAGGATGTCGAGGGCTTCGCGCTTGTTCATACGTTGTAGGTATGCTTGCAAGGCCCTTCGTTGAGGGATATTGTCTTCTACCAAATCACCTACTCGCAACAACTTGCCGTCTGGGGTGCGAACAATCTTGATGAAATGTTCGGGCTCCTCTGCTACTACCTCGCCAATAGTTGCGATAATATCGGCTACTTGTTGATATTTATCTGTATAGGCGTCTCTACCCTGAACCGCGGGAATATGGATTAGGGTTTTCTTTGTGGTGTCAAGAATCTCTGGGATTGCAGTGATATACTTCCCTCTAAAAAAATGATAGCCTATACCGAGACTCTTAAGGTATTTATACCCATTCAGTTGCTGGTAGTAGTTGTAGTTTACAGCTGGCTGAAATAGCTGTTCGTCCTCTGGACGCATTACGGGGACTGCATCACCTCTAAAGTATGAACCCGTCATGGCCATAATATGTGCAGTAGTGAATGTTATCAGCCTACGTACCAACTCGCCCAGCCCATTATATGCATCAGCTGAGCTATGATGATACTCATCAATACCAAACAGGCAATCATTTACTTGCTCATCTGACACCTCCCTCATTGCATTACGCAATGTGGCGTGTGTGCATATCAATATCTGATTAGGAACATCTGGACGTAGAAACTCCACAAAGCGCTTCCTTTTTTCTGCCTCATTTGCTGTATCACAAAGGTTAAAATATGGCGCAACCTTCCAATCAGCAAAGAAACCATGCGATTTGAGGTCCGTATTATTAAATGAACGACCAATGGTCTTTTCTGGTACGGCCACAATAACCTTCTTTATGCCCTGATTTGCTAACTTATCTAGAGCAACAAACATCATTGCACGACTCTTGCCACATGCTGGCGGAGCCTTGACCAATAAATATTTTCTATGACGCTGAGCGTATGCCATACGTTGCATCTCACGCATACCCAACTCATC
>JAFWBM010000051.1 GCA_017507105.1 Bacteroidaceae bacterium
CTTTCTTCAGGGCGATTGCGGCGCCTACTACGTATGCCCACTTTGCGTTCTCGAAACAGATGGGCTGTGTCTCCTCACAAATTTTGTAAGGATCGATACCATACTGCTCACAAATCTCGTTAGCCTCTTCGATGCTAGCGATACCGTTCTCGTTCAAAACAGCAAGGATCTGCTTGATACGACGGTCTTGACTTTCAAATTTAACTGGTCTTATCATAGCTTTTCCTCCTTATTATTCTTTACGTGGGTCAATATACTTAACAGCACCTGCCTCCTCTGAGAAACGACCATATGTCTTGGTGAGTTTCTTTACAGCCTCATTAGCATCTGTGCCCTTCTTGATCTCTTCCATCAACTGGCCCAAGTTTACAAACTCGTAACCGCAAATCTCGTCGTTCTTGTCAAGAGCGAGACGTGTGATGTAACCCTCTGCCATCTCCAAGTAGCGGGGACCCTTAGCCAATGTACCATAGAGTGTACCTGTCTGGCTGCGAAGACCTTTACCCAAGTCCTCCAAGCCCGCACCGATGATAAGGCCGCCCTCTGAGAAAGCTGACTGGCTGCGGCCATAGACAATCTGGAGGAACAACTCGCGCATAGCTGTGTTGATAGCATCGCAAACAAGGTCGGTGTTAAGAGCCTCAAGGATTGTCTTGCCGGGAAGAATCTCAGATGCCATAGCAGCCGAGTGAGTCATACCAGAACAACCGATAGTCTCTACAAGAGCCTCCTGGATAACGCCGTTCTTAACGTTCAAAGAGAGCTTACATGCACCCTGCTGGGGAGCGCACCAACCGATACCGTGTGTAAAGCCAGAGATGTCTGCAATCTCTTTAGCCTTTATCCATTTACCCTCTTCGGGTATGGGTGCCGGGCCATGATTGGGACCCTTCTTAACTACACACATGTTTTCTACTTCGTGTGAATAAACCATAATTTTATGTTTTAATAGTGAAACTGGTTTTATGTTTTCAATTTGCGAAGATATAAATTTTTATTCGTACAATCAAAAGATAATAGAAAAAATATAACAGATGAATTCCCTATATTGCTAATTTTCTTTAATTGGTATATTGTTATTAATTATTATATATGCTTTTTGCAAATTTGTTTGTACCTTTGCCATCCGTTGCGCCAATATGGTTCTGCACGTTATTTTTTATTTGAACGTAATTTGATTTTTATGAAAAAACTTCTGCTCAGCACATTTGTAGTTATATTCTCGATGTTGTTTCTTCTATCATGCGACGATGCTCACAATACAACGACAAGCTATTATGACGGCTTGTTTACCGTATGGGGCGAGAGTGTCATTCCCGAGTTGCAGGATACAGCCTTTGTTGTGGGTGATATGAGTGGTATTGGCCTGGAGACGGGTGATAAGGCTCTTATGCGTGTCAGCTGTCTCATAGATAATGTGTTTGGTCCCAAGTATGCCGAGTGGCAGGTTGATAAGGTATATGAGGAAATTGATGTCAATGCTTTGGCAGCACTCTCTTCGTCCGATTCAACATTGTATACATCTCCCATATTGGGAATTGGAGGTTATTATACCTATGGTGCTGCATGGGCATGGCGTGGTTGTCAGATGCTGAATGTTGTCTATAATAGTAAAGGGATAGCAGCACCTCAGTTTGTTATGTCGGTAGATGGTGTTGAGAAAGATACCTTGCGTCTTTCTCTATCGGCAAGAATAGAGGATGGAAACGAGACTCGCTCCAAACTGCTATGCTACGACCTCGCTACTGCCAAGCAGTTCATTAATGAGAAATCATTGGTAGAGATAGGTTCATACGATAGTATCTATACTACAGTTTCAATGCTGTATCAGGATATCGAGAACGATACAATACTCACAGGTACTATAATAGGTGGTAAGCTTGTCAATCCCTTCTGATATTTGTTTTGAACACTCCCCGAGATTTAGCAATGAAACTGAAACGGCTCCTTAATATTGTTCTTCTATTGTTGGGTCAGCCTGCAAAGGCGTGGCGCATCATATGCCGTATGAGTAATAAAAACAGAATGTTCGGTGACTATTTCTATCCCCTGATAGTTGTAGTCTGTATAGCTACGTTTATAGGGATGCTGTTCGGTAATGGTTTGAGCATGGATAGGCTATATCCTGCGACAGTCAGGATGGTTGTGGTTTTTGCCACTTTCCTATGTAGTTACTATCTCATATCTTTTGCTGTAGCAAAGTTCTCTCCGAGCCTTTTGGGTTTTGCTCCTAAGCGGCTCGAAACAGATAAACTCATCTGCTATTCGATGGTGGTTGTGATGCTTATAGATATGTGTTTGGGTCTGTTCCCAAACTTCAGAATAATAGCATGGATTGTACAGTTCTATACAGTAAAGATAGTATGGGAAGGGGTGGATGTCGTGTTGCGCATACCCGAAGATAAACGTTTGGCCTATACAATGATTGTATCTGCTATGATACTCTTGGTGCCTGTACTGCTTGGACGTACAATGAGTACTATCTCGGTAAACATATGAAACAATGGAAAAAAGAAAATCTAATGTAAATATAAAAAATAAAAGGGCAACGTTCGATTATATTATATCCGATACATATACCGCCGGAATAGTGCTCACCGGTACCGAGATAAAATCGATACGTGAGTCGCGTGCGAGCCTTGTTGATACATACTGTACATTCATATCAGACGAGATGTGGGTTAAGAATATGCATGTAGCCGAGTATTTCTACGGGTCGTACAATAACCACTCAACACGGCGTGACCGTAAATTGTTGCTCGAACGTAAAGAGTTGCGCAAGTTGCAACAGACGGTAAAGAACCCGGGATTTACCATCGTTCCTATACGTCTTTTTATAAATGAGAAGGGACTTGCCAAGCTGGTGATAGGTGTAGCACGTGGTAAGCACGAATACGACAAGCGACAAAGTATAAAAGAGCGTGACGACAAACGCGAAATGGACAGGATAAAACGAAATTACTGATAATACATATTTCATCAATTTTGGAGGCTGCGGTTCAAAGTCATATTTGAAGCAGCCTCTACACATTGTAAAACACATATACCTCTATTGCGTAATTATGGATATTAGAGAGACATTAAAAGAGAGAATACTTGTGCTCGATGGGGCAATGGGTACAATGATACAGCAATATAAGCTGACTGAAGAGGATTTTCGTGGCGAGCGTTTTGTGCAGCACAACACACTGCTGAAGGGTAACAACGATCTTCTTGTGCTCACACGCCCCGATGTAATCGAGGCTATACACGAGAAATACCTTCAAGCCGGTGCCGATATTATAGAGACAAATACATTCAATGCCAATGCAATATCTCAGGGCGATTATGGTTGTCAGCATCTGTGCGACGAGATGAACCGTGCAGCTGTAAGGCTTGCACGTAGGGTAGCTGATAGATATTCAACCCCCGAGAAACCACGTTTTGTGGTTGCCTCTGTTGGTCCAACAAGTCGTACCTGTTCTATAAGTCCCGATGTGGAGAATCCGGCAATGCGTAATATAACATTCGACGAGCTGGTGGTTGCATATACCGGGCAGATGGTTGCATTGATTGATGAAGGAGTGGATGCACTGCTGTGCGAGACTGTTTTTGACACTCTTAATGTAAAGGCTGCTCTTTATGCAGCCGACGAAGCAATGAAGGTGTGTGGTAAAGAGGTTCCCATAATGTTGTCGCTAACTGTTGCCGATGCAGCAGGACGTACTCTCTCGGGGCAAACCATAGAGGCATTTCTGGCATCTGTTCTCAACAGAAAGATTCTCTCGGTAGGTCTTAATTGCTCTTTCGGTGCTTCGCAGATGAAACCTTTTATAAAGCAACTCTCTAAAATCGCTCCATGTTATGTGAGTGCCTATCCCAATGCCGGACTTCCCAATGCTCTTGGGGGTTACGACCAGACACCTACGCAGATGGCAGAATGTGTGAAGGAGTATATCGACGAGGAACTTGTCAATATCATAGGTGGTTGTTGCGGAACTACAAACGAATATATAGCCGAGTTCCCGGCATTGGTAGAGGGCAGGGAGCCTCGCAAACCAGCCGAATATCCTACCGACCTATGGCTCTCGGGTCTGGAGCCTTTGATTGTAAAACCAGACATGAATTTTATAAATATAGGTGAGCGTTGCAATGTGGCCGGCTCTAGGAAATTTCTACGACTCATAAAGGAGAAGAATTATGCCGAGGCTCTGAAAATTGCACGTATGCAGGTGGATGATGGTGCGCAGATTCTTGATATCAATATGGATGATGGCCTGCTCGACGCGATGGACGAGATGAAGACTTTTCTTAATCTGCTTGGTAGCGAACCCGAGATTGCAAGGGTGCCCATCATGGTCGACTCCTCCGATTGGAGTGTTATCACTACAGGTCTTAAATGCTTGCAGGGTAGGGCTATTGTAAATTCAATATCACTGAAAGAGGGCGAGGAGATGTTTATTGCTCGTGCTAAGGAGATCAAATGTCTTGGAGCTGCGGTTGTGGTGATGGCATTTGATGAAGATGGGCAGGCTACAACCTATGAACGTAAGATAGAGGTTTGTGCAAGAGCATATAAACTGCTTACAGAGAAGGCCGGTCTTGAACCATGCGAGATAATCTTCGACCCTAATATCCTTGCCATAGCTACTGGCATAGAGGAGCATGCTGCATACGGTGTGGATTTTATCCGTGCATGTGAATGGATAAGCAAGAATCTTCCCGCAGCACATATAAGCGGTGGTGTCAGCAACCTATCATTCTCATTCCGAGGCAATAATTATGTGCGCGAAGCTCTGCATGCAGTATTCCTATATCATGCCATATCAGCAGGAATGGATATGGGAATTGTAAATCCGCAGACATCGGTACAATACGAGGATATACCTCTCGAGATACGCAACGTAATGGAGGATGTCATATTCAATCGTGGAAATAATGCCACCGAGAAGCTTATAGCCATAGCGCAGGAACTCAAAGACAAGGAGGTACATTCAGGACATCATAACGATGAGACATGGCGTACAGCATCAGTCGAGGAACGTCTTAAGACAGCCCTGTTGAAAGGTGTAGCCGACTGGCTCGAAACAGACCTTGCCGAGGCAGTCGACAAGTATGGAACGGCTGTAGCGGTCATCGGTGGTCCTCTTATGGATGGTATGGGTTATGTTGGCGAGTTGTTTGGAAATGGTAAACTCTTCCTGCCGCAGGTTGTAAAGACTGCACGCACCATGAAACAGGCGGTATCTATATTGCAACCTCTTATCGAGAAACAGAACAGCGAGAGAAACAGCTCTGCAGGAAAGATTCTTATAGCAACTGTAAAAGGTGATGTACATGATATAGGAAAGAATATTGCAGGTGTTGTAATGGGGTGCAACGGATACGAGATTTTCGATTTAGGCGTAATGGTTCCGGCCGAGAGGATTGTCGAGGAGGCTAAGGCCAACAACGTAGATATGGTAATCCTTAGCGGTCTTATAACCCCCTCGCTCGAGGAGATGATAACAGTGGTTAAATCACTGAAGAAAGCAGGAATGTCATTACCGGTGCTAATAGCAGGTGCAACAACAAGTCCTATGCATACAGCACTTAAGATAGCTCCCGAGTATGACGGATTGGTCGTTCATGTAAAGGATGTCTCACAAAATGTACTTGTTGCAGCTGAACTGCTTGGCGATGCAGCACGCAGGCAACAGTTTACAGCCCAAGTGTTGGCCGGACAGGAGGAGATGCGCAACAAGGCTACTCAAAAGGTAGGTGAAGAATTACGCTCATTGGAGGATGCACGTCGCAACAGACTCGATCTTTTTGGGAATGGGCACGAGAGCGGTTGCTCATGCGGTCATTGTCATCCCACTTCAAATGTGAATGATTGATAATCTAATTTAAATAAACTTGCATCCCTGCTCATTGACATTTATGAGTGTTAATTTTGCAGTATAATATTTTTAATATGGACGATAATTTGCATAAAGGATTGACTTCTCAGCAGGTCGAAGAACAGAGAAAGTTATTTGGAGAGAATACCCTGACACCTCCGGTTAGAACATCGTTGTGGGTACGATTTATTGAGAAATTCAAGGATCCTATTATCATAATTCTTCTGGTGGCATTGGTACTCTCTTTTGTCATCTCTTGCTTTCACTGTTTCGGTCCCGAGCAACAGGGCGCATCTGCATTTTTGGAGCCTATCGGAATATTTGTTGCGGTGCTTTTGGCAACACTCATAGGTTTTATCTTCGAGGTTAAGGCGGCTAAAGAGTTTGATCGCCTCAGTCTTGTCAACGATGATGTGGAGGTTACTGTTGTGCGTGACGGTGGCGTACACCAGGTTCCGCGAAAAGATATAGTGGTGGGCGATATTGTATTGCTCAACACCGGGGATGAGGTTCCAGCCGATGGAATTTTGCTTAAAGCCAATTCTCTGCAGATTAATGAATCGACACTTACAGGAGAGCCCATAATATCAAAGACCACCATTGAAGCCGATTTTGACGCCGAGGCTACATATCCTTCAAACAAGGCGATGCGCGGAACAACAGTGGTAGATGGCAATGGTGTGTTATGTGTCGAGGCAGTGGGCGATGCTACCGAATACGGAAAGGTAAATAAAGGCTCATTGATAGAGAACAATCTCGAGACACCTTTGCAGCTGCAACTAAAACGTCTTGCCGGTATAATCAGCAAGGTCGGATATACAGTCTCGGCAGTGACATTGGTATTGCTTGTAGTTAAGGGCTTGTGGAACTACGAGACAATGTCTCTTCTCGAAATGGGTTCGGTGTTTCTTAACAGTTTCATGATAGCAGTGACTCTTATTGTTGTATCTGTACCCGAGGGACTGCCTATGAGTGTTACATTAAGTCTTGCATTGAGCATGAACCGTATGCTTAAGACAAACAATCTTGTTCGCAAGATGCATGCATGCGAGACAATGGGTGCTGCAACTGTAATATGCACCGACAAGACCGGTACGCTTACTCAGAACCGTATGCAGGTGTACGAAACAAATTTTTTTGCTACAGATAGTTCTATACTGAATCTTATAAACGAAGGTATCGCGGTTAACTCTACTGCCAATCTCGATAATACAGGTGTAGAGGTCAAGCCTATTGGTAATCCTACCGAGGCTGCTCTCTTGCTTTGGTTGCATAAGAATGGTGTCGACTATACAGAATTGCGTAACGGTGCATCGGTTACCGGACAACTTACCTTCTCTACCGAGCGTAAGTATATGGCGACTGTTGTAGAGTCACAGTTCGCAGGCAAAAGAATCATCTACCTTAAAGGAGCCCCCGAAATAGTACTTGCTCACTGTAACAATGTGGTAACAGATAATGGACTCAAGAGTGTAGAGGAGTGTCGCAAAGGTATCGAAGAGCGTCTACTGGCATATCAGAGCAAGGCTATGCGCACATTAGGCTTTGCATATGCCGTATTGGATGAGAATGATAACGATACTCTATGGGCCGATGGACGCCTTGTATCACAATTGAAATTGACATATCTTGGTTTTGTCGCAATATCCGACCCGGTGCGTGAGGATGTTCCCGAGGCTGTACGTACATGTATCAATGCCGGTATTGATGTAAAGATAGTTACAGGCGACACTCCTGGAACAGCAAAGGAGATTGGAAGACAGGTCGGTATCCTGGGTGCAGAGGTGTCGGATGAAGAGGTTATCACAGGCCCCGATTTTGAGGCTCTTAGTGATAAAGAGGCATTCGAGAGAGTGAGACAACTGAAAATAATGTGTCGTGCCCGTCCTATGGATAAGCAACGCCTGGTAAATCTTCTACAGCAACATGGCGAGGTGGTTGCAGTTACCGGAGACGGAACAAATGATGCTCCGGCATTGAAGGCTGCGCAGGTTGGTCTATCAATGGGCGATGGAACGTCTGTTGCTAAGGAAGCCAGTGATATAACCATTCTCGACAATTCGTTCAGCAGCATTGTACGTGCCGTAATGTGGGGACGTTCGTTATACAAAAACATACAACGTTTTCTCATGTTCCAGCTCACTATAAATGTAGTGGCATGTCTTATCGTGCTTTTCGGAACATTGTTGGGTGCAGAATCACCGCTTACAATAACACAGATGCTATGGGTTAACCTTATAATGGATACTTTCGCATCATGTGCGCTTGCATCACTATCTCCCAAATGGAGTGTAATGAGCGAGAAACCTCGTCATAACAGTGACTTTATAGTATCACGAGGCATGTCATTCTACATATTCTCAATGGCTGCAATATTCTTTGTGGTGCTTATGGGATTGATGCATCTTCTGATGCAGGAGGGTAGTCTATCGCCGCTTGCAATGTCCTGGTTCTTCACTTTTTTTGTTTTCTTGCAGTGGTGGAACCTGTTTAATGCAAAAAGTTACATGACAGGAACAACAGCGTTCAGTGGCATATTAAAGGAGAAGACCTTTCTGTTAATATCACTTCTTATATTGGTAGGTCAAGTGCTTATAGTCTCTTTTGGTGGTAAGATGTTCAGTGTTGAGCCCCTATCAATAGACGATTGGATAACAATCTTCATTATAACCTCTCCGGTATTCCTTATTAACGAACTTATTATTGTTGCAAGAAGAATTATCAAACGATGAATGAGATTATAATAATTATATCTCTTATATTGCTCAACGGACTCTTCTCTATGTCCGAAATAGCTCTTGTTTCAGCGCGCAAGTCATATCTTTCAGCCGAGGCAAAGAAAGGCAGCAAGGATGCCAGGAAAGCTTTGGAACTATCCGAACAGCCCGACCTATTTCTCTCGACAGTGCAAATAGGTATCACATTAATAGGAATATTGACCGGTATATATTCCGGTAGCAATCTGGCCATAATGTTTGCAGATTGGCTGACGACGGTGGGTTTCCCTCCGAGCTATGCTTCAGAGATAGCACAGGTGCTTATAGTAGTTATTGTTACATATCTGACACTGGTTTTTGGCGAGTTACTACCAAAGCGTATAGGTATGAACGTGGCCGAGAAGGTTGCTAAGATTGTGGCACGTCCCATGACAATTCTATCTACCATAGCCGCACCCTTCGTGTGGGTGTTATCAAAAAGTACCTCTTTTATATTCACCATTATGGGCTTGAAGAGAGTGGAAAGCAAGATAACAGAAGATGAGATAAAATCCATGATTAAAGAGGGTGCCGAGGATGGCGAGGTTCAAGAGGTAGAACAGAATATTGTGGAGCGTGTATTTCTGATGGGGGATATGAATATTGATTCTATCATGACCCATAAGCGTGATATTGTATGGTTCGATATCAGGATGAACTCTCATGATGTGCGCCGTACTATGGGTGATGATATTTATGAACTGTACCCTGTGTGCGATGGTAGTCTTGATAATATAAAAGGTCTTGTCACAATTAAAGATCTTCTGTTTACACTCGATAAACCCGACTTTTCACTATCGTCATTGTTGACAGAACCATCATATTTCTATTGTAATATGAGTGTCTATAAGGTTCTCGAGATAATGAAAAGAGACAGTATAAGTCGTGGACTTGTATGTGATGAATTCGGGTTATGTATTGGAATCGTTACCTTGAAAGATATAATGCATGCATTGGTAGGTACCGTTGAGACTGAAGATGATAGTGAGTATATAAGAAAACGCAGTAATGGAAGTGAGTGGTTTGTAGATGGTCGTTGTCCTATGCACGACTTTCTATCATTCTTCGATAGCGAAGAGCTATATGAGAGCAATGACTATACAACCGTAGCCGGATTGTGTCTGCAGCATCTCGGACATATTCCCAGTGAGGGTGAGTGGTTTATATGGCACAATTTCCGTTTCGAGATAAGTGACATGGATGGTGCGAGGATAGACAAATTGGTTGTACAGTTGATATCGACCGATGATGAAGAGTAATAATTTTTTGTCACTTAGTGAAAATGTGCTAACTTTGTAGCGGTTATCCGTTCGTTGTTGTGTTGCACTTGCGCCGGTAACCGGTTGACGAATAACTGTTTGCCTTTTAACATAATAATTTATATATATGGAATCTGTTGCTTTTATACAGTGGTGTCTCGACCACTTGAATTATTGGACAATAACATTGTTGATGACAATCGAGAGTTCATTCATTCCTTTCCCATCAGAGGTTGTTATTCCTCCCGCAGCATACAAAGCTGCCGTTTCGGGCGAACTCAATGTCTTTCTTGTGGTCCTTTTTGCAACAGTAGGTGCATGTCTTGGAGCATTGATAAACTATTATCTTGCAAAGTGGTTGGGTCGTCCCATCATCTATAAATTTGCCAACAGTCGTATAGGACATATGTGTCTTATAGATGAGGCCAAGGTTATGCATGCCGAGGAGTATTTCGAGAAGCACGGAGCTCTGTCAACCTTTATAGGTCGTCTTATTCCTGCAGTGCGTCAGTTGATATCTATTCCTGCAGGTCTGGCCAAGATGAAATTGGGCACATTCATGTTGTATACCACTCTAGGAGCAGGAATATGGAATGCTATTCTTGCAGCAATAGGCTATTACCTCTCATCAGTTCCCGGTATTGAGACCGAGGAACAGCTGCTTGCTAAAGTTACAGAGTATAGCCATGAGCTAGGATATCTGTTTATTGGTGTGGGTATATTCGTAGTCGGATATCTGATATATCAAGGTACACGTAAGGGCAAATAAATAACGTAATGCTCTCTCCACTTTTAACTCTTTGCTGCAATTATGTACGGATACAGAGAGATTGAGGATATAGAGAACTTCAGGACTCTTGTTGCGCAGGAGAATATAATAGAGCATTGTGCCTTTCAGAATATTGATTTCAGCCTTGAAACAGTTGAATGCTGTTTCAAGGATTGTCTCTTTTTTGGATGTACAGTTCCCGATTCCATGCAGCACATGCTGTCACAGGAGTGCTATCAATATCCGAAAATAGATAAACCATACAATATTTTTCCCTCACATCTATACTCGGCTGCAGAATTGTATGCCGGATATGACCCTCACAATCCATCTACGTATAATAACTGCTACGACTGTAGAATTTATAACCATTACATTGCCGAGGGTAAACGTGCAAGAGATATTTCAGAAACCTTTGCACGAGCCATGCACGATCACTCGATAAGTGATGCTCTGCACGATTTGTTGTCACATTACAATGAACGTCAGGTAGTCTCCGTTATGGGTGGTCATGCTCTGTTGCGTACCGATACCGTTTATCGTAAGGTAGTTCTTATAGCCAAGCATCTTACCTCTGCCGGTTGCATTATAGTTACAGGAGGAGGTCCCGGAGCTATGGAGGCTGCTCATCTGGGAGCATGGCTTGCAGGATATCCCGATGAGGTAGTAGACGAAGCCTTAGCGATGCTTGCAACAGCTCCTTGCTATAAGGATGAAGGTTGGCTACCTACTGCATTTGCCTTAATGGAACGGTATCCATCATCATCAGGCTATAGCAGTGTTGGTGTTCCCACATGGTTCTACGGACACGAACCGACAACACCTTTTGCAACACACATAGCAAAATATTTCGATAACAGCATACGTGAGGATGGTATACTTGAAATAGCCAAGGGTGGGGTAATATATTCGCCCGGTAGTGCCGGTACCATGCAGGAGATTTTTCAGGATGCAGCGCAGAACCATTATCAGACCTACGGATATGCAAGTCCTATGGTTTTTATAGGTACAGAATATTGGAATGAAACTCTACCTGTATATCCTTTACTCTCTTCATTATTGGAGAAGGGACGATACCGAAATCTTTTACTTTCTGTTACCGATTCAATCGATGAGGCCGAGAGAGTTATTCTGGATTTTATTAAGTCCGGGAATGGTATATATTGAAACCAAATCATTCTATAAAACAACAATGGGACTCACTTTGGGAGTCCCATTGTTGTTTTATAGAAGCATAATATTATCCTATTCAGTTACAGGACGAACTACGCATCCCCATTCCCTACCATTTGACTCAAGGTATGGCTCATTATAATACTGTATTCTAAAATTATATGCACATTGGTTTCTTACTTCATCCAATGTGGATGTCCAGTACCAATCAGTGTGATAATAACCATCAGGCCACTCTGCTACAAAGAATATGCTTTTACCACTGGGGCCTGTAACCTTCCAAGCAACATATCCGTTAAAGTTAACTATATCCCAAGAACATTTATCTATTAACTCCTCGCTCTCCTCTTTTGTAGGTGTACGCCATTTACTGCCCCAGTTTGCAGTGGCAGCATCGTCCGATGCTTCAAGTGTAGTCAAATAGTCTTTGAAATACTCATCATACCAATCATTACTATAAATAAGTTCACCGAATCCATCTTCTGTAACATATTTGGTTAGGTGTTTCCACCACCCATTCTCGGGATTACACCATTTGTAGTTTTCCCATGTGAACTCTTTTTTAGTGTATGTCTCTCCCCATGCATATTCGTCTCCAATATTGGTAATATTGCTTGCCCCAACATTGCAGGTTGCCCATTTAACCGAGAGGCCAAGGTCGACATAGTCATGATTCTGTACTTTACCCGAAACAGTTTGTTTCTCCCCTTCCTTGGTGCCTTTGTATAAGGTTATTGAGTTTCCACTTTCTGACATCATTACAATTAAATCTTTTTCGAACGATATAATCGTAAATAAAGTTGTTCCACCGTCAGTCTCAGAGAGTGTCAAAATAGGATGTTTGTAGGTGTAACGTCCTTTGTTGTTTTCATAAACTCCGGACTTTGTTGTATAGGTGCCATCTGCATTAAAGGTATAAACCCAAGGTATTACTTTGTAATTAATTACGTCGCTTGTCCATGTTCCCACCAGACCTTTTGAGGAACCTAAGCTACCACCATCACTGTCGCTACATGCTGTGAAATTCACACACATCAATATGGCCAATACAGCCATTCCAATAAATCTAAATGTTTTCATTTTTTTGTAAATAAAAAAAGCGTAAACCATCCAATGCTTATTCCCTCGTTCAGGTTGCCGCCAAGCTACCATGCCAACAAACAAGCAAAGGATAGTTCACGCCTATGAGCGTAAACTTCCTACTACTTGTTCTCGTTGGCGAATAAATTGGCGGCATTCGAACGTGGGAGAACAAGAGCTAAAAGCTCAAATCCAATATTTATAAGTATGAACGGAACGCTTTAACGTTATTAATTCTTTAATTAATTCTTTCTTATAAAGAGCCTGTAACATGTACAAGCTAAACTTTCGTTAATGCGTTCGTTTGTTCTGTCTGTTTTGTAATAGTTGTTGTTTAATGGGTTAGTAAATCTGTTAATCTTGGCAAAATTAATGAATCTTTACTTTGTTGCAAAGATGAATATATTATTATTTTATTATAAAGATTAATATATTATAAGTTAAGTCTAATATTGAGTGAAGAAATAATATTCCATATGAGCATTGATTGTATAAATGTGTCTCTTTTGAGATCGAAAATAGATTGCATTCTTTGAAAAAACACAAAACAAGTTTGTTGTTTTACTTGATTGCGCTATATTTGCAATGTCAATGGGGAGAAATCTATTGACGCAAGAAAGCATTTTGTTTAAGTCTGAGACTGAAAATTCGCCAAATTTTACGGAGGACAAAAGCAATCAATGCTCATTCTGTGTTGTATACATTGGTATGCTACGTGTTCTACGTAGTACCCACGTATATATTCACGGCGTGGGAATATTGTTTCTTCATGGTTCATTCCGAATGGTGTTTGGCGATACCTCAGTTTCGTGGACGTAAGGCAACAAGTCTCACGTCTTTCTTGTTTAATATCCTTTAATTGGCCAAGTTTAGAGACTTATTGGTAGTATTATTCCTAGGATTGCTAGATTGTATAATTTATACGATTTACTATATGAAAAAGAGAATTATTAATACTTAAACTATTTATTATTATGAAACTGAAAATCGCTATTTTTGTTTTAGGCTTAATCCTAGCCTATCCGTTGAGTGCCCAAATCAACAAACAACAGTACAAGAACCGTACAGAAATGATGGGGTATGTGAAAAAGATGCAGAATGACGAAGTTTCAAAAACTTCGAGGAAACAAGCTAAGAGTATGAAAAAACAGGGCTGGCTTGTTGCACCAGGTGCTCTTCCACTGGAAAAACAGATAGAAAACTCTGCTCTTTATCTTAATTCTTTTGAAGACGATGGAGTAACACCTAAGTTTGTTTGGGGCGATGCTTCTTCAATTGGAGAAAATTACGATGCTGCAAAAATGCAGGCTCTTGAACTAGCTCGTTATAATCTGATATCCAGTATGGAAACAAATATTACAAAAGTTGTTGAAGCTAACAATAGTAATAAGCAATTGTCGGCAGAAGATGCAGCATCTATCACTAAAGCCATCGGTTCCTCAAAATCATTTGTTTCTCAGAAACTAGGTCAAACCATTACAGTAATTGAGACATATCGCAAACTTAAAAATGGGAACTATGAGGTGCGAGTGCAGATATTCTATAGTATGGAAAAGGGACGAATGTTGGCAAAGCAGGGTATTCGTGAAGAATTAGAAAAAAGTGGTGACCAATTGAAGGACGATATAGACGAACTTTTAGGTTTCTAATATGTTTGGTGTTAAAAGAAACTTTCTTGTCATACTTTTTACTTTGTGTTCCACATTATTGATGGCACAAGAGGAAATTAAGGTATCAACTGAATATACTTATAAGGCTCCACTTAGTGTTTCAATTGATGATGCACGTAAGATTGCCTTAGAAGAAGCAAAGTTACATGTTATTGAAGAAAAATTTGGTAGTATAGTATCTCGTTCTACTTCGACCCAGGTTAATAACAGCAGGGGAAAATCAAATGTAAAAATTAAAACCTATGGCAGTAGTGAAGTAAGAGGGGAATGGATAAAAACAATTGGTTCTCCGGTTTTCTCAGAACCTGTAATAGATGGTGAGTTCATTATTATAACTGTTAGTGTTAAAGGTGTAATCAGAGAAATAACCGGAGCAGATACAAATTTGGATATCAAAGTTCTGAGAAATGGGTTTGACGATAAATTCGAAGATTTGAATTTTAGAAATAATGATGACATTTATCTCTCTTTCACTTCTCCTATAGATGGTTTTGTTGCTGTATATTTAGTTATAGAAGATGTGGAAGCATATTGTCTTCTGCCATATCCTAAACAAACAAATGGAAAAGTGAAGGTGAATGGTGGACAGAAATACACCTTCTTCTCAACAAGGCATGCACCTAGTGAGGAAAAAGGATATGTTGAGCAATACTATATGACATGTGAAAAAAATATCGAAAACAATCAGCTTTATGTATTGTTTTCGCCAAATTCTTTTACAAAAGCTATAGATAGTGAAACGAATGAAACAATACTTCCTCGAAGTCTTAGCTATGATGACTTTTACGAATGGCTTGCAAAATGTAGAAACAAAGACAAAGATTTCTGTGTTAAAATTTTTAATTTAACCATTACAAAGTAGATATGAAAAATACATTTATAGTTATAATAATAGGATGTTTTATGTGTCTATCTTCAAAGGCACAGAATCCTAAAGTTTTCAACAAACTTAAAGAAAAATATTCGCTAACACGTTATCGTACAGAGAGTGGCGGATGGTACTTGTTGGGGTATACCGACAGAGGTGTTAGTTATTATGGTTTTGCAGATAAGGAAGGAAATGTTGTTGCTTCTAATGCTGTTAAGTATAAGGTTCACAAAGGTTTTATAGAGCTGGAAATTTTTGATGAACTTAAAAAAGAGGCGCATGATCAATGGATTAATGATATGAAACAGTATGAACGTGACATGCAAAACTATAATCGTGAAGAGACAAGGTATAAAAATGAATTAAAGGCTTATGAAGAACGTTTGAAAGCTGCTAAGCAAGAGGCTACTAATCTTTATAATGCAGCTCGTCAAAGAGCTTACAATGCAGCAGTAGAGCAATATAGGGCTGAACAAAGAGCGCAGCAGCAAAAACAAGGTCAGCAAAAAACATCTTTTTTAGGTGCAGTTCTAAGTGGAATTGCTAGCGGTGTAGGAGAAAGTACTGTTGGAAATAATGCTGCAAATCGGGTCTCTTATCAGGTATATGAAAGCCAGGTGTTAGGTGAGAGAGGTCTCACATCTGAGCCATCTAAACCATATAATCCACTTCCGACAAAACCGACCGAACCTTCTACCGGATATGAATGGAAGATATTTCCATTGTTACAGCCTTCTCCTTATACTTATGTAGACTATAGTGAATTGCTAGATGATCAAGGATTGGCAATAGCTCAAAAGGGTGGTGCTTATGGACTTGTTAATGTAGAGCTAAAGGAGGTGCTACCTTGTAAATACTCAAGTATTACAATCTCCGATCAAATGTATCTTCTTAAAGAAAAGGATAAGTTTGGTTATGCCAATATGAACGGAAAAATAGTTGTTCCTTGCGAGTTTGAAGAAACAAAGAGCTCTCATGGATATCTTTTGTGCAAACAGAATAATTTATGGGGTGTTTATACTCAAGATTTTGAAGAACTTTACCCATGTCAGTTTTCAAAGGCCTACTTTGAGACTGTCGATAATAAACTTATGCTATATGCTCAGGATAAGGGATTATGGGGAATCTTTGATTTTGAAACAGGAAAGCAACTATTGCCATTTAGCTTTACGAGTATAAATACGACTACACTTACCAATAAACATTGTTTTCTTGTAGGACGTGAAAATCTTAAAGGACTTTATACGTCTCAAGGAGTGTTACTACTGCCATGTGAGTTCTCTCAAATAACAACAGCCAATATTAATAATACTCAATACATAGAAACCAGAAAAGACAAATATGTAGGACTATATGATACTGATGGTATTCCTATTCTTGAAACAGGGCGCTATCATAGTTACAAATACCTTGTTAACGATCTTGTAGCTTTTGATGTGTCTTTGGATAATAAACATGGCCTATGTGACATTACAGGGCGAGAGATTGTTCCATGTATATATGATGCTATAAGCTATTCGCAAAACCTTAATGCACTAATACAGTTTAGAGATAATAAAGCTGGTATTGTAAGTCTAGACGGTGAAGAGATGTTCCCATTTGTACCATGTAGCTATATTAATTGCAGTAACGATTCTTATTTTTATGTACGAGATGGCAATAATAAGTATTCTGCTTACGATTACTCTGGAAACCTTATTATTTCTGATTTGAAAAAAATAAAGCATATAAGAAAGAAGGTTGATAAATTCTGGAAGAAGTCAGGGCAAGATGGAACATTATTGAGAAAAGATCTTGTAGAAAAAACAAGTAATGCTGCTGTTGCTCAACAAATGAAAACAAATGCTATTCTTGCACATCGTAAATCTTTTAGTTTCTATGCTCAAAATTATGTTGAGCGTATTGTGAATGCCTGGCAAAAAAAAGGTGAATATGAAAAAATGAAAGACTGGCAAAGACGTGTTAATGAAGACACTCGTCAACAACTTGTTTTTTCACTTACCAAAGAAGCACAAGAGGAATTTATATATGCTCGTTCACAAAATATACAAAAAGATAATCTTGCTATAGTTGGTCCATACGATCCTGATAACGAAACTTTTAATATAAAATCTGCTTATTCAGAGAAACCATTAACTGTACACATTCCAAATAATGACGCAGAAGAGTTTAAAACTTCATTCTCGAATATACTTTGTACACCTAAGTTTACCATTGAAAATGATGATTTGGGATTAGCTGAATATTATTTTACGATGCAAAATGGTGCAACTTATCATTATAGAAACGACGAAGCACTGAAATATTCAATAGCAAAGGTCGATTATAATTTTGATGCTATAGAACTTGACAATGCTGGTAAAGAAGGATTTTCAACAACTGCGTTAACATTGGGAACATCAGATGTTGATACACAAATTCCTATTAGCACAACAAAACAAGAGAATACTTTTGCTGTTATCATAGCAAATGAAAAATATGAATATGAGAAGAATGTTGAGTTTGCTTATAATGATGGTATAATTTTTAAAGAGTATTGCACAAAAGCATTAGGTATTCCTGCTATAAATGTTCACTTTGTACCCAATGCAACCCTTAATCAGATGAGGCAACAATTTAATTGGATTAAGAAAACTACAGAAGATTATAATGGAGATGCACGCTTTATTATTTATTATGCAGGTCATGGAGTTCCTGATGATGCATCACGTGAGGCTTATTTATTACCAACAGATGCAGATGGAACAGATTTAGAAGGAGCCTATAAGTTATCAAAACTATATGGCATGCTTGGAGAGATTCCAGCGCAGGATGTCTTGGTATTGATGGATGCTTGCTTTAGCGGCTCGCAACGTAGTGGTGAAACACTTGCATCTGCTCGTGGTATAGCTATTAAACCACAAATAGAAAAACCCAAAGGTAATATGGTTGTATTCAGTGCTGTTACAGATAAGGAAACAGCATACCCATATCGTGAAAAGGTACATGGTCTTTTTACGTACTATCTATTGAAGAGAATTAAAGAGACAAAAGGCAAATTAGATTTAGGAACTTTGTCTGATTATGTTAGAAGTGAAGTTGCCAAGAAATCTATAGTTGTAAACAAGAAGTCACAACATCCGACCATTCAGGCCTCAGCAGAACTAGCCAACTCATGGCGTAATATTACTGTAGTTGATTTATAAATGATTATAGCTCTCAAATGAAATTGACCCCCAAAACTTTGGGGGTCAATTTCATTTGTATTTAGAGTGTGAGACTTGCTATAAGAACCTCAATAGGATTTATCTATTTTATAAATTTATCATGGGGCTTGATTACAATGTACTTCTTGGTATAATACTGTAAAGATTCTTCTATTCAAGTTCATTTATAAGGGATTTATATAGTTGTGCTTCCTGGAGAACATTCCTATCTCCGAATATATACATCCTCTTGCGTGCACGTGTAAGGGCCACATTCAGTTTACGGTCAGTTAAATAGCCATCGGCACTTATTACAGTAGAGGAGAGCATATCCATCTGTTTTTTGTCTGTTATGGTTGTTCCGAATATTATCATTTCACGCTGTGAGCCTTGGAATCGTTCTACAGTGTCTATTGTAATATCTTTACACAGTGGGGTTCCTTTCTTGTTTATTGCATGTGCTACCATTGCAATCTGGTTGCGGAATGGTACAATTACTCCTATCTCCTCGGATGGGTTGCACTCTAGTCCGTTTTTTATGTTAAGGCTGTAATAGGCATCAATAAGTTCGGCTATCTCCTCTGCCTCCCTTCGGTTGCTCTTTACAATATTCTCTTCGGGTATGGCATCTACTTGAATAAATGCAGCTCTTCTACTTTGTAGCAGGATTTGGTATTTGTCGCTGTTATCGTATGTGTTCAGTTTCAATGACTCTTTCTGATGTGGTAGAGGTATTGGCTCAAGTATTCCTCCATAGAAATGCTTATTTGCAAACTCACTTACCTCTGGATGCATGCGCCCCTGTTTGTAGAGTGTTGCCGTTGCTCCATCTGCCATTTGTTGACGATACCTGTTATAGAGACGCTCAAATAATGATGTAGCATAATCGGATAATCCTATCTTCTGTAGTTCAGGCTCTTTTACAATACTTTCAGCCGGTGATTGTACTACAACAGCCGGCAACTGTTTTGGGTCGCCTATCAGAATAAACTTCTCTATAGCCGGCCTGCCGTCTGTAGATGTAGCTGCAAGTAATCCTGCCATCTGCGATTCAAGAATCTGTGTCGCTTCGTCAATTATAGCTACATTGAATCTCTTTAGTCTGAAAAGTTCTTTGCGTGAGGATAGTGATGCGATTGTACCCACAAACAGATGTGTGCCATTTATTATCGAGCATATATCACGTCTGTTCCTGCATCCTGCTATGACATTCTTCAAGAGCCTATGACGGTATTTCTCATGGCAATTATCTTCACTTCCAATGCGTATGTAGTGTGGCTGTGATGGCAGGCTCTCAATAGATTGGCATATCTCATCTACTGCACGATTGGTGTATGATGCCAATAGTATGTTGCAACCATCCTCGCCCATAAACTCATCCACCATGCTCTTGAGTGCCTGCGAGGTCTTTCCTGTTCCCGGAGGACCTACAAGCAGAAACATCTCCTTTGCTTGCTTTGCTTTTAGTACAATCTCATTTATATAGCTGTTGCCGTAGTCTCCATGCAGTGTCTGCGAAGCGTCTGATTCGGGTAGCCGTTGTGCCAATAAAAGTTCTGTACGCTCCTCTGGTGCTGAAAGCAGACTGTATATGTCGCGTATAGAGGAACGGAAACTACTGTCCATGTGGTCGTGCTCTATTGCATATAGTGCCTCTCTTGTGAATAGTTTACGGTTGCGTTGCTTATGACGTAGATGTACTGTTACCTCTTCTGTTGTTATTGAAGAGAGTGTGCCACGTATCACTTGTCTGTTTGTTGCATTATCTTTGTCACACTCCCTACGGTACATGAATACTACATCGCCGGCACGGAAATTGGGGAAATATTCATTCTCCTTTCTGTTAATATTGAATACAATATCGGAAATTCCCTCATTCTCCTTTATTTCAGCAATCATAAGGTCTATGAGGATGTTTCCCTCCTCTAGCTTTGTCTGTAGTTGGGAGTTCCATACGTCGGAAAAGGAGTGTGTGTTATCTTTTCTTTTGTTGCTTTCTGTGCCACTCTTTGCTATAGACATTTCCCGTGCAACAAATGCAATGTTTCCAAAAACATATTTGCATAGAAGTGGTTTGGCTGCTTTAACGGGTTTTATTATTCGCTCTATTCTAGGTCTCTGATAGTTTCTCCATAGCACCCCGTTGTTTCCGTTTTTGTTCAAATCGTCAGGGTTTAATCCGGCCAGTATACCATACAGTCCATTCTTTTCTATGTCTCTTAGCAATGCTACAATCTTATTGCGCAACATAAGCACATTGCTTATCTCTCTCTGCGACGAATCCTCACAATAGAAACGTGGGTATCGCGAGTAGAAAAGCATAGCCTTTATTTCGTTGCGTGGAATGAGTAGGTTGTAGTGCAGCATCTCTTTATATAGCAACATCTGTATTCTATGCTCGCTTTTTGCGCAATGATTGAAGTCGTCTGCCTTGCCCGATTTTAATTCTATAAGCAGTCTACAATCGTTTTGCAGTAGGTCTATTCGTCCTTGCAGGCCAAGTGATTCGCAAAAGAATGATGGCTCGAGTAGGGCATCTTCTCTGTTGAATCTGTTTCTGTTAGTACTTTGGCATCCCATCCTTGTACTGATATTGTGGAACTGTATGGAGGCATTGTCAAAAAACTCTTTATCAATACCTTCACACGCCGATAACTGTAAAGGATATTCGCGGAAGAATCCTTCCATTGAATTTTTGTATGAAGCGGGTGATGTGTGGTTCTCATTTATGCAGTCGTCGAGAAATATATTTGCAGCCTCTCCAAGCAGACGGGCTGCACTCTCCTCACTTGGTTCTATGATTCCAAGTATATACTCCATAGGAGACATACCATATGTCTGTATGCAGCGCGAGAGTGCCGAAATATCCAGCAAATAATCGGGGTTAAGAATAATATCGCGTGGTATCAATGCACCATCCTCATTCTCTGTTGCATACATAATGTTCAGTTTACATCCTGCATATAGTAATGAAGGTAGCTCCTTGTAGGATTCAGCATCGGGCAACCGGACAATAACGCTCTTTCCATTACAATCCTCACCTCTTATTATATGCCCCTCCCAAGAACCGACTTTTATCCCGATTTTTATTATACTTGCTGACACAATCCGATTTTTATAGAATTACATAGGTGCTGTCTTTCGATACCAGCGCATGTATAGAGTCGCTGTATGACTCCTGTCTCCTCTTAAAGCGATGCCACGTATTTTTTACCTTTTTAATGAATTGCAGAGTCTGTTTCCAATCGTTGAACTCTCCTGTTTTACATACACTGTCGTTATAGTATTCGGGTAGTCCTTTTAAAATGAGGAAAGTATCTACACTGTTTTCCCATTTGTATCTGTCGTGACCATATTTCTGTGCCAGACGCATGGCATCATTCACCTGTCCAATACCGGCATTGTACGATGCAAGTATGAAATTAATCTTCTCATTTGGATCTTCTATACGGCGGAATATGTAATCAAGGCTTTTGAGTAATGATGTGGCAGCCATGATGTTGGTACGTGTATCCATATGCATGGAGTCGGGTATGCCCATTCTTTGCATGGTTCTTGGCATTACCTGCATGACACCGCTTGCACCCACTCCCGATTTTGCCGTACTATCGAACCTCGACTCGGTAAATGCTATTGCAGCCAGGAATTTCCAATCATATCCCGGCAGGCTGTCTATAGCATTCCTGAAATGTTTGTCGTATGGTGAAAGCACTACGAATGGAGAAAGTTCAATCTTCTTTATTGTGTCAACGGGCATATGCATGGTGTCGTGCTGAACGACAACCCTCTCTCCGAATATAAACCTTATGAGGAGTATTATCAATAGAATAACAGTTGTAATATACCCTTTTCGCATATGTAATTGTCAACTGTTTATGAAAAATTGTATAGCCATCTGTAATGCTTTTATTGCTTTGTAGTTGTTGCCTCCTTGAGGTATTATTATGTCGGCATATTTCTTGGTAGGCTCTATGAACTCCTGATGCATGGCTTTTACTATACGTTCATATCTCGATAGTACCATCTCGGCAGTGCGTCCTCTCTCTACAATGTCGCGACGTATAAGACGCATAAGGCGATCGTCATCATCCGCATCTACAAAAATCTTCAAATCCATTAGGTCGCGCAGACGTGGTGATACGAGTGCCATTATACCTTCAATGATTATAATTTTGCTTGGTAAGATGTGTACAGTCTCTGGTTGTCTTGTACATGTGAGGTACGAGTATGTAGGTTGGTCGATGGCTTCTCCACGACGTAACATTGATATCTGCTCGATGAGTAAATCCCAATCAAAGGCATCGGGGTGGTCAAAGTTTATGAATTGACGTTCCTCGACAGGTACATGACTACTGTCTTTGTAGTATGAGTCTTGTGGTATGACAACTACCTCGCCATTAGGTAGTGAGTTTACAATCTCCTTTACAACGGTTGTTTTACCCGATGCAGTACCGCCTGCAATTCCTATTATATACATGGTGCGCAATATTTATAGAAACAGTTTCTAAGCAAAAATAGTAATTTTTACGCGAACAATATAGCTATTTGTGAAAAACTTGAACAACCTTTACTCGAGTTTTTCTTAAAGTGGATAAATCTTTTGTTTTACCCCCTTTTTTTATTGACAATGTTAACGATTAACAAAATATTTTACTAACTTCGCACAAAATTGAACTGCAATTTTATTTTTTACTTTTAAAAGTATATATCATGGTAAATTACAAACAACTAGGTCTTGTGAACACAAAAGAGATGTTCGCAAGAGCAATGAAGGGTGGCTATGCTATCCCCGCGTTCAACTTCAACAACATGGAGCAGTTGCAGGCTATCATCATGGCTGCAGTTGAGACTAAGTCTCCCGTTATCCTTCAGGTATCAAGCGGTGCACGTAAGTATGCTAACCAGACACTTCTCCGTTACATGGCTGAGGGTGCTGTTGAGTATGCTAAGGAGTTGGGTTGCGCTAATCCCGAGATAGTTCTTCACCTCGACCACGGTAACTCATTCGAGCTTTGCAAGTCTTGCATCGACATGGGTTTCTCTTCTGTAATGATTGACGGTTCTCACCTTCCTTATGACGAGAACGTAGCTCTTACAAAGAAGGTTGTAGAGTATGCACATCAGTATGGCGTTACAGTAGAGGGTGAGCTTGGTATCCTTGCAGGTGTTGAGGATGACGTAGTTGCCGAGCATCACACATATACACGTCCCGAGGAGGTTGTTGACTTTGTAACAAAGACAGGTTGCGACAGCTTGGCTATCTCAATCGGTACCTCTCACGGTGCAAACAAATTCAAACCCGAGCAGTGCACACGCAATGAGAAGGGTATTCTTGTTCCTCCTCCTTTGGCATTTGACGTGCTCGAGGGTTGTATGAAGGAGCTTCCCGGATTCCCCATCGTTCTTCACGGTTCGTCTTCAGTTCCCCAGGAGGAGGTTGAGACAATCAACAAGTATGGTGGTGCATTGAAGGATGCTATCGGTATTCCCGAAGAGGA
>JAFWBM010000052.1 GCA_017507105.1 Bacteroidaceae bacterium
CGTTGTACTGCTTTGTCTGTATGGAATGTTGTCAAGGATCGTCGTGCTTTCGTTTTAACGGGAATCGTTATGTTCCGTCCCGAAAGCGAGTGCAAAGGTAAGGCTTTTTTTTGACCTACCAAACTTTTTCAAAGAAAATTTCAGAAAAAATGAAGTTTTTTTGTTTTCTATAACAAACATCACATAAACACGCGACGAAAATGAACAAAATTCCACTCTTACATAGCAGAATCGGGATGGCAACAACCATTAAAAAGAGGAGAAATTATTTTCCCAAAGGAGTATAACTGCTACAAAAAAAACACAGTTTTCTGAATATATTTTCTTTCCGCTCTAAATTCTGCCCTGCCTCACCTATATTTTTTGTCTCATAGTTGCGAAAAATATAAAGCTTGCTTTGATATTTTTCGCTCGTTTGTGGCTATCTTTGCCACAACGAAAGTATAAATAGAAAGAAGAGAGTCTAGCATACTTCCTATACCTTATTAATATAATATATATGATAGACCGCAACACCATAGAGCAGATAATGAACGCAGCAAAGATTGAGGAGGTGGTATCCGATTTTGTTGCACTGCGCAGGCGTGGCGTCAATCTTATAGGATTATGTCCTTTCCATAATGAAAAGACTCCATCATTCACCGTATCACCCGCCAAAAACAGATGCAAATGTTTCGGTTGCGGCAAAGGTGGCAATCCTGTTCACTTCATTATGGAGCATGAGCAGTTGAGCTATCCTGATGCACTAAGATGGCTGGCCAAGAAATATCATATAGAGATAAAAGAGCGCGAGCTGACAGACGAAGAGAAAGAGGCACAGAGCATGCGCGAGAGTATGTTTGTGGTAAACCAATATGCGCAACAATACCTAACAGAGACACTACACAACAGCAGCGAAGGACGCGCCATAGGTCTTAACTATTTCCACAAACGAGGTCTGAGAGAAGAGACAATCAAAAAGTTCGGGTTGGGATACTCACCCGAGAGACGTGACAGTTTTGCCTCAACAGCTATAAAGGCAGGTTATAATCCCGACATAATAGCGAGGACGGGTGTATGCTACAGCACTGATGACGGCAGACTTGTAGACCGTTTCTGGGGCAGGGTAACATTTCCGGTACACACAATCTCGGGCAAGGTGGTAGCCTTCGGAGGACGCATACTACAGAACAACCCAAAAGCGGCAAAATATGTAAACTCACCCGAAAGTGATATATACCACAAGAGTGACCACCTATACGGTCTATATTTCTCCAAGAAAGCGATAATGCAGCACGACTGCTGTATATTGGTCGAGGGCTATCTGGATGTCATTTCAATGCATCAGGCCGGAATAGAGAATGTGGTAGCCTCATCGGGAACCTCTTTAACAACAGGGCAGATACGTCTTATACACCGTTTCACTAATAATGTGACACTGTTGTACGATGGTGACAAAGCCGGCATAAAAGCATCACTGCGAGGAATAGACATGCTCCTGGAAGAGGGAATGAATATAAATGTGGTACTGCTGCCCGAAGGCGAGGACCCGGACAGCTATGCACAAAGTCACTCTACCGAAGAGGTGGAAGAGTACATAAAAAACAACAAGGTTGACTTTATAAAGTTCAAGACCAATCTGCTGATGAGTGAGGTTGGAGACGACCCACAGAACAGGGCACGTCTCATAGGCGATATTGTACGAAGCATAGCTGTGATACCTAACGATATCCTGCGCAGCGAATATATGAGAAAATGTAGCGAGATGCTACAGGTGAGCGAACAGTTGCTTGTATCGGAAACAGCCAAGATACGTATAAAGCATGCCGAAGAGAACTATAAACATAAGCAGCAGGAAAACACAGCAACAGAGAACTCGGTTTCGAGCAATCAGACAGAGCTTGTACAGGAAGCGACCAATGAGACACTCCCACAGCCTACTATACATGTAGGAAGAGATGAGAATCCATTATATAACAAGGAACGCGCTATAATACAGTTCATATTAAGAAACGGCGAGAAACTGCTTTTGGTTCCAGAGAACAAGATAAGCAACATAACATCGTTCACAGAAAGCGTTATATCGCACATATACTACTCTCTTAATGGAGACGGTATTGAATTTCTACACCCTTTATATAAAAGAATCTTTGAAGAAGCGGTTGAGCGTGTATCGGACGACGGGTTTATCGCCGAGCAATATTTCCTATCGCATCCCGATGCCGAGATTTCGCACCTTACGGCAGAACTATGCAGCGACAGATACATACTAAGCAAATTATTCTGCGAAAACAATAACGAGGAGCGCAACGAGAGTGCTGTACTATTTGAACAGGCAACACGTCTTACAATAGCATACAAACAGAGCATTGTGGATGACTTGCTAAAACAGACTATGGCCCAATTAAAAGACCCTGCAATAACAGCCGATAGTGCAAGATGTATGCAGGTAATGCAGGAGCTCAAATATCTAAAAGAGACACAACAGGCACTGAACGCATTACTTGCGCAATATGGTTTTGGCAGTGCTGCACTCAACTTCTAAAATAAAAGCAGGCCGATTCTTTTAAAGAATAAGCCCGCCTTAAACCAACTTGCATTTTTGTTATCTGTTACGCAACAGATTCATAAACTCTTCACGAGTCTTGGCCTGGTTAAATGCTCCACAGAAATCGGAGGTCGTTGTAATGGAGTTTTGTTTCTTTATACCGCGCATCTGCATACATAGATGCTGAGCCTCTACTACAACCATCACTCCTAGCGGATTCAACGTCTCTTGAATACACTCCTTTATCTGAAGTGTAAGACGTTCCTGAACCTGAAGACGACGGGAAAAGACATCCACTACACGGGCAATCTTGCTGAGTCCTGTTATATAGCCATTAGGAATATATGCGACATGTACCTTGCCAAAGAAGGGTAATATATGATGCTCGCACAGTGAATAGAAATCAATATCCTTTACAATAACCATCTGACTGTAGTCCTCCTTAAACATTGCTCCACGCAGGATTGCATGAGGATCTTCCTTATAACCGGCAGTAGTATCCAATATTGCCCGCGCTACACGCTCGGGGGTCTTGATAAGACCTTCACGGCTTGTATCCTCGCCCAATAGTTCGAGCATACTACTGCAATTAGCCATCAAGCCCTCTATAATCTTATCTCTATTCTCTTCCATATTTGCAAATTTTTCAATAAGGCAGGTTTATCATAGTCTTTGTTACAGAAATCTCTCTGAAACGTCTGGTAGCCTTCAGACGATACATGACAGCCTCGGCCTCCTCTCGTGTACGATAATCGCCATACTGACACGAACGGATTGGCGACTCAAAGACTACATATACCTCGGCACCGGGAAAGTTATTCTTCATATATTCTGCCATTTTATTGGCTTCGTCACGGGCCAAACGCGAGTTATTACCCGAATAGACCATCACGCGATATCCCTCAATCTGCGCAGGCTTACCATTACGCTCCATCATAGAGCCCATAAGTTCGCCAAGCTTCTGAGGCTGACAGACACGTACAGTTCCTTGACCGTCGGCATCAGTCTGCAACTCCGAAACAATATTTCTGAGTTGAGGTTTCTGGGCAACAGTATCGCCGGGCATCACGACAGTAGCCGTATCGCTCTGCAACTTGAGAACAACATTGCCCTGTGCACTCACAAAGAGCGCACAGAACAATATCGATATCATAAGAAAAGTTCTTCTCATTACTTCCAAGCGTCGATAATACCCTTGAAGTCGGCAACCTTCAATGAAGCGCCACCGATAAGACCACCGTCAACATCAGCATTTGCAAAGAGCTCCTTAGCATTGCTTGCCTTGCAGCTACCACCATAGAGGATTGATGTGTTATCGGCAACCTCGTTACCATACTTCTCGGCAATTGTAGAACGAATATAAGCATGAATCTCCTGAGCCTGCTCGGGAGTAGCTGTAAGACCTGTACCAATAGCCCAAACGGGTTCGTATGCAAGGATAATTTTTGAGAAATCCTCGGCAGAAAGGTCGTAGAGAGAACCTGCAAGCTGCTTGTAAACAACCTCGTTCTGGATACCCTGATTACGCTCCTCGAGAACCTCACCGATGCAGAAGATAGGTGTAAGACCGTTAGCAAGAGCCAACTGAACTTTCTCCTTAAGGATAGCCTCTGTCTCGCCATAATATGCACGACGCTCAGAGTGTCCAAGGATAACATACTTTGCACCTGTAGATGCAACCATAGCGGCAGAAACCTCACCTGTATATGCACCCGATACCTTGTCGGCACAGTTCTCGGCACCTACACCGATAACCGATACATCAACAGCTGTTGCGACTGATGCAAGATGGATAAAAGGAGTACAGATTACTACATCGCAATTGGGCTTATCGGCAACAAGAGCCTCGTTCAACTCCTTTGCCAAAGCAATACCCTCCTGAAGATTCAGGTTCATTTTCCAGTTACCTGCAACAATTTTCTTTCTCATTTTGTTTAAAATTTAAAGGTTTATAATAATTGGATTACTATTTTTTCTCTTCATCGTCATCTTTCTGCACCCACAATCTTGCAGCCAATTTACGGGAGATTACAATAAGTACATCAATAAATGCTATAAACAATATAGGTGCCACAAAAAACAACAGCCATAGTTTCCAGCTTCTAAGATATTGATACATGACATTTGATTTTTCGGGCATGAGCGTCTCCCCTCTTCTCATATCATCTACCGATGGCAGATCTTTCACATTCCATTTTGCAACAACCACTCCATCTTTCACAAGCAACACTCCGGGATTGGAGCGAATCATAGTCTTAAGCATCACATCGTCGGCCCAGAGAATTGGATAATCGGCACCGGTACGTTTTTTCCACAAATCTACCTCGGGTGTGTCGGATGCTGTTGCTGCATAGAATGGGATTGCTCTCTCATGACAATAATCATACAGCTCATTTATCTTATCAACACGACTCTCGTCGGCTGTTTCTATTTTTTCAAGTATAAGCATGTAGACATATCCGCTATCCTCGAGGATAGTTTCGGCATAGTCATCACCCTCTTCCATATCAAGGAAAGCAAAGTCGGCAATCAAAGCAGGTTTTCCCTCGACCAGGATATCTGTACGACTACCAAGATAGTTCCATGTGGTGTCGGGGTAAGTCTCGTCATCATACTCCTTAACCTCTCCATCCTTCTCGAAACGGTATACAGTCTTAAAGAGTGAGGGAACGTCCACTACAGCCTTGCGCAGGTCGGTGCCCACTGCAAAAGGACGGAAATCCATAATAGGCAGATGTGCCAGACCTATATACTCTATAGCTGATATATAAAGCAATGCAAAGAGAGCAACCATCCATCTGTTACCAAGACTTACTTTACGCACAAAAAGCCTGCGCATGAAACAGACCATAGTTGCCAGGATAAGCAAAACTATATTCTTGGCAAACGTAGCCCAATTAGAGAGTACAAATGCGTCACCGAAACAGCCGCAGTCACTGACAGGATTCCATAGAGCAATGATAAGCGTAAAAGGTGTAAACATAAGGAAGAAGAGAAATACAAACGTCGTGACAACACGATTGTATACTCCCATCAGCAGCATGACACCAAAAATAAACTCTAAGGCAGGCAGGGTAACCGAAACCGCTGTTATCCATCCGTCGTGAAGCTCCGTAATACCGAATGCGGCAAGATACTCTTCAACTTTATAGAAAAGCCCCATAGGGTCTACAGCCTTGACAAAGCCCGAGACCATGAGAACTGCACTCAGCAACAAACGCGATATGTTTGCCAGTATTGCAGTCAGAGCCCGTTTCTTATTCGACAATGCCATTCTTTATAAGTCCGAACACTGCATAGTTAATCATATCCATATAGTTGGCATCCACACCCTCCGATACCTTTGTAACACCTTCAAGTTCCTCGATCTGCTTAGTGCGCCATATCTTTGTAAGGATAAGATCGGTATAGGATGTAGTGCGCATTCCACGCCACGCCTCGTTATAGTCGTGGTTCTTACGTTTCATCAGTTCAAGGGCCTCTTTCGCCTTGGCCTCGTAGAGTTCCATTGCCCTGTCGGGTGCAATGTCACACTCATCGGCAAAGCCCAGTTCTAGCTGCACAAGAGCAATTATGCCATAATTGACAATACCAATGAGTTCGGAGTTTATATCCTCGCCCACCAGATTCTCGGCACCTGTCTCAAGGTTGCGTATGCGCTTGGCCTTTATGTAAATCTGGTCAGTAAGCGAAGCCGGACGCATTATTCTCCATGATGCACCATAGTCATATAGCTTCTTTCCGAACAAATCGCGACACAGAGCCAAGACCTTTTCAAATTGTATATTTGTATCGTTTGCCATATTATCTGATCGTTAGCGTTTGTATTTCTTGAATAAACTGTTCCACTTTAACCGTATAACACCGAAAAGAGCCTCACTGAATATTCCTCCACTCATTTTGGACTCACCCAATACACGATTGACAAAAATTACAGGAACCTCTTTTATTTTGAAACCATACTTATATGTGGTGAATTTCATCTCAATCTGAAAAGCGTATCCCTTGAAACGTATGGCATCAAGATCTATTGTCTCAAGAACTGTACGACGATAACAGTTAAAACCGGCTGTTGTATCATAAACAGGAATACCCGTAATAAAACGGACATACTTAGATGCAAAATAGGACATCAAGACACGTCCCATAGGCCAGTTGACGACATTCACACCTGTAACATAGCGACTACCGACAGAGAGGTCATATCCATCCTTCGCACATGCCTCATAGAGCAAAGGAACATCATCAGGATTGTGCGAGAAATCGGCATCCATCTCAAATATATATTCATATCCCTGCTGCAAAGCCCATTTGAAACCTGCTATATAGGCAGTTCCCAAGCCCAATTTACCCGAACGTTCGATTATAAAGACCCTTTGAGGGAACTCCACAATTAAGGATTTCACAATGGCAGCAGTCCCATCGGGCGAGCCGTCATCAACAACAAGAACATCAAAAGAGTGTTCCAAAGAGAGAAGAACACGTATCATTTTTTCAATGTTCTCTTTTTCGTTATATGTAGGTATAATAATAACGCTATCGCTTCTTGTCATAACAATACAGTTGTTCAATCTGCGAAGATAAAGAAAAAAGAGTGCATTTCACTCCCTAAAATAATAAAAAATACATAAATCAACAATTTTATAATTAAATTTAAGTTAACAACAAGAGTTGCACCGTTGTAAGATTATATAAAATGGAAATTAAAGACTATATTTGCACATAAGTATGGATTCAAAAGAGTTAGGACATATATATTCTACACACCCGGGTGTTGATGCATTGGTAAGACTTGCTCAGGAACATAAAATCGGGAAAAGCATAATTGGTGGTTTGTCGGGCAGCGCTTCGGCAATGTGCCTTGCCGGATTGAAATCGAGAATACCCTATCAGTCGTTGCTGGTGATAATGAACGACAGCGAAGAGGCCGGATACTTCTATCACGATTTGGTACAGGCATGCGGAGAGGATAACATCCTCTTTTACCCATCCTCTTTCAGACGAGCCATCAAATATGGACACGAGGACGAAGCCAACCGCATACTGCGCACCGAAGTCTTAAGCCGACTCATCGACGGACAAAGGAAAGAGGGGCTTATAGTAGTGAGCCATCCTGATGCCATATCCGAGAAGGTCGTATCGCAAAGCGACCTTGAACAAAAGAGCATATCAATAGCCATCGGAGACTGCATAGAGCGCTCGACACTTGAAACAGAACTTGCTAAGCTAAAGTTCAAAGAGGTAACATATGTATATGAGCCGGGAGAGTTTGCGGTACGAGGCAGCCTCATCGACATATACTCATACTCGTCCGAATTGCCATTCCGTATAGACTTCTTTGGAGATGAAATAGAGAGCATAAGAACGTTTGAGGTAGAGACACAGCTATCCAAACAAAAAATAGATGCAGCCACCATTGTACCCAAAATGGCCGGCAACGAAAGCACATCGGTAATAAAGTTTTTCCCAAAGGATACAATCCTTGTAACAAAGAATATAGAACACATAAAGAACTGTATCGGCAAATTACACGACGAGGGTTTTTCCCTGCAGGCCAAGTTATCGGACGACAGTGTTCCACAAATGCCCGACCTGATGACTGTAGCCGAGTTTGAGCGTTTTGCAGCCTCGTCTACCCATTGGGACCTGCACACTGCACATTTGGAGTCGGGTACAAAGGTTGACTTCAGCACCATGCCGCAGCCAACATTCAACAAGGATTTTGACCTGGTCGCAAGTACATTTATCGACTACATAGAAAAGGGCTACACAATATATTTCATGACCGACGACAGACGGCAAGCCAACCGTCTCGGTGCTATCTTTGAAGAGCGCAACGGACATATACCCTTTATAGCTGTAGACAACACACTGCATGCAGGATTCATAGACAACACGATACATGCCGTATTTTTTACCGACCACCAATTGTTTGGCCGTTTTCACAACTTCAGACTGCGCAGTGAACGTGCACGTAGCGGAAAGGTGGCACTGACACTGAAAGAGCTCAAGGAGTTCAAGACCGGAGATTATATAGTACATATAGATCACGGAATAGGTAAATTCGGAGGATTGGTGCGTATCCCCAACGGAGACAATGTACAGGAGGCCATAAAGCTGATATACAAGAACGACGACGTTGTTTTTGTCTCCATACATAACCTGCACAAGATTTCGAAATATCGCGGCAAGGAGGGGGAACCACCTGCAATAAGCAAGCTCGGAACAGGTGCATGGGAGCGCATAAAAGAGCGTACAAAGAAGAAGATAAAGGATATTGCTCGCGACCTTATAAAACTATACTCGCAACGATACAGAGAAGAGGGATTTGCTTTCTCACCCGACACTTATCTGCAGACCGAGTTGGAAACAAGCTTCATGTACGAAGACACCCCCGACCAACATAAAGCAACAAACGATGTAAAGCAGGACATGGAACGCAAACGTCCTATGGACCGTCTTATATGTGGTGATGTAGGGTTTGGAAAAACCGAAGTAGCAATCCGTGCAGCATTCAAAGCTGCAACAGACGGCAAACAGGTCGCAGTGCTTGTACCCACAACAGTATTGGCCTATCAGCACTATCTCACATTCAAAGAGAGATTAAAGGATTTTCCATGTAGCGTAGATTATCTGAGCCGCGCACGCAGTAATGCACAAAGCAAAGAGGTGCTGAAAAAACTTGCTGATGGCAAAGTAGACATTGTTATAGGAACACACCGCCTTACCGGAAAGGATGTCAAGTTCAAGGACCTTGGGCTGCTTATCATAGACGAAGAACAGAAGTTCGGAGTATCGGTAAAAGAGAAATTACGTCAGATGAAAGTGAATGTAGATACACTCACCATGACAGCCACTCCCATTCCCCGTACACTGCAATTCTCCATCATGGGAGCACGTGACCTCTCCATAATACAGACTCCACCACCCAACCGCTATCCCATACATACAGAGATACATACCTTTGATGCACAGATAATAACAGAGGCCATAAATTTTGAGTTGAGCCGCAACGGACAGGTCTTCTTCATAAACAACAGAGTATCCAACATGCATGAGCTTGAGAACATGATACACAAACATATTCCCGATGCACGTGTGTGTATAGGTCACGGGCAGATGGAACCTCTGGAACTGGAGAAGCGACTATACGACTTTATAAACCACGACTACGACATACTAATAGCCACCTCTATTATCGAAAATGGAATAGATATACCGAATGTCAACACCATAATAATAAATCAGGCTCAGAGTTTCGGACTTAGTGACCTGCACCAAATGCGTGGTCGTGTAGGACGAGGCAAGCGCAAGGCATTCTGCTACATGCTCACACCACCAAGGGACGTACTGAACAGCGAGGCACGTCGCCGCCTCGAAGCCATAGAGAGCTTCAGCGAACTTGGCAGCGGCATGAGCCTGGCAATGCAGGATCTGGATATACGTGGAGCAGGCAACTTACTAGGTGCAGAGCAGAGTGGTTTTATAGCCGATTTAGGATACGAGACATATCAAAAGATTCTTGCCGAGGCTGTGCGCGAACTAAAGACCGAAGAGTTTGCCGATATTCTGCAAGAAGAGAGCTGCAACAATGACAACCAATTTGTAAATGACTGCCTTGTAGAGAGTGACCTTGAGTTGTTCTTTGCGCCACAATATGTCCCCGACAGCAATGAGCGCATACTTCTGTATCGTGAGCTGGACTCTATAACAAACGAACGAGACCTCTCGGCCTTCCGCAGCCGCATGCAAGACCGTTTCGGAAAGATTCCACCCCAAGGCGAGGAGCTTATAAGGATGGTGACACTGCGCCGTAAAGCACAGGAGTTAGGAATTGAGAGAATATATCTGAAAGGTGGCCGTATGACACTATTCTTTGTAGACGAAAGCAACAAGAGCTTTTATGCGAGCGAGACCTTTGGAAAAATTCTCCTCTTCATATCATCTACACAGTTCCGCTGTGCAACACGCAATGACAACCACAGGTATGTCATATCAGTAAACAATGTAAAAAGTGTAGAAACAGCATTAGCATTCGTCGATGAAATGAGGAATTATACAAAATAAAAGCCTATATTCGCAGAAAGAAAACAAAACACAAAAAGATAAATGATGAGAATTAGTAAAAGAGCAACAAGCTGCATTGCCTCAATGCTTATTGCGTTGGGTGCAATAGCACAGAGCAACGGCAGCATCGATGCGCAGATGCTGAAAGAGCTGAGCGACAGCTACAAGCCCACAAAGGCAGAGAAGGCGTTACAAAATGTAATGCTCAACAACAACGTAAACAGCATGGCCCTGAATCAGGAGAACCAAAACGAGATGGAGACCTATTTCAGCCACAGTGTAAAATCCAAAGGTATAAGCAATCAAGAATCGTCGGGACGTTGCTGGCTCTTTACCGGAATGAACGTTATGCGCGCCAAGATGATTGCAGAGCAGAATCTTGGAGTATTCGAATTCTCGCAGGTATATAACTTCTTCTTCGACCAGTTAGAGAAAGCAAATCTATTCTTGCAAGGTATTATAGATACACGCAAGAAGCCCTTTGATGACCGTACTGTAGAGTGGCTCTTCAAGAACCCTTTAAGTGATGGTGGAACTTTCACCGGTGTTGCCGACAATATAGCAAAATATGGTGTCGTGCCAAAAAGCGTAATGAAAGAGAGCTATACAAGCAACCATACAGCGACATTCAACAGCCTGCTCAAACGCAAGCTACGCGAATATGGAATACGCCTGCGCAACGCATCGGACGAGGGCAAAAAAGAGAAAGATTTGCTTAACATGAAGAAAGAACAACTTAAAGAGGTATACCGCATGTTGGCAACAGTATACGGAGTACCCCCTACAGAGTTCACATGGGCACCAAAAGACTCTAACGGAAAATATCGCGAAGAGCCGCAAAAATACACACCCCAGAGTTTCTATCAGAAATATATAGGATGGGATCTTCGGAACAACTACGTGATGTTGATGAACGACCCCACACGTCCCTATTGGAAGAGTTACGAAATAGAGTATGACCGCCACATGCACGACGGGCAGAATTGGCTCTATGTCAACCTCCCTCTCGAGGATATTAAAGAGATGGCAATAGCATCAATAAAGGATAGCACCATGATGTACTTTTCGTGTGACGTTGGTAAGTTCCTAGACTCAAAGAGAGGGCTCCTCGACCTTGACAATTACGACTACGAATCAATTTTCGATGTTGAGTTTGGAATGGACAAAAGAGAGCGTATCATGACTTTCGACAGCGGTTCGTCACACGCAATGACACTGATGGCAGTGGACCTCGATAAAGATGGCAAACCTCTGAAATGGCAGGTAGAGAACAGTTGGGGTGCAAACTCGGGACATCGTGGAACTATAATAATGACCGATGAATGGTTTGATGAATATATGTTCCGCCTTGTAGTAGACAAGAAATATGTTCCGGCAAAGGTTCTCGAGGTACTAAAGGAGAAACCTACCAAACTCCCGGCATGGGACCCCATGTTCACACCCGAAGAGTAAGAGTACATTCATTAAATGTAAATTATATAAGTAAAAACACTAAAAACGATATAAGTAGAGCATATAGAACAGATTAACATATTGCGTTCATGTTGAACTGTAAAACTATTCTCCTAACCTGAAAACCGCCAATTTGAAGCCACAGAGAATAAGTAGGTACAGTTCACATCATGTGTGGTGTGAACTGTTTGTGCTTATTCAGTGGCAAGGTTACTTGGCGGTGCCTCAGGTTATGAATAAGAGCCCACAAACAGCAAGCACCACTTTTTTATTATGATACACATAGGAGAACTTATCAGAGAGAGATTGTGTGAGATTGAAAGGACACCTACATGGCTGGCAAAAAAAATAAACTGCGACAGAACAAACATCCACAAAATCTTTCAGAGAGCAAGCATAGACACAGAGTTGCTTGCACGCATCTCAAAGGCGCTCGATTACAATTTCTTTATTGATTTATCGAAAAACAAGAGCTCAAAGAGGAAGCAGCAATGGAGTTGCAAATATATGGAGAATGAGTTTCCACGAGCTATAATATTTACGCAAAAAGGATTTGAACTCATGTAACAGTAGCGGATAACCTTAATAAAGGTTATCCGCTACTGTTATGATTATGTCTATACAATTGATAAGTATTTACGATATTGTGCCATAGACTGTAGAATCCTCCGGCAATGGCAGTAACAGGAGTAAGGAAAGTATAAGCCAGCCATATAGCAAACACAGTATTCTTCTGTCCCAAAGCCTGACCACCGGTAATCTTCTCGCCACAGCCTGCAGCAATATAGCGCCCTACAGCAAACTGCAGCAGGCAACACACCAATGAGACTACTGCAATCCCAACTAAAACCAATAACGACAAAGGTGTATGTGCTATTGCACGTGCAGTTACAGCAATGGCTAGCGCAAGTGCAACAAGCCATAGATAGAACGGCCAATTCCGCCCATGTTCAACAACATATCTGTGAAGGGTTGGAAATATAAAACGTAAAATCTGGGCTGAGACAAGTGGACACAACAGCAGAGGGAACACCTTACCCATTATCAACATAAATGATTGCAGAAAAGTCTCACCCTCAACCGGATGTATCAAAGTAAGAAAAAATGGAGTAGCACATGCCACAGCCAGGTTTATTAGTATGGTATATGAGATGAGCGATGCAGCACTACCCCCAAGTCTGGCCGTAATTACAGCTGCTGCCGTTGCAGTAGGACAGATAAGACAGAGCATTGCCGACTCTATAAGAACCTTTACCTCCAAAGATAGTGAAGGAAACAGAAATAGAATCATGGATAGCAGAACAAGTGACAACAACTGGATAATAAGTAATCCGCAATGCCACCGTTTGAGCCTCAACTCCTCAACACGTACCTTGCAGAAGGTTATAAAAAGCATCAGAAATATGAGCATTGGCTGCACAAACTCAACAGTACGGACCACTACCGAGCGGTTGGCAGGCGATAAATCGAGTTCTACATAGAAGAGATAGGCAACAACTCCACCCAGCATAGCAATAGGCAACGACCAATCTTTCAAGAAACGATACACGTTCATACTTCAATTACATTAAAAATCGAATTTTTGTGGCAAGCCTTGATCCTTCTCCAGCATAAGCCAAGCCTCAGGAATATGCTCGATTATATCACCGGCCATCAACGAACGCATACCGAGTTTGCATGCAGCAAGATCACCGGCTTTTCCATGTACATATACAGCAAGACGTGCTGCATCATATGCACATAACCCCTGTGACAACAAAGAAACAATTATTCCTGCAAGAACGTCGCCACTACCGGCAGTAGCCATCCCTGCATTACCACAACGGTTATAGCAGAACTCTCCTTTACTTGAGATGACTGCGGTATATGCACCTTTAAGTACCACACAAACCCTATTGGTGCGGGCAAAAATAGTTGCCTTCTTAAGAGCATCATAACCACCAGAAGATAGACCTGCAATGCGAGAGAACTCTCCGGGGTGTGGCGTTATGACACTGCCGGGAGGTAACTTTGCAAACCACTCGGGATATTCTGAAAGGATATTCAATGCATCGGCATCAATAACCATCGGCACATGAGAATCCTCTATAATCCTTAACAACGCTGCTGCACTATCAGGATGTCTGCCAATACCGGGCCCCACTGCCACTGCATCATACCCTTTAAGAGAAGGAACTCTGGAAAAGTGGGTTTCGCAACTATCAATACTTGTGATTGCCTCGGGAACAGACGACTGCACTATAGAGTTATTACAACCCGGCAAATGCACGGTCAACAATCCTAATCCCGAACGCATTGCAGCCTTTGCAGCAAGCGACGATGCACCGGCCATTCCATATGAGCCTGCTACCAACAGAGCACGTCCATAGTCGCCCTTATGCGAATGACGACGACGCACAGAGAGCAATGGCAACAGCTCTTCCACCTCTATTGTTTGTGTAATAGACTCTGTCTGCTCCATAGCCTTGCTGCTGAGTCCTATATCCAATACTCTTAGATGGCCGACAAACGGTGCGTTATCGGCAAAAAGCATCGACAGTTTCGGAAATTGGAATGTAAAAGTTACATCGGCACGCACTATGCTTTCCCTATCAACAGCAGTATTATCCTCGCCCATAAGTCCGGAGGGAATATCTACCGCCACGACAAAAGAGCCTGATGAATTAATATTCTTTATAATATCTGCATATAACCCTGTGACAGTTCTGTTCAAGCCACTGCCAAAGAGAGCATCCACTATTACTGTATCTTCGGATAAAACAGGAAAGCCCTCAACAGATATATCATGAATTCGAACTACATCTTTACTTTTCAGGCGTCTAAGAGCCTCGGCACATGTATCCGAGAAATGAGACTCCAAAGAAGGAGTATAGACCTCTACCCTATACCCCTTAGCACTTAACAGACGTGACACAACAAAGCCATCGCCACCATTATTACCAGAACCAGCAAAAACAGCTACATGGCTCAACAGAGGGAGATAGTCTACAATGGCATCTGTAAGTACACACGATGCACGCTCCATCAAATCGATGGAGCTTATCGGTTCATACAGCATCGTAAGTGCATCTATCTCTTTTACAGCAGAAGTAGAGAAGATTCTCATCACTTATGCTCCCAATATACCACGCAAGAAAAGAATTCCCTCTCGATAGCCTTCGAACCCCTTACCGCTGATTGTCTTCTGGGCATACAATGAGACATATGAGAAACGACGGAACTCCTCACGCTCCGATATATCGGTAAGATGCACCTCAACAGTAGGCAGTGAAACAGCTTTGAGAGCATCCAATATAGCAATGCTTGTATGTGTGTATGCTGCAGGATTTATAAGAATAGCATCGAACCATCTGTATGAATCCTGTATCTTATCTACAATCTCCCCCTCATGGTTAGATTGGTAGAACTCAACCTGTACACCGGCCTCGGCAGCACTCTCGCATATAAATTCTCTTAATGCTGCATAACTTCTATCACCATACATCGCTGGTTCGCGCAAGCCCAATAGATTTATGTTAGGACCGTTAATCACAAGAATCTTTTTCATAGCCTCACAGTTTTTGTTAATCATATATTGTCATTGGTACACGGCCATAATGACAGCCGCATACATCATATAATCTCGGCATATGTACCGAAGTACTTGAACTGTTCTCCACTCTCGTGCAACTCGCACATAAGAGTAATGAACTCTTCGCTATAAACAGAAGCCTCTATATCAAAATAGAAACGATACTCAAACTCCCTTTCAGGAATCTGACGACTCTCGAGTTTTACAAGATTGACTCCTGATGCATTGAAACGCGACATAACACGATATAGAGTACCGGGACGATTGGGTATAACCATCATTATACTTGTACGGTCGGCACCGGGATATATCTGTGGCTCCTTCGAGATGCAGATAAACCTTGTATAATTGTTGTCTCTGTTCTGTACTGCAGTTACCAACGGCTGCAAATGATACAACTCTGCGCATAGACGTGATGACAACGATGCCTTTGTACGGTCTCCCGACTGAGCAATCATTCTTGCAGCCTCGGCTGTATTCTCGACAGGTATTATACGTACATTTTTTAATGTAGAGAGGAAGTTGGAGCATTGGCTTATTGCCTGCTGATGTGAATAAATCTCTCTTATATCCTCAAGCTTTGTACCCGGATGCACAAGCAGAGAGTGATCTACCTTAAGGCGTATACTACGAACTATGCTTACATTATAATCGGACAAAAGGTCGTATATATCATTAACCGAACCTGCCAAAGAATTCTCTATAGGTAGTACACCAAAACGACAAAGACCACTGCTGACAGCCTTAAATACACCTTCAAAATTACTCATATACATTATTTCGGGCAGGTCGAGCAGTCTCTCCGAAGCCAAATGTGCATATGAGCCTTCGCATCCTGCACAAGCAACAGATGCACGCTTAGGGAACGGTACAGGAGGTTGTGATACAATCTTCTGTAAATCATCAAAGAAAGATGAATCACCCGACAATACACGTGTTTGGTAAGACTCACTCAAGGCAAATAATGTATGATAAAGAGTACGTCCGTAACCTTCGAGTTCGGGACCCAACCTTTTGGAGACATTCTGTAGTACATTACGTGCACGCGAAGGGTGATACACTACCATGTTATTCTCTTTCTTGTAACGAGCTATATCAGTTACTACCTGCATGCGATGCGCGAAAAGATCGCACATACTGTTATCAATCTCATCTATCTGCTTACGCAACTCATCTAAATTCATAATATCTATCTATTTAATTAATTCAAAACAAGACCTCCCAGTGCGGCATAATCTTCAAAAAAACGAGGATAGGACTTTGCAACACATTCAGCCCCATTAATTACAACCTCCTCTCCGACCAGTGTTGCAAGAATAGCAGCCGACATTGCAATACGATGGTCTCCGAAACTATCTACCTCACCTTTCACCGATGCCTTCCCTCCATACACCGAGAATGTATCCTCGCCTATACGGGAATCTATACCAAACGTTGCCAATGTTGTCTGCATGGCTGCAAGACGGTCACTCTCTTTATAACGCAACCGTCCAACATTTGTAAAAAGAGTCTCACCATCGGCTACAGATGCTGCCACTGATAGTATGGGAAGAAGGTCGGGAGTATCCATACAGTCGAGTTCTGTACCAAAAAGTTGCGAGGGGAAAGCAATAAATCCATCCTCATGCTCCTCTATAAAGGCACCCATATTACGCAGATGGTCTATTACACATCGGTCACCCTGAACCGAATCGGCAGCAATGCCACATACCTTTACGGGATGATTACCCACCACACCGGCAACCAGCCAGAATGCAGCAGAAGACCAATCACCCTCAACAGTCACCCTCGCAGGCAACTTGTAACTCTGATTCCCATTAATATAAAAGTTTCTTCCGCGACGTTTAATCTCTACACCAGCAATACGAAGTGTATCCAATGTCATCTCAATATACGATGCACTTGTGATATTACCGGTAAGTTCTATTTCACTGTTATTAGAGGCAAGTGGTAGAGCAAAAAGCAGGCCTGTCAGATACTGCGACGACAAAGAGCCGCTTAGCTGATAACTACCGCCACAAAGCATCCCCTCACAAGTAAGAGGCAGTTCACGAGATTCCTCATGCCGATGAAAAACAACCCCATGCTGCGATAGGACATCCAATAATGCCCCATTAGGACGTTGCGGCAGTTTACCACTGCCTACAAAGGTTGCGTCGGCACCCAACACAGCTGCAACAGACAGCAGGAAACGTAATGTCGAGCCACTCTCACCACAGTCGAGCAGACCATTTTTCTTAAGTTCTATGGGGTATACCTTAAAACATCCACCCTCATATACTATATGGGCACCAAGAGAGTTAAGGCAGTTCATCGTAGCCACAAGGTCGTCATTCAATGCGCTACATGACACATTACACTCTTTACTACCCAACGCTGCAGATATAAGCATACGGTGGGCCTGTGACTTCGATGGTGGTACTACAACTGCGCCACTCAAGTTACCTTTCAACCTAACATCCATCTCTTATAGCAATATCTGTTTCAATTTATCATGCAGTTCCTCTACTGTAAGTGTAACAAGAATACACTCACCTATAGAGCGTGGAAGGACAACCGTTATATTATCTCCGCGACGTTTCTTATCACTCAATATTGCATCATACAACTCATCGGCAGTATATTTACAATCCAGATTAAAGCCGAACTCCCCAAGCAATTTTCCTAGTTCCTGCGACACATCGCACAAACCACAAAGAGGAGCCATGCGTGCTGCAATAATCATTCCCTTAGCTACAGCCGCACCATGTGACACTTCGAAGTTGCTCATCTTCTCTATTGCATGTCCGAATGTATGACCAAAGTTCAGCAATCCACGCACACCATTATCAAATTCATCCTGCTGCACAACATCCCGTTTAATCTCTACGCAACGTGCAACAACACTCTCTCGATCAAAATCTACACACCTCAGATTTGCATATAGCTCCTTGTCCAATATAACTCCGTACTTTATAACTTCGGCACACCCGTCACGAAATACAGATGCATCAAGTGTATCCATGAGTGCAGTATCGCAACATACCAGCGATGGCTGATAGAATGCTCCTACAAGATTCTTGCCTGCAGGAATATCTATTGCAGTCTTTCCACCAACAGAACTGTCCACTGCAGCCAATAATGTTGTCGGAATCTGAATATATTTGACTCCGCGCAGATAAAGAGCAGCCGATAAACCGGCCATATCACCCACCACGCCACCACCGAAAGCAATGACTGCATCACTACGTGTCAGTTTACAATCGGCCATGAAGTTTAGGAACTCAAGAAGATTATCGGCACATTTAGACGCTTCGCCTGAAGGTATAACAAATTTATCAACAGCATATCCTGCCGCCGATAAATACTCTATAATTCTCTCTCCATATATTTCATCTACTGTGCTGTCAGTAAGGAGTGCTACCCTACAATTCCCCAGGAGAGGACGTATGAATTCGCCTATCCTAGAAAGTATATCTCGCCCTATGATAATTTCATAGCAACTTGAAGCCTCTACTTTTATGGTTTTATATATCATCTTTTTATATTCAAAAAAACATCACTGCTCGGTCATGGCCTTTGCCTGGCAGCCGTCATGCAACAAAGCATACAAGGTCTCGGAATCTTCTGCTGCAATAGCAGTACGATACTCTCCCAGAGATTTTATCAATTGATCAAGTTCGTCAAGCAGGTTCTCTTTATTCTCTATGAAAAGTTCTGTCCACATAGCTTCGTTCAAACGTGCCACGCGAGTAAGATCGCGAAAGCTGCCGGCACTGTAACCACGATGATACTGCGACGAAGTGCTCTTGACAAAGGCATTTGATACAACGTGGCACATCTGTGATGTATAAGCCATCATACGATCATGGAAGGCAGCTGTTGTCACAACAAATTTCTTGAACATCAACGGCTGCACCGATTGTTTTACCCTATCAAGAATAGATATATCATCGTGCACCGGTGGAACAAGTATGAGCGAAGCACCGGTGAAAAGATTGGCACGAGAATACTTATAGCCTGAATACTGCAGACCGGCCATAGGATGGGCACCGACATAGGTAAAGCCATGCTCAAGAGACAAAGCAAACCCCACATCACAAACACGACGTTTAGTTCCACAGAAATCCATCACCAGTGCGCTTTTCGGAACATATCTTGCATTCTCCTCCACATAAGATATGACAGCCTGCGGAGTGGCAGTCAACAGAATCAAGTCACACTCGGCTATGCTCTTCTCATCAAGATGAGCATCTACCACACCTTCTATAATCGCAAAATCTACTATAGAAGCGTTTATATCGCAAGCATAGAGAGTATGCCCGGCAGCTTTATATGCCTTTGCTGCCGACCCTCCGATAAGCCCGAGCCCCACAATACCGACTTTCATCGCTTTTATTCTTTAGTAGTTGTTTTATATCCACCCTGATACTTCAAATGAATCTTAATGCATTATGCTTCTTATCTCATTAACACGCTGTGCCAGTTCGGCAAACTGCTCGGGAGTCAATGACTGAGCACCGTCACACAAGGCATGAACCGGATCGTTATGCACTTCAATTATAAGACCATCAGCACCCGATGCCGTTGCAGCACAAGCCATAGGACGCACCAGGCGAGAGACACCCGTCGCATGGCTAGGATCAACAATAACAGGAAGGTGTGTAAGGCCATTAAGTACAGGTACCGCAGCCAAGTCAAGCACATTTCGTGTATAACTGTCGTAGCTACGTATACCACGTTCACACAATATAACCTTCTCGTTACCCTCGGACATTATATACTCGGCACTCATAAGAAGCTCTTTCAATGTCGCCGACATTCCACGTTTAAGCAAGATAGGTTTATCACAACGTCCAAGTTCTTTCAGCAACTCGAAATTCTGCATGTTACGCGCGCCAACCTGAATAATATCCACATCGGCAAAGAGTTCGAGATGCGATGCACTCATTATCTCGGTAACGAATGGCAATCCAGTTGCTTCACGTGCCTTGATAAGCAACTGTAGTCCTTCGGCACGTAATCCCTGAAAGTCATAAGGCGATGTACGTGGTTTAAAGGCACCACCACGCAACATATTTGCGCCCGATTCCTTCACAGAATGTGCAACTGCAAGGATCTGTTCTTCCGACTCAACCGAACAGGGACCGGCCATTATGCAGAAATTACCTCCACCTATCTTAACCTTGTTCTCACCACTACCTACCTCAATGACTGTATCATCGGGGTGAAAACTACGATTGGCACTCTTGAAGGGTTCGCTTATACGGGTTACGCTCGAAATTATATCAAGTCCCGACAACAAGTCCATATCTATCTTGCTTGTATCTCCAATGAGACCAAGTACAGTCTGCAACTCTCCTTCCGAGATATGCACCTTCACATTCTGCGATTCAATCCACTTTACCAGGTTATCACGCTGTGCTTTTGTTATTCCGTTTTTTAGTACTGCTATCATAGTGTTACATTTATTTCATTATACAATTTTACAAAAATACAAATAAAGTTACATCATCCTACAAAAATCCCAAAAAACTATCATTTATAAATACATTTTATAGAAACATATCCCTTTTAGATACTAAAACACAATAAAGGGAGAACAATTTGTTCTCCCTTTATTGTGTTTATTTAACTTTACAATCTCCCACCCATTTGCCGTAAAAAAGTTTATGGTCGGGTTTAAACAAGACACCATAACCTTGTCGGTATCCATTGCTATACTCGCCATACCAAAAGTCTCCATTTGCCCAATAATAGATTCCGTAACCATGTCTCTTACCATCATAGGTCTCACCGCAATAGACATCGCCATTGGAATATGTTATCTTGTGAAAACCATATTTTGTCTTTTTCTCCGGAGTACTCACATATATTTCAGGAATCCTCATATTGCCTTCAATGGTATTAATACGCACAATTTCTCCAGTCTTAAGGTCATACTCGGCATAATGTTCGTTAGAGCCTACTCGTGCAATCTCATCCGTAATAGTTATTCCAAACATATGCTTACCTTTACGGTACTGACCGAATGTCTGCGCATTGTTATTGGCTATAAAAAAACCCCAACCATATATCACATTATCTATAAGCTGCCCCACATATTGACCGTAACCGGATGACATGTATCTTGTCTCGGCCTCGGCCGACACGTAGTCACAGAACACCTGCTGCAATTCGTCACACATCTGCGGATATCTCTCTACTTGTTGCTGTGCTCTTACCATCACAACAAAAGAAATCAATACCGATAACACTGCTATTCTCATATATATAGTCTTTCCTTCTTAATAAAATCGACAACAGATGGTGGAACCAAAGAAGATATATCCTCACCGGCAGCTACCATAGTACGAATCTGTGTAGAACTCACATCATGCAATCGGGCATCAAGCCATTTCACACCATTTGGCAAAGAGGGAGCCTCCTCGTTGCCACGCGGATAAACAATAAGACCAAAGCGCTCAACAATCTCATCACCTTTATACCATTGATCGAACTTTTCCCAATTGTCGGCACCTACCAAAAGTGTAAAATCCCTATCGGGGAAAGCATCAACAAGATTGTTGAGAGTATTAAGTGTATATGATGGACGAGGTAGGTTAAATTCGAAATCAGATGCACGCATATTGCAATCGCCCTCAATGGCCAGCTCTACCATCCTATAGCGTAAAGTCTCATCTGTTGGTTCGACATCTTTTTTCAACGGATTACGAGGCGAAACCATAAACCACACCTCGGCAGCCAACGCCTTCTCCAGAACCTCGCGCGCAAGCGATAGATGCCCTATATGTATAGGATCGAAACTACCACCGAAAACCACTGTACGAATCTTTGCCATTATTATACCTACCGACAATTACAAGGATAGAAAATTGTTAACTATTTTCAAAAGTTCGGCCTTAGCCTTATCCAAATCATCATTAACGATTATCCTGTCGGCAAATTCCGAGAATTTCATCTCATACTCGGCCTTGGCTAGACGTTTCTCAATCTCTTCGGGTGCGGTATCACCACGCTCAACAAGACGTCGACGCAACTCCTCGACAGAAGGGGCCTGCACAAAGATATACAAGGCTCTCTCGCCATAATACTCCTTAAGATTACGACCACCCACCACATCCACATCAAAAAGCACATTCTTGCTATCGAGTTGCGCCTCTACTTGTGACTTCAGCGTCCCATAGTAACGTCCCGGATAGACCTCTTCATACTCTACAAACTCATCAGCTTCAATCTTGGACTTGAACTCTTCCGGTGTAAAAAAGAAGTACTCCACACCATCCTTTTCATTTCCTCGAGGTGGACGACTTGTCGCCGAAATAGAGAAAGCAAATGACAAATCTTGCTCCATAATATAGTTTACGAGGGTCGATTTTCCCGAGCCCGATGGGGCTGAAAATATAACAAGTTTACCTTTCATATTGTAAAAAATATTTATTACATCACATTCAAGACTTGCTCTTTTATCTGTTCAAGTTCATCCTTCATTCTGACCACGATGTTTTGCATCTCGGCATGGTTACTCTTGCTACCCAGTGTATTTATTTCGCGCCCCATCTCCTGAGCTATAAAACCAAGTTTCTTACCTTGACCGATGGCGCCGTTCATTGTCTCAACAAAATAGGAGAGATGATTTGTAAGGCGTTGCTTCTCTTCATTGACATCCAGTTTCTCAATATAGTAGATAAGCTCTTGCTCAAGACGATTATTATCATAGTCCACACCAACCAACTTCTCCAGATTATCGGTAATACGTGATCTTATCTTCTCAATACGCTCCTTCTCGAAAGGCTCAACAGAGGCTAGTAACGATGAGATATTAGCGATATTCGAAAGGAATCTAACATAAAGTGCCTCGCCTTCCTGCTTACGAAAAGCGAGCAACTCGTCTATTGCACGGTTTACAGCATCAAGTGTAACAGCCCACTCCTCATCACCGACCTCATAAATCTCCTTTCTCGACACTACATCAGGCAGACGTAGTAACACCTCCATCATATTCTGCGGCATTGCAATACCGGTTGTCTCCGATATTGTTTTCATCTGTTGCATATAGCACTCCATAACAGCTGTATTGATTGAAGGAGTATCGTTCTTTTCATTCTGTTCTACCCACAACGCAAAATCAATCTTACCACGCTCCAGTCTTGAAGCAACAAGAGTTCTTATATCCATTTCGTGCCCTTTGTATTGTGGTGCAATACGTGTAGACAAATCAACAGCCTTGCCATTGAGAGAACGCACCTCTACACATATTTTTTTATCCTGAAACAATGCTACGGCTCTACCGTAGCCTGTCATTGAAAATATCATAAAACTTTGATTTACTTGTTTAATTTGCGAAGGTAACAAATTATTTACAATATCAACAACGCTAGAAGATATTTTAATTTCCACTTACTTTCACGCTCTCCTCCTTTTCAGAACCACAAAATCTTAATTTATAATATATATTAAATAATTAATATTAACAGCCATTTGTTGGTATTTAATTCTTATCTTTGCAAGATATTGATACAATTAGACACAATAGTAATAAAAAATTGATACTGAGATGGCAATAATACTACATATAGAAGCCTCAACCGAATGCTGTTCAGTAGCACTGAGCGAAGATGGCGCCACACTATTCGAAAAAAAGAATAGCGAAGAGCGTTCGCATGCCAAGGTGCTTGCTCCATTTGTTGAAGAGGCAATTACTTTTGCCGACGAGAGAGGGCACCGTATCGAGGCTGTATCACTAAGTAGCGGTCCCGGTTCCTACACAAGCCTGCGCATTGCATCATCCACTGCAAAGGGAGTATGCTATGGACGCGACTTACCATTGATATCCATACCTACTACAGCCATAATGTGTGTGCCCGTACTACTACGCGACGACCTACCCGAGGATGCCCTTCTATGCCCTATGATAGACGCACGCCGCAACGAGGTATACGCAACAATATACGATAGAGCACTCAACGTTGTAGAACCTACAAGTGCTGTGATAGTTACCGAGGAGAGTTTTACACAAATTCTCGACAACCATCCTGTATACTTCTTTGGTAACGGAGCCGACAAATGCAAAGAAATTATCACACACTCAAATGCACACTTCTTTGATGCATATCGCTCGCCAATGGCAAAATGGATGATGCCATTAGCCGAGCGTGCATGGCTTGACGAACGGTTCGAGGATATAGCCTATTTCGAGCCATTCTATCTCAAGGACTTCGTGGCTACAAAACCTAAGAACCTGCTATAACAGATTTGCATACAACATATGATGGAATATAATACCAAACAAAAAAGATTACCATTGCCCGAGTATGGACGTTCGGTACAGAAAATGGTTGACCACGCACTCACCATTGAGGATAGAGCCGAGCGCCAAAGATGTGCCGAAACCATTGTATCCATAATGGAGAGCATGTTTCCCAACCTGCGCAACGAACTACCCGACTACAAGCGTAAGTTGTGGGACCATCTGGCAATAATGTCCGATTTTACATTGGATATAGATTACCCTGTCGAGGTCATAAAGAAAGAGACCTTCACACAACCGCCTTTAAAAATAGAGTATCGAAACCGCGAGATAAAGAACCGCCATTATGGACGCATTGTCGAAGAGATGATAGCCCACGCATGCACAATGGAGGAGGGAGAGGAACGCAATAGTTTTGTAGAGCTCATCTTGGTGCAGATGAAGAAGAACTACATCACATGGAACAAGGATGGTGTAGAGGACAAGAGGATATACGAAGACCTACTCGATTACTCAGGTGGAAAACTACAGGTGCCCGACGGAAAGATAAGGATAACACACCAGCAGAGTACACAAAAGGGATTCCAGAAACGCAAAAAAGTATTCAAAAAGAAATTCTAGGCAAAAAGAGATGGCATCATTTATTATTGAGGGAGGACATAGGCTGAATGGCTGTATAACCCCACAAGGAGCAAAAAACGAGGTACTACAGGAAATATGCGCTACACTGCTGACAGAAGATGAGGTTACAATTGAAAATATACCCGATATAGCCGATGTCAATAACCTGATACAGCAGATGATGAACATGGGCGTCACCGTATCAAAGAACGGAGTCGGCAGTTACACATTCCAGGCAAGAAGCATAAACCTCGACTATCTCGAAAGCGACGAGTATATAAACGGCTGTGCACAATTGCGTGGCTCAGTAATGTTCATAGGTCCTCTGCTTGCCCGTTTTGGCAAAGCTACACTATCAACTCCCGGAGGTGACAAGATTGGCCGCCGCAGGGTAGACACCCACCTACTGGGACTTCAGAAACTGGGAGCAGAGTTCTATCATAACGAGGAGAGAGGGATATATAGCATAAAGGCCGACAAACTGGAAGGATGTTATATGTTACTCGACGAAGCCTCTGTTACAGGAACAGCAAACATCATAATGGCTGCAACAATGGCAAAAGGTACTACCACTATCTACAATGCAGCCTGCGAGCCATACATACAACAACTGTGCAAAATGTTGTGTAAAATGGGAGCACGTATAAAGGGCATAGCAAGCAACCTGTTAACCATTGAAGGTGTGGATAAATTGGGAGGATGTCGCCACGCAGCACTGCCCGACATGATTGAGGTAGGCAGTTTTATCGGTATGGCAGCAATGACACAAAGCGAACTCACCATAAAGGATGTATCATTCGAAAACCTAGGCATAATACCCGACAGTTTCCGTCGTCTTGGTGTATATTTCGAGCAGAAAGGCGATGACATATATATTCCTTCACAAGACCGCTACGAGATTGAATCGTTCCTCGACGGCTCTATAATGAGCATAAGCGATGCTCCATGGCCAGGCCTCACGCCCGACCTGTTAAGCGTAATGCTTGTAACAGCCATACAAGCAAAAGGCAGTGTGCTCATCCACCAAAAGATGTTCGAGAGCCGACTATTCTTTGTCGACAAATTAATAGATATGGGAGCCCAGATATTATTATGCGACCCGCACCGTGCCATAGTAATAGGCCACGACCATCAGTTCACTTTAAAACCCCGTTCCATGAGCTCGCCCGACATACGCGCAGGAATAGCGCTGTTGATAGCAGCCATGAGTGCCGATGGTATAAGTCGCATAGACAACATCGACCAGATAGACAGAGGATACCAGAATCTGGAACAGCGCCTCAACCAAATTGGAGCAAAGATAACACGTTCATAGACTAAAACCCGACAAGAGATGCTGAAAAAAGAGGATTTCACATATTTTGGAAGATTCCTTAAGCCACATGGTACCAAAGGCGAAATAGGTCTGTTGGGCGACAGTTTGACACTAGGCGAAGAATGTGATTTTGTAGCTGTAGACATTGACGGGATACTTGTCCCCTTCTTCTTTGAATACAAAAGACAAAAGAACAACGACACGCTTATAGTAAAGATTGAACGTTTGAACAGTGCCGATGAGGTGCGACAGCTAACCAACAGCACTGTATATATACCACGTGAATGGGTAGAGGAGAGTGACAACTATACCTGGGGCTACTTCAGAGGATTCAAGGCCGAAGATGTGGAACTTGGGAATCTTGGCGAAATAACCGATGTGGATGACACCACAATAAACACCCTTTTTGTGATAGACAGGGATGGTACAGAACTATTGATACCGGCACAAGAGGAGTATATAGTAGAGATCGATCACTCGCAACGACGAATTGTGTTCAACATCCCCGAGGAACTTGCATCACTATAACAGAGCGCAAATGAAAAACAAGGAAAAAAAGGAACAGCAGGAGAAAGGTAAGAACCGCCTGATGCGCAAATACCGTTTGACGATACACAACGAGAACAAGCTCGACAATATATTGGGATTCTATGTATCCCCATTCGGGGTTATAATATCGTTGTTCATCTCGTTATTACTCGTTGTCGGCACCATATATCTTATATTCGCATTTACACCTGTTGCCGAATACCTACCCGGACATGTCAGCGACAGGACACGCGAAAGGCTCATAAACTATGCACTTGCCATAGACTCTCTGAAGAACGAGGTAGGTAAGCAGGAGCGCTATCTAAGCAATATAAGGGGTATACTTGAGGGAAAGATAGAGTATGGGGACACCACTTCGATAACCGACTCAGTACCCATGTACCACGATTACCCTGTGGAGAAGACCGAACTTGAACAACAATTTGTAACCAATTTCGAGGAACACGAAAGATATAACCTGACATCACAAGCCACAAATGTGGGAGCGTTGCAAGGAATAAATTTCTATCGTCCCACGAAAGGTATCATAACAAGAAAATTCAACACCGAAGAGGGGCACTATGGCATTGACATAGCCGAGAACCCGGGTGAGAGCATAATGGCAATATGGGATGGAACCGTAATTATGAGCGACTATACTGCAAATGACGGCTACACACTTGTAATACAGCACAACGAAGAGCTGGTCTCCATATATCGGAACTGCTATCACCTGCTCAAGAGTGTAGGTGACAAAGTCGTAGCAGGAGAGGCCATTGCCACGCTTGACAATGCCGACAAAGAGAGTACGAACCGTAAAAAACCATATCTGCATCTTGAGTTATGGCATCGCGGACTGCCACTCGACCCCAACATTTACATAGCATTCTAAGCACAGATAAAACAACTATACATGGATAACAAGAATAAAAGAGTAATAGCCATACTAGGCTCGACAGGCTCGATTGGCACACAGACACTACAAGTTGTGGAAGAACATCCCGAATGTTTCGAAGTATATGCCATCACAGCCAACAAAAGAGTAGACGAGCTTATAGCTCAAGCACGCAAATTCAAGCCGGAGGCTGTAGTTATAGCAGACGAGACAAAATACGAAAAACTGAAAGAGGCACTTTCCGACCTCCCCATCAAAGTATATGCCGGATATGAGTCAATATGTCAGATTGTAACATCAGGACCTATAGACGTAGTGGTAACAGCAATGGTAGGTTTCTCGGGCCTACGCCCCACCATTGAAGCAATAAAGGCAGGAAAGGCCATAGCACTTGCCAACAAAGAGACAATGGTTGTTGCCGGTGAAATAATAACACGTCTGGCACACGAGTATAAAGTGCCCATCCTGCCTGTAGATTCAGAGCACTCAGCTATATTCCAGTCGCTCGCAGGTGAGTCGGGTAACCAAATAGAGAAGCTGATACTCACAGCTTCGGGAGGGCCATTCCGCACATACACAGCAAGCCAACTCGAGGATGTCACCATAGAACAGGCACTACGCCACCCCAATTGGAGCATGGGTGCAAAAATAACAATAGACTCAGCCACTATGATGAACAAAGGCTTTGAGGTTATTGAGGCCAAATGGCTGTTCGGAGTAGAGGCCGAGAAGATAGAAGTTGTGGTACACCCCCAATCGGTAATACACTCAATGGTACAATTTACCGATGGCTCGGTAAAGGCACAACTCGGCACACCAGATATGCGTCTGCCCATCATGTATGCGCTCTCCTATCCAACACGTCTGAGTTCCTCATTCGAACGTCTCGACTTCGGCACATTAGGTGGACTCACATTCGAGAAACCCAATTTCGAAACCTTCCCCTGCCTGCGCTATGCTTATGATGCCCTTGCGATGGGGGGTAACATGCCATGTGTAGTAAATGCAGCCAATGAGGTCTGCGTGGCAGCATTTCTTTCCAACCGCATAAAATTCACCGACATGAGCCGCATAATAGAACGCGCCATGCAGAGTGCCGATTTCACAATCAAGCCTACATTGGACGACTACTTTGCTACAGATACTGAAGTACGCAAGATGGCCGAATCGTGGATTTAACCTCAACTATAAAAAGTAATTAACGAACATATAAGAAGAAAATAATATTTATAAGACATGGAGATATTTTTTATACGTGCGCTACAGTTGATAATGGCATTAAGCCTTCTTGTACTGATACACGAGTTCGGTCATTTTCTGTTTGCCCGAATATTCAAGGTAAGAGTAGAGAAATTCTATCTCTTCTTCGACTGGGGTATTTCGCTTCTAATGATACCCTCGAGAAACAGCAACAAGAACGACAAAGCCCTTATTAAACTACCGGCGACAAAAGGTGAGACCGAATATGGAATAGGATGGATTCCATTGGGAGGATACTGCAAAATCTCGGGAATGATAGATGAGTCTATGGACACAGAGCAGATGAGTCAGCCTGCCAAGCCCTACGAGTTCCGTTCAAAACCTGCATGGCAACGACTACTCATTATGATAGGTGGTGTAGTATTCAATTTCATACTTGCACTCTTCATATACTCAATGGTGCTTTTCACATGGGGCGAAAGCTACCATGACATGCACAAAGCTACATACGGCATGGAGTACAACCAGGTAGCCGAAAATCTAGGTTTCAGGGATGGAGACATAATGCTTAAAGTAGACGGACAAGAGGTACACCGACGCAATGCCGATCTACTGCGTGCCATAGCAGACGGACGCGAAGTAACAGTCCTTCGCAATGGCGTAGAGACAACGATTGCAATACCCGAGGAGTTCGGTCTGCTGGATATGGGTAGCGACGAACCTTTCGTACAATTCCTTATACCCGCCATAATTGACAGCATAACAACCGGCGGTGCTGCACATATGGCAGGAATGGAGAAAGGCGATAGAATAGTTGCTATCGACAACATCGAGTTCGCCTCATGGCAAGGAATGGTCAATGCTCTTAATGCTGTTAAGGAGAGTGGCAAGCAGACATTCCCCATTACAGTAGAGCGCGACACCATATTGTCACTTACTGCAAATGTGGACAGCACATTTGTACTTGGGGTAATGCCACGTGCGCTCGACTACCCCATAGAGACAAAGACATATGGTTTCATTGAATCGTTCCCGGCCGGTGCAGCATACGGTTGGAATGTACTCAAAGGCTATGTCAGCGATTTCAAATATATATTCTCGAAAGAAGGAGCAAAGTCTGTAGGTATGTTCGGCACAATAGGTAGCATGTTCCCACCAATGTGGGACTGGCATCAGTTCTGGATGATGACAGCCATGCTCTCCCTAATTCTTGCATTCATGAACATACTGCCAATCCCGGCACTCGATGGAGGACACGTACTATTCTTACTTGCCGAGGTAGTTACAGGTCGCAAGCCCAGCGATAAGTTTCTGGAACGTGCACAGGTCATAGGCATGTTCCTGCTGCTTGGCCTCTTTATCCTGGCATTCTATAACGATTTGGACCGATTCATATTCTAAATGAAAATATAATATGAAAAAGATTTTCAGTACAGCACTATTGCTGCTGATAGTTGCAATAGCAGCAACGGCACAGAGCCCAAAGTATGTATTCTATTTCATTGGTGATGGCATGGGACCATCACATGTATGGGGAGCAGAACTATTACTTAAGGAACTTGACAGCAAACGCCGGCTCAGTTTCACAGAGTTCCCCACTACAGCGTTTGTAACCACATTCTCGGCAAGCAACGGAGTTACCGACTCGGCTGCATCGGGAACAGCACTAGCCACAGGAAATAAGACAAATAACGGTTGGCTGGGCATGACACCCGACGGCCAACCCTGTTATAGCGTTGCAAAATGGGCTAAGGATGCAGGATATGCTGTCGGTGTATCCACCACTGTTCCTATAAACCATGCAACACCGGGAGCCTTCTATGCTCACCAGAATAGCCGCAACAACTACAACGAGATTGCAGAGGAGATGCGCACCTCGGGCTATGATTTCTTTGCCGGAGGTGATCCCATATACGATGAAAACAGACGTGCAGAACTATACAAGACGTATGAGAAGAGTGGATACACCATCGCACGCGGCTACAGAGATTTTTGTAACAAGAGCAAGGATGCAGCAAGGATTATGCTGTACCAGAAAGATATAGCAACACAACTTCCCTATGCCATTGACCAAAACGATAACGACCTTAATCTGGCTCAGATTACAGAGGCCGGAATTGAATTCCTAAGCAGAAAGAGCAACAAGGGATTCTTCTTTATGATTGAGGGAGGAAAGATTGACTATGCATCGCACAGCAACGATGCTGCCACTGTTATGCATGAGGTAGAGGACTTTGATGCAGCAATACGCGTAGCTCTTGAGTTCTACAACAATCACCCTGACGAGACACTTATCATTGTCACTGCCGACCACGAGACCGGTGGCCTTGTTCTTGGATACAGGAGCAACTATACCCTTAGCATCAAGAGACTCGAGGCACAGAAATGCAGCGAAGAGAAACTCGGTAACATACTTGATGAGATGTACGGAAATAAAAAACTTAACAGCTGTAACGAGCTTATGGCACTTCTTGAACAGATGATGGGAATAAAAGCCGACGAGAAACAGAGAGAAGAGATAAGCAGACTATATAGCAAAGTTGTAGATGGCGACAAGGAGCAGAGCAGGAAATATATGCACCGTATAGCCAACTATGCCTCAGAGATTGTATCGCAGGAATCGGCCATATCATGGGCAAGCGGCAACCACTCGGCAGCCTTTGTTCCACTCTTTGCAATAGGAGCAGGAGCCGAAAGATTTAATGGAGTCATTGACAACACTGACATCCCAAAGAGAATAAACAGCATTGCAGAATACAAATAAACAGGTAACTTTAATAATAAAGCGATGAGGGTTTGCCATTGGCAAACCCTCATCGCTTTATATCGACAATATCAATTCTCTATCTTTATACCGAAGAAGAAAGCACGCGGTGCTGTAGGGCCATAGAAATACCCCGAGTCACGAAACTCACCCTTATCCAAATCGTCCTGGAAACTATCAAAAATATTCTGCACTCCTGCATTGACCTGTAACTTCAAATGGTCGCGTAATAAGAAAGTGTAATCGAATTTCACTCCGAAATCGAAGAAATCGGGAGTATTCTCCATCCTGTCGGCAGCAATATATCCGGCATAGTGAGGCACTATCATTTCACCTGTATATGTTCCAGACAAAGAGATATTGAAATTCTTTAATGGCTGGGACGACAAAGTGAAATAGCCATAGAAGTCGGGGGTACGCGGCATGCGACGTGTTGTAAGCTCTACACCATCAACCTCGGTCCACACCTCGGGCTTATTATATCTGCTCTGCTGCGCAGTAACACCCATCTGCAATGACAAATCCTTACCATGCGCGAACTTGGCCTCAAGATTGGCACCATACACTTGTGCTCCGCTACCGTTGCGACGCTCTTTCAACATATATCCTTCGGTATTGTGGCCGATATCCTCCAATACAAAGACATCGTCAAGACCGGTATAGAAACCCTCAAGAAGTATGTTTGTCTGCCAATGTCCCAACATGGTAGTCCAATCGACAGAACCGCTGAAGCTGTTTGAACGCTCTTCTTTAAGGTTATCGGCAAGCACAATCTGTACACCCTCGCCACCTACAGCCGTCACATGAAGATCCTCGTCATAGGCCTGAGGAGCGCGGAAACCGGTTGAGTAGGTAATACGTGCCTGGAATGAGGACGAAGGCTTATATAGCAAGTTCACACGAGGACTCACAATGGGATTGTCTATAAGGTTATGCTTGTCCAGACGTGCACCCACCAGCAATGCAAAAAGATTCATATCCCATTCATTCTGAACGAAGGCACTTGCAATGCGCACATCTTGTCTCATATCACGATTGTAGCCGGTCATTATATCATGTAGGCTGTTCTCTTGATACTCCAATCCACCGGTAAATGTTGCAGGCGAGAAAAGGCAGTTCTTCATCATCGCAGTATAGGTGGCACCTGCAACCCATGTAAGGTCATCGGTCTTGCCGTAGGCATTGGGATCGCGTTGTGCACCATAGTAACTGTTGCGATCGGTGTGCTGTATAGAACTATAGAACGATAGGCGGTTACGAAACTCATTCCACGATATATCATACGACACTCCACCACTGTTAATTATATGCTTTGTCTGCTCGGTAATATCCGACTCATGAGGTTGGAAGTCGAACTTGTTACCACCGCGACGTGTCTCGTTTGTTGTATGATACTCCAAACTTATACGTCTGTTGGGAACAGGACGGTAATATGTGCGCAGTCCGAATGTATTTATATTTATCTTACCAAGCTCCGAGAATCCGTCACCATCGTGGTCGTAAGGATTTCGGTTGCGATAACTCTCATACACAGCTATACCGTAAGAATTGTCCTTAGCCACAAGCGATGCGTTTGCACCCATATACTGCTCCCAACTCTTGCCACCATAATTATTAAAATTGGTAGATATCTGGAAGGAATTATTGACAGGATCTTTTGTTATAATATTGATGGTTCCACCAACTGCATTGGCACCGAAAAGAGCCGAGCCTCCACCACGTACCACCTCAACTCTCTCTATCATGTTAACAGGTATCTGTTCAAGACCATATACACCACTCAATGCACTTATTATAGGACGACTGTTGATGAGTACTTGTGAATAGGGACCTTCAAGACCATTAATCCTCACCTGAGGGAAACCACAGTTCTGACAGTTATTCTCGACACGCAAACCCGGAACATAGTTAAGACTCTTGGCCAGATCGGTCGAGTTTACCTTCTCGAAGAGCACCGGGCTTATCACATTCACCACAACAGGTGCGTCCTGACGGCGAACCTCGTTTCTGTTGGCCGACACCACCACCTCGTTAATCATAAGAGCCTCTTCCTGCATCTTAAAGTGTATGACAGCTACGAAATCTTTACTCACAGTAACCTCCTTTGTCTGTGTCACATAACCGACAGCCGAGACACGCAAGGTATATTTACCGGGAGCTAGTTTTCTGAACTCGAACTGACCATGCTCATTACTGTTGGTACCGTTGCCGGTCTCAAGAATAAGAATGCTGGCATAGGGGATATCATCCTCGGTATCGGCAGTAATGACATGGCCCGATATCATATTACCCTCGCCAAAAGAGCTGTTGCCGGCAATGACCGCAACAGAAAAAAGCAATAATAAGAATGTAAAAAAATTTTTCTTTACCATATTTAGTTATTTAAGTTTCCTATATACATCGCTATATTAAAGATATAGCCCAATAGAGTAATTTACATGCAAAAGTAATGTAAAATAAAACTCCTATCAATTACACTTTTTGTTAAAATTTACATAATTATAACCAAAACAGAGTATAGATACAGGCATAAAACAGGTGGGTGACCCAAACAAAAAATGGGTCACCCACCTGTTTTATGAGATAGATAAATATTATTACAGTTTACCAATCAACCATCTATCGAATCTCTCATTTATCATCTTGTTTGTCTTAAGAATATCATTAGACAGCTCCATTGTTGCCTCTTTCAACTTCACAAACTCGGGACTCTCAAAAATATCTATAAGAGACGAGAGTTCATCGCTGCTTAGCTCGCCCTCCATTGCAATACACATCATTATGGGTGTCGCGTTACTGAGATATTCAAAGAAATTCTCGGCAAGGATCTGGCTCTCGGAAGCCTCTTGGTTTATCATATCCTTCATCGCGGTAAAACCGTTCTCGGTGATAATCCTGCGACCTGATACTTCGTAGAAACGCTCCATAAGTGGCAGATAATTTTTGGCTACCTCCTCGGGCAATGAAGGCAACTTAGGAGTCTCGCCATTCATTATATCGGCAACAGCAGCACTCATAGCCACATTAACAAGGTGAGAGAAATCACGATCCATTATACTATCAATTTTCCTCATTATAGATAATGGAGTCTCGTTGTAAACTGTAGCATTAATCTTCTTGAACTCCACAACAGTTAAATGGTTCTCGTAGAAAGGTAATGCCACATCTGCCATGTCGGTAAACAAATAGCTATCACAATACTCTCTGGCCAACTCATCGGCAATAGCATCACGCTCCGTAGCAACAGAATATGTAGAGCCTGACATAGTATCCATAGCAACAAGAATCTTAGACTTGAAATGGGCTACAGAGAAGTTTGCGACAAGACGGCTCCACTCCGACTGATAATATTTTGTCAACTCGTTCTTTAGACCAACACGCGAACACGATATCGAACACAAGACAAGGCACAGCACAAGCAATACCTGAACCGTTGCAGTTAGAGACTTTTTCATAGCTGTATTATTTGAGGGTTATTGAAAATCCTATGCAGTTACATCATCACCAATCGTCCCAACCGCAAATATAGCGGTTTGAAGGAAATATAAAAGTTTTTATCCCAATTTTTTACATAAAAACCGTAAAGTACATGCAACAGCGCTACAACATGGCAATAACACCACTAACAAAAAGCATAGAATAGACAATCCTCTTAAGCATGACACCGTTAATGCGCTCAAAGAATCTGGAACCTACATAGGTACCAACAAGAGAGCCGCCGAGACCTATAAGCCACCACACCAGAATCTCATCCTGAATAAAGCCAACACGGGCCCTGAAAAGAGCATAAAAGATATTGAGTAGCACCGAGAAGGCCTGCAACGTAGCAACATAATCCAGTTTGTCTTTGATGTGACCGATACAATATAGCACCAATGCCGGACCAGGCATGGCAAACATACCACCCATGACACCGCTTAGTGCACCAAGCACGCCCTTAGACCACCATGTAGCAGGCACCTTTACCCTCCCATCAAAGAAAAGACAATAAAGGGATATTATAACAAACATAGCACCAAAAGAACGCTTCAGGACATCGTTGCCAAGCGACGCCATATACTCAATGGCAATAAGTGAGACAATAACATTAACGATAAGCAACGGCCACACCACATCCCATCTTATGCGACGCCAAACACGCACCGCAATAACCAAAGCCGATGAACCTGCCAAAAGACCCGACAAAGCTGCAGCCTCACCATAGGAAGAGAGAAGATAGGGCAGGAATATCATAACAAAGACACCGAAACCAAAACCACTAACCCGCTGGATGAAAGCCCCTCCCATAGCCAATAGGAATATCAAAAAATATGTTAGCACCTGCCCAATCATTTATATACAGGCACAAAGTTACTCAATTAACACAAGAGGCAAAGGCAAAAAAAACAAAAATTGCACCGAAGACCGCACAGCTCTATTGAAGAGCAATCAAATAATCTTTACATCATATAACACAAATACAAAATTATAATACATTTGCATTGTAACCCTTAAAGAATAAGTATCATAAACAATTACCCAATCAACGGGAATCAGAAATATATCGACCTTATAAAAAGCAATTGCATCCGACAGGCCATCAAAGAGTATAAAGATAATAAGAACTGCTGCCTTACAGAGGCAAAAGAATACATCGACAATCAATAGCGACAATATACCCTGAAAAGAAGAAACAGCCAAAGAAAGGGGGCTGCAACAACAATCTTACAATCCGCCTTATCATACTCGCTGCCATAGGACTCTCTTTCTAGGGTAAACAGCCCCTCGATGTCCTTGATATTGTAGCGTAGGGTATTAGTAAACCACCCTATGAATACATAGTATTTTACTCTAATTGATTGATATATTAGAGGATAATCAATACAAAATCTGTGTATAATATTCACACTCATGTTTCAAAATAAAAATGTATCAATATAACCTTATATTTGGTCTTATTGATACATACTTTTTGTGTTATTATAACTTTAATATTTAATTTAACATAAAATCATCAAGTTCTTTTATACTATTTATACAATCGCTCTCTGGTACATTTAGTTCCCTGCATAATTCAATACTTGAATAAAATCGAGTTGCGGAATTTTTACTTAATGCAGCATTTATATATCCATCTAAACGAGCAAAGTAGTTATCCATTTCTTTGATAATTTTCAATGCATCGGAATTTAAAGTCTTAACAATTTCATCATATTCAGTCTGCATTTGTCTAATTAACTCTTCTTCTTTATTTCCAAATACAGTTTTGCTAATCTCAAGTGAAGCTTTTGCTGTCGCTGTACCGACAATTGCTCCCAAAACAGGTATTGGGATTACAGTTTGGCCAATAGCTGCACCGATAGCAGAAATACCCGCTTCAACACTTAGCGAACAAGCACTTTCGCTAAAATCACTCTTTGATATTTTGCCATTTTTGTAATCGTATGCCAATGATGTTATTCCCATAGTTGTACTTACTATAGAACTTGCAAATGGCGCCGAGAGTCCAACGACCCTCGTCATACCATATATACCCAAACCGCTTATTCCGCCTTTTGCACTTCCTTTGGCAAAATCATATCCAACATCTTTCCAATCTTGCAATGTGAAATCGCTTATTCTTCTACCAGAATGAACTTTAGAGTATATTTTTATACCTGCAGAAACAGAGCCTGATATTACCGCTGATACTGCGCTATATTTTAATGCCTCTCCCCATGATGGGTTTGTTATTTGTTCGGCTTCGATTGTTTTTTGTTGTTTTTCTTCACTAATTTTTTTTACAGTTCCTCTATGAGTTTCGTTAAACTCTTTCTCATAGCCTCCTAGGGTTTTGTCAACATTACCAAGTTGTACTTCTTTGTATGTGGATATGCCAGGTTTTACAACATCTAAAAATGATTTACCAGTTTCATTCTCAATCTGTTTTACAATCTCCCTACACTTGTTGATTGTACGTATATTTATATCATTTATATTGTCGCCATTTATAATCCGAAGTATAACTTCATATTGGTCTTTGGGAATATGGTAATATCCATTTTCAGTAAAGCCATGGTAATTCTGCAAATGTTTTAGAACATGGTCTAGACTCTTATTAGCACCATTTATGAATTTTGATTGAACTTGAGTTCCGTCAATGATATAATCTTCTGGTGCGGTTCTTCCTACTCCATCAAATGTTGCAGTAGGAATTATATTCTTTAAAATATCTCTACCATTTCTTATCTCTACTTCAATTCTTTCTGCAATTTCACCATGTTTTGTTTGGGGTGAACCAAGTATTTTTTCTGGCGAGGATATGAAGTCGCGTACATTCTCTATATGCTCAAGACTTTTGCTTAATGCAAATTGGGCGTATTGTATCTTTTCATTTGCTATTTGCAGAACTTCTGCAATTTTTTCCACCTTTAAGTTTTGCTTAACATCATAACCGTTTTTAACTAAAGCCGCTATTAGTTGGTCTATGTAAACTTGTGCATTTTTGCTCATTATGAAACTCTTTCATTGATTAGTTTGCCCATTGAACGTGCATTATTTATTAATGCAGCTAAAGTTTCTTTTTGTTCTTGTGAGAACATCAAGTAATCTTTAGGATAGGTATTTACCATTAAGGATATATCTAATGCTGATTTTAATTTGGTTGTTTCAGTATTAAGATGTTTAAGTTTGTTGAATTTTGGTCTTAGCTTAGATATATGATTTTCTATTTCAATTGCGATTTTTTGTGCTTCTTCTGCTGCTTTTTTGTTTTTATAAGCAGCAAAAATACCACCTCCAAGAGCTAAAGCACCTGCAATACTCCAACCTACAGGACCTGCTAATGCCAAAAAAGCATTTCCTGCAGCCATACCACCGCCTCCCGCAACAAGTGTTCCACCCCCAAGCCAAGCTAATGCAGCATTTGTTGCTGCTGCCCCAGAAAGACTTGCAATTGCAGTTCCTGTAGATGCAGTTCCAAATGTTGTTGCGATAGCCATTGCTGCAGTGGGGCCAAGAGAAGCAATCAATCCACCAGCTACAGTTCCGCCTGTTGCGATTGTTGCCCCTTTTATATTATCTGAATTGTTTTGTTTTTCAATGCGTACAGCCTCGTTGAATTCTTTTATACTTACTTTTACCTCTGAAATTTCTTTTATGAATTCTTTGGGTGTGTTTGCTAGTGAATTTATGTACTTTTCAATTCTGTCTATAGCGAGTGCTGCGGATTTTCTTGTTTGGTACAACTCCATTGCGGTGTCATTGGCATCTTTTGCCAAATTGTTGTAAACATTTTCAGCAGTCTTTAATCTGCAGATTGCAGTTTTTTTAGTTTTGTTGTAAAACATAATAAATACTTAAATTTATTCAGTCGTAAGTCCCCACAGACTGTATTATTAACACGAAGCGTGGAACTGTATGCCACGCCGTAGTTCGGAGGTCCTATGGAAACCCTGTGTACAGATGTAGTGATAGCAGTCCACGCCAAGCGTAAGAACCACTATGCCACCCTTGTACACATTTAGAAATTTCTCAGGTTTCCGTACTACAAGATAAGCATAACGCTTCTTTCTTATTTTTGTATGTCTTGGAAAGAGTTGCCTCAATCCTTTTGCAAAACTAATAAAAGATTTTATATAAGTTTTTTTTGTATGTGTCGATTTTAACTATACTTCTTCTCTTTTACTTATTTTGATAAACAACTTACCAATTTAAGTAAATCAATCTTATTCCCTTTGCTTTTTACGCCCTCTTGTGGTGGGTTTGACATAGAGTGTACCTTTTCTTATGGTACACTCTATGTTTTTATATATGGGTTCATTATTCTCTCCCAACTTGCTGAAATAGTTGTCCAATGCCGCTTGTGAAAAACCAATCTCTTCTCGTGTGTATTTGTCGAACAGAGAAGATGGAGAACCAAAATACTCATGTCTGTCTTCTATCTGTAAATGCAAAATCGTTCTTTCTATATCGTGAAGTTGGCGCAAAACAGTAGCAGAACGCTAAGCCCTTACAGAGTTGCTTTCATTCGTTGAGGGTAACAAGGTGAATAAGGTTCTCATTTATGAGTGCAGTCGTTTGTCAAGGCGTGCAATAGATTTCCTTACTGTAATAGAAAATCTTACAGCAAAGAAAATGGCAATTATCGAACAAATTCGTTAAGCCAAACGAGCAAAGGCAAGCTTGCTTGCACTTTGCCATGGCGAGAAATTGAAGGCGAAGCCAACAAGAAAATGAGAACGAAGTATTCAAGATTATGCGCTTGTTTTCAAGCAGTTACAGCGATAAGAATGAAAAAACGACAAACGATTTTCATCGTTTGTCGCGTTTCTTTTAACAAGGTGTCGGAATGAGGCGACTCGAACGCCCGACCCCTACGTCCCGAACGTAGTGCGCTACCAACTGCGCTACATTCCGTCCTTAGATTCACCACAAAGATATAGCAAAAAAATAATATACTAAAATTTTACACACATTTTTATCAAAATGTTTGCATATATAAAAAAC
>JAFWBM010000006.1 GCA_017507105.1 Bacteroidaceae bacterium
AAAAAATGTCCATGAATAACACACTAAACTGCGTCATTTTGCACCAAAAGTGCCAATTTTTGACAAAAGAAAAACGCTGCAAATCATTGATTTGCAGCGTTTTGTTGATTTTAACCTTTGGTTCAAGTGGTGCCACCGGGAATCGAACCAGGGACACAAGGATTTTCAGTCCTTTGCTCTACCAACTGAGCTATGGCACCAACATATTTTTCTTGCTTATCTTTCGTTAAGCGAGTGCAAAGATAGATACTTTTTTTAATTCTGCAAATTTTTTTCGTAAAAATATTTCAATATTTTCACTGTTTTATGGTCAATATATTGTAAATGAGCATATTATGAATATGGGTATTTGGTAAGCACAGCTATGCCTAATGGTAGTGTTGGTCCATGTCATCACAAAACCACAACCTAACTATGGCGATGTCGATAAAGTGACATGTTGTTCCTTATTCTGTTTCTACATCAAACCACAACATTCATTTACCACTCTCAACGTCCTTTTGGTTGTTCCTTATTCTGTTTCTACATCAAACCACAACAATGTCATACGCCGAATTAGTACGCAAGTTGTTGTTCCTTATTCTGTTTCTACATCAAACCACAACTCGACAGACTCCTGCTTGCGACACTTACGGGTTGTTCCTTATTCTGTTTCTACATCAAACCACAACTAGATAAACGCACCGAGGTAAGTGTCAAGGGTTGTTCCTTATTCTGTTTCTACATCAAACCACAACTATGGGTCTGATCTGATCCGCTGGGATAACGTTGTTCCTTATTCTGTTTCTACATCAAACCACAACGTTTATATTGTCACCTATCGCGATATATATGTTGTTCCTTATTCTGTTTCTACATCAAACCACAACTAGATAAACGCACCGAGGTAAGTGTCAAGGGTTGTTCCTTATTCTGTTTCTACATCAAACCACAACGGGTAGATATTCATCACGGAATGTGAGAGTGTTGTTCCTTATTCTGTTTCTACATCAAACCACAACCGTGCCGGCTATGGTGTAGGACGTGAGGGTGTTGTTCCTTATTCTGTTTCTACATCAAACCACAACGTCATGGTGCTTCAGTGGATTGTTCCCGAGGTTGTTCCTTATTCTGTTTCTACATCAAACCACAACATAGCAGTCGCTTTCCCACGACTCGATGCTGTTGTTCCTTATTCTGTTTCTACATCAAACCACAACCACGCACGCGCACACCCTGAACGATGCGGAGTTGTTCCTTATTCTGTTTCTACATCAAACCACAACTTACTTCTTAGCAACTATAAGTAGGGACCCGTTGTTCCTTATTCTGTTTCTACATCAAACCACAACGGCTGGTAAGACGGATTATTCTTTCCCTAGTTGTTCCTTATTCTGTTTCTACATCAAACCACAACATCGGCAACATTCACGACAACCCCGAATTCGTTGTTCCTTATTCTGTTTCTACATCAAACCACAACGGAGCTGGGAAAGTAAATTTCGTTTTCTTTGTTGTTCCTTATTCTGTTTCTACATCAAACCACAACATTGTCGATCAAGGTGTTTATCGTCATTGGTTGTTCCTTATTCTGTTTCTACATCAAACCACAACCGATGTATGGCGATATATCTAATATCAAGTGTTGTTCCTTATTCTGTTTCTACATCAAACCACAACACGTGTTACGAGCGCATAATTGCGCAGGTGTTGTTCCTTATTCTGTTTCTACATCAAACCACAACCTTTATTCGGTATCGTCCTGCTGAGTTTATGTTGTTCCTTATTCTGTTTCTACATCAAACCACAACATCAAGTGGCTCTCGTTGTTCTACGAGCGTGTTGTTCCTTATTCTGTTTCTACATCAAACCACAACGGTGCTTCCTATGTTACCTCGACTGCTTCTGTTGTTCCTTATTCTGTTTCTACATCAAACCACAACCGACGAGGACGACGATGACGACGAGGACGAGTTGTTCCTTATTCTGTTTCTACATCAAACCACAACGCCGGCTCTATTATAAGGTTATTTACAGTAAGTTACATCGTTTTGGCGATTAACAAAATGGACTCCAATCAACCTGCGAAGTGCGTTTGATGCTATTTTTTGAATCTTACCAGTGCAAATATACTAAAAAAATTCCAATTGTTGAGGAGTTGTAAGTTTTGCTCGTTCAACCTTGCCCCAAAAATTTTGTATTTCGCCATATTGCCTATCTGTTATACTTAGAATACTTGTCAATCCCGTAGGAGGCATCGAGGCTCGAACTCTTGTAATATGAACATTCATATTCTCTTTCGATGGGCAATGGCGGACATAGACCGAGTATTGCATCATCGAAAAGCCGTCTTTTTCCAGCGCCTTCCGAAATTGAGCAGCTGCCTTGCGCTCCTTTTTAGTCGTGGTTGGCAAGTCAAAGAATACAAAGAGCCACATAATATGATATGCATTTAAGCGAAGTTCCGACATAATCTATTCAAGTAGTGGATATACAATCTTTTTACTTGTACCCATATAGCATTTAGCCAACGAAGCAGTTGTCATTGTTAAACCGACCTCCAATGGTCGTGTAACCTTACTAAAAACTGTATCGGTAAACAAAATATGTAGTAGTTGCCCCTTTGCATCTTTGTCTAACTCAGTAATACCATTTGTAAACATATGATACACTATCTCATCAACATAAGGGCGGAATGGCTCCATAATATCATCTGCCAATGGGAAAGCGTTGTAACGGTTACGATGAAAAATGCCTAATGCCGGCAATAGCCCCGACCCCATCAATGCACGAGCAACAGCTGCACGAAGTAGGGTATAACCATAATTTAGCAAATTATTGGGGGCGACACCCTCTCGGTGGCGAGTAAAATCGTCGCCAAATAGTTCGTGCCAATATATTTTGGCCGCAATACCTTCGCGATTGTCGGCATCTCCACTCTTGACATTCGAATAGTATGGTTTAAGTATATCGCCATCTTTGCCCAACTTGTTTAGTAGTGCAGCTTGGTTGCGAATCTTAGCCTCAACCACCTGTTTCCACAGCCCTTTTTTTAGCGGCTCACTTGCCTCAATCTGCGCGCGAAAACTTTCGCCTTGTGTATTGTTGCTATCAAGATTCATCAGCATTGCATTGGGCATACAGTTGTCGCCACAAAATATTACGGCAACATTGTTGTCGGATAAGGCGTTAAGCAACGGCAGAGTAATGGATGTCTGTTGGTGTTCCAATACAACATAGCCGATATCCTCAATAGGAACTGTTCTCTTCATTTCGGGCATCTGCTTGGTATTGATAACCATCTGGTTATCTTTAAGGCTCAAACAGAAAGGTGTCGAAAAGAATAGGGCTCGTTTCAGCATAGGCGTTTAATGCTTAAATTTAATCTCTCCAGTAACGGTAAGTTCAAAGTCGTAACCTTCGACAAGGGCGTTGAGTTGATTGTGGTTGATAATAATCATTGGACGATAATCCTCTCCTATTTTCCACTCTCCATTCTTTGCTTTTAATTCACCAGCAGGTCGAGCCTCTTGGTGATGTTTCAAGGTCATCACTCCATATTCATATCTCTTTTGAATTACCATAGAACTCATTCCCGTTACCTTATACAACCTCTTCGACAATTCGGCGCGTGAACAATCGTAGAGCTCCTCTGGGCTTTTTTCGTAGAAAAGTACCATTGTTCCGGTGCGGAGAATATATTTTAGCGGGTAGTCGTTCTCGTCGGATTGCGGTACTAAGTCGTAACGATTAGTTTTGCCATTATAGAACTTTGCAGCTTCCAAATTATTGACGATTTGGAATGAACGCTTTATCTTTCCCTTTGCATCAACACCCTCATATATGGCCATACAATAGTTGCCATCGTTTGCGACATAGTACTCCTGCTTATGATTAAAACGAGAGAGCATTTGATGTCTCTTCAGTCGGATAGGCGAAGTGACACTTGGGGTATATATTCTTACCTTCTTTATATATACACCCTTTGCCTCGTTGAAACATATAGGTTTTGACATCGCCTCCTTAAAGCCCACTCGCTCAATAGCCGCCTTGACACATTCGCGCACAGCATCATCGACAATCTTATCTATATCAGCCGGTTGCAGTGCGTCTAACGACTTGCGAACAACATATTTGATTTCATCATCGCACTTGATTGCACCGTAGAAGGTCTGCTGATGCAAAGATGCACGTGCCGTATCGCCCTGAACATAGATAGGCTTACCCTCGGCATTGAGTTGCACTTTACCTCGTACACGCAACTTCTTGCGAGTGTGCTTCGACAAGTTGTTAGCTGTATGGTGCGATATGAGCAAATCATCAGCGACAGCCTTAACATCCTCGGTAAAGGTCGGCCAAGGTTTCGGAAAGTGAGGGCGAGCAATACGACATTTCTCTGTATATTCAACCTCTTTTTGATATGCCGCCCAATCTTGATAAGACTTGCCATCTATGCAGGCGATAGTAATGGCATCAATGCAGTGATGGATATGATTTACACGCTCCTTCTTCGCATACTCCTCCTGCAACCCCCAGGCTCTGCGAAAGTCGGCTGTAGTAGCACCCTTGACAACATAAACCTTCTCGAAAACGGTCTTGAGATAGAGTCTTGCGTAGCGACCTATAATGCCGATATCGACACCTTGTCTATTACTAAAGCCCTCAGGAACTTCGGTCATTGTAAAACGAGCCAACTTACCTCTCCAATAGTCGAGTTCCATCATCAATCGATGTCGCTTTTGAATCATTGTATCCTTTATCTCCTTGGTGGAGAAAGAGCCTTTGGTTCGTTCAATTTGTTTGTGTAGTTCTTCGCATTTTGCTTCCCAACCGATTTGTTCGATACGAGCCAAAATCTCTGCATGGGTAGCAAGCTCTGCCGGCAACTTCCCCTTTTTGATATTACGGTTAAAGTTGCTTTCACAGAGCGTTTTATTCATCTGCGAATTGTCTCCGCCTCGTGACCGAGGAACGGTATGCTCGATGTCGAATCGTGGATTTGCACCAACAAAGTCGCTTATTCCTATGGTCTGTCCGGTATAGAGACATAGGTGGCCCTGCTCCTCCCAAAGCTGATACTTCAAAATATCATCGTAGGTAGGTTCAATATCCACCCCACACTCCTCTCTGTATAGTCTGCGAATTGACTCGGCATACTCCTTGTGTTTCTTCTCTTGGTCTCGCTGATAAACCTCAATAGCCTTGCGCTTGTTAGCATTATTTAGGCCCCTTGCAAATTCGATATTTATCTTGGTTTCGCTATCAATCTTACCCTCCTTAATAAGTTGATTCACCAAAGCTCGCATACGGAATAATGCCCGCATAGCCATTGGGTTGCGTACTGATGATGTGCGAGGCGAAGCCAAGAGGGCAAGTCCTTGTTCATTTGGTTTTGCATCTTGATAAGTCTCTATCATCGATGGGTGATATAACCTCTCAATATGAATTTCGTCGCCATACAATCCACAATCCAACAGAGCCTCATAGATTGCATCCTCCTTCCTTTTTCCCTTTGGATTATAATCCTCGGCAACAACGGCTGCAACCGCTTTTACAATACGTTGTCGTGCCTCATCATTGCTCCATACATCAGCCGACACGACCTCTGACAGATTGGCCAGAAAAACGGCCTCATCATAGCGATAACCAATGCGTAGCCATGGCAAAATTTTATTTATCGCGCAAAGGCTTAGCGCACCATAATCTTGCGGTATTTTAATCTTTGTAAACTTATCCGCCTCCTCATCTTCGAGTTGCAAGTTGGTCTTTGCCCAGGTATATAGTTTATCGTTATCGTCAAAAAAGTAGAGCGAATGCCATATATCATTTATGACCTGCTCGCCACTCTTATTCTCGCCTTTGAGATAAATCTCACAGATGGAATCCTCCCACTCTTCACCAAAAATATCTTTTAATTGAGCCGTAACCGGAGAGCCCGACACGGATGTTGTCATTCTAAAATTGAATCTATAAGGAGCCTCACATTTATCCTCTCTATACGCATAGCACCCCTTTTTCTTACCGGCTATCGACTTGGCAATATCCTCGAAATCGAAGTTTGGCTTACTTTTACGATAGAACATAGGTAGTGCTTTTGCTATCTCCTCCTCGTTGAGGGGACGATACTCATCATCCAAATAGGTTTTAACCTTTACATTGTTGAGAAAACTCCACATTCTAAACTCCTCAAATCGTGGATGTGAGATAGGGCATCGCGATTTACCTTTCTCGAATGTGCAAGAACCAATCAAGCCCTTTTGTGATTTTAGTGGTCGTTGGAAGAAAATGGCGCGATGGAGGGCTTTGCGCAAATCATCAGAAAGGCGTTGCTTTTCGCAAATAGCATTAAACTCTTTTTCGTAGTGAGCAATGCGACCCGCATAACCATATTCATCTCCCGTGCGAATCTTCTCGCCAGCAAGGAATAGTTTGTAGTAAAACTCGCCCAAATAGGTGCAACCCGCAGCTACCATATCTTCATCGAGTTGCTTAATAGCACCCTTTACCTTGCCATCTTCACTACTTTCGCTATCTTTACGATTACTCAAGAAGCCACGCCTTTGCGATAGGTGGTAAAGCGCACGACCGAGAGTATAACGATCCTCCTGCTTTTTCAGGTCGAGAACTTCGGTCAAAGACTTATATCGGTCGGCATAAGGGTTACTGCTATCACCACTACGCAACCACGCCATAAACTCATCCTCTAACGGATATTGCTTCTTGTATCGCCACGCATCAAGCAGTTCGTCTTCCAAATGTGGACAAAGATTGTTTGCTACCAACACTTTTAGCAGTTCGATTTTTCTTAGTCTGCGACGATAGTAGTGTCGGCGTAGAGCTCGTGCATCAGTACGAGCCTTAACCATTGGCTTCTCTTCGCCCTTTTCGCGGGCGACGCCTTCTTGAAAGATATCTACGCCACGATCCAATAGCGTAAAATGGTCATCCAGCTGTTCAGTAATAGCCCAACCGATGGAATTGGTGCCGAGGTCTAATCCTAAAATCTTTGTCATATATAAGTAGGGATTGAAATTTCTTTCGTAAAATTAAGCAATAATTTTGTGTTTTGCAATTAAATAGCTATATTTGCATTGTAAGAATTTCTACATCTTACCACAATAAGGCTATATGCCGAAGGTCATAGTACCTACGCCCTCGCTTCGGTGAGGGCATTTTATTTGTACATCTTGAAAAGTC
>JAFWBM010000007.1 GCA_017507105.1 Bacteroidaceae bacterium
GTGCTCGAGGGTTGTATGAAGGAGCTTCCCGGATTCCCCATCGTTCTTCACGGTTCGTCTTCAGTTCCCCAGGAGGAGGTTGAGACAATCAACAAGTATGGTGGTGCATTGAAGGATGCTATCGGTATTCCCGAAGAGGAGTTGCGCAAGGCAGCGTCACTCGCAGTTTGCAAGATTAACATCGACAGCGACAGCCGTCTTGCTATGACAGCAGCTATCCGCGAGGTATTCGCTACTCAGCCCGCTGAGTTTGACCCCAGAAAGTATCTTGGTCCCGCTCGCGAGAATATGAAGAAGCAGTATATTCACAAGATTGTGAACGTACTTGGTTCTGATAATAAGTTGGCTGAATAATATTTCGTTATAAGCAATCGACAGCCCAAGAAGTTAACTTCTTGGGCTGTCTTTTTATATGGTTGTTATCTATCTTATTATAAATATGGGTATAAGAAAAAGGTTCTCCTTATTGGATTAATAATATAATTAAAGGCTTACTTGCAAGTAAGCCTTTGATTATATTACTATTGGAAGTGTATGTTTATTTACTTTCGTATAGATATCTTTTTATACTCTTCTTGGGAGTCTTTTCAAACTCTTCGCTCATAACGCGTACCTCAGAGATATGCTCGTATGATGGAATCTGTTTGTTTATGTTTTTTCTTATCTCTTCCATTTTGGCTGGAATATCTGTTACATTCTCTGCTTTCATTGCCTCTTCGTCGGGGAATATAAGTGCTATGAATTTTTCTCCTTCTTGTATAACCAGGGATTCGGCAACGCCTGGGATATTGTTTATAACAGCTTCTATTTCCTCGGGATAGACATTCTGTCCGTTGGCGCTCAGCAACATGTTTTTGCAACGTCCTTTTATAAATACAAATCCCTCATTGTCAATAATACCGTTGTCACCTGTATGATACCAACCATCGGGGTCAAGCGCTTGTTCTGTTGCCTCACTGTTTTTGTAATATCCTAACATCACATTGGGTCCGCGAACAAGAATCTCGCCAGGTACGTTCTCAGGGTCAAGGCTGTTTATTTTTACCTCCATGCCAAGTGCAGCTTTTCCGCAGCTGCCTACTTTAGCCTCTTTCCAATCGCTATAGCAAATAATTGGTGCGCATTCTGTTGCACCATATCCAACGGTATAAGGGAACTTCATTCTGTGTAGCAATGCATCTATCTCGGGGCTGAATGCTGCACCACCGACTATAATCTCGGTAACGTTCCCTCCAAATGCTTTCAGAAGCCTTTTTCTTATATTATTGTATATTATATTGTTTACGATAGGTATTCTTGTGGCTATTCGCATCAAAGGTTTCTGTAGCTTTGGAAGAACACTCTTGCGAATTATCTTTTCAATAATAAGAGGTACTGCAATAATAATGATTGGTCTTATCTTGCTGAATGCGTCGAAGATTATTCTGGGGCTTGGTGTACGTGTAAGGAAGAAAACCTGTACGCCTTGTGTGAGCTCGTACATGAATTCGAATGCCATTCCATACATGTGAGCCATTGGAAGTATCGACAATACATTCATGCCCGACTTCATTATAATAACCTCTTTGGCAAACATCATGTTGTTGTACAATGCGCGATAGGGGATGAGCACACCCTTTGAGAATCCGCTTGTTCCGGATGTATAGTTTATTATGGCAACATCTTCGGGATTCTCAACAAAATAGTTTATGTGTGACGATTTGTATCCGTTAGGATATCTCTTCTCGAACTCGCCATCCTTATTGGCAAAAGCATCTGCAATAGTATTGTTTCGGCTCATGTCAAGTGAGAAATCCTCTATACGTATGGCTCCTTCCAAATTAGGCATATTGTCGTAATTGACAGCTTTTCTATTTGGGTCGCCTATGAACAATAGTCTGGAATCTGAGTCTGTGACTATGTGGTGTACACTGTCGGCATTGAAATCGTGTAGAATTGGTACAGCTATGGCTCCATATGTAAGTGTTGCCAAGAACGAGATTCCCCAGTGCGAACTATTGCGCCCACATAGTGCAATGTGGTCGCCGGGCTTTATTCCGCTGAGTTCAAAGAATAGATGCAGTTTGGCTATTTGGCATGCCACATCTCCAAAGGTGTATGATACACCTTTGTAATCGGAAAGGGCACTATGAATCCAATTCTCTTTAAAAGAGGTTGAATATAGTTCTATCAGACTTTTATTGTCAGACATACTTGTTTTGTTTAGTAGATTGTTAATGTTCGTTGTTGACCGCTAGCAAAGATATATATTCAATAGATTATAAACAATAGTTATAACCCATTATACTATCTTTAACCTCTGCAAAGGTAGTAATAAAGTAATAATAAAAAAACAATTTACATTTAAAAATTGCACAAAAATTAATTTTTGTGCAATTTTTAAATGTAAATCTGTCCTGTGAATTACAATTATTTATAAGATTCGTTGTTTTTAGTGAGTCTCAAAAATATCGGAACCAATGCGAATATGTGTGCTGCCCTCTTCAATTGCGATGGTGTAATCCTCGCTCATGCCGGCTGATAGAATATTGAATCTCTTGTTGGCAAAATATCTCTCTTTGATATAGTTGAAAAGTTCTTTTACTGTTTTGAACTCTTGCCTTATCTGCTCACTATCATCTGTGTTACTTGCCATGCACATAAGTCCGCATATCTCTACATTTTTAAGTTCTCGCCATTCGCCGCTATCAAGCATGGCTCTGCATTCGTCGGGGGTGAATCCAAATTTTGAATCCTCTTGCGCTATGTGTATTTGTAACAGACATGGTATTACTCTGTTTTGTTTTCCTGCCAGTCTGTTAACCTCTTGCAGTAACTGTAAACTGTCTATACTATGTATAAGATGTATAAATGGTACAATATACTTTATTTTGTTGCTCTGCAAGTGCCCAATAAAATGCCACGAAATATCTGATGGCAATGCTTGTTGCTTGATGCGGAGGTCCTGGGCCTTGCTCTCGCCAAAATGACGTTGCCCGGCATTGTATGCCTGTTCTATCTCTTCAATAGTATGATATTTTGATACGGCAATTAGCGTCACTCCTTCAGGAAGGGTAGCGCTAATCCTCTTTATATTGCTTTCTATATTTACAGGCATTGCATGTATATTTATCCCTCGTAGCGGAAAATGTCGACTATACTGCTTTCGTTTACTGCTGCAAGGTCGTAGTTCATTATGGAGTCTTCCATGTGTTTGGTAAGGTTCTTTACTGCACCTGCGACATCCTCTGCTTTAACAAGTATAACAACCGATGTTTTCTTCTCTTTTGCACTAACCTCGTCAATTGTTATCATTACAATCTTACACTTGAACCATTTGTCGGCACTCTCTTCGGTGCTGTCAACAAGTTCGTTGTACTTGGTGCGCTCCATTTTCATTATATCAAACGTACCTGTTACCTGAGGCTGAAGCTCTGCTGTAAGACGTTTCTCTACCTCTGTGAATGTGAATCCCTGTGTAAGATAAACTTCGCTCACTTTTGTGTTAAGGCCTTTTTCACCGGCACGCTCATATGTTACTTTACATTCGAACCAACTCAGTGTCATATATTATTATTTTTATTAATTAATATGTGTTGTCTTTAATCTCTTTTTACAATACTGCAAAGTTAAGATAAAATGGTTCGTTTTTAATATTTTCGTATAGTTTTTTTGTCCATACTTGGTAAATGTAAAGTAAATATATGATTCACTCTTATCAGAATTCAGGTATTCCTCTTATATAACGTCTGTGCAGTCCGTTGCCATCTCTACCCGTATGCAAGATATGGCTCCTGAAATGGTTTCCACGCTCCATGCGGCTCAGCAGAACATCCCTATACACTTTCCAGTTGCTTATATAACGTCGTGCAATACCGCTATCTATTGCAGCTTGTGCTACAGCAGCAGATACTTCTGTCAGTAGTCTTTTGTCTCCAAGTTTGGGAAGTATATACTCTTTTCCATATGATAGTTTTCGATGATACATTTTTTCTATTGATGCCGGTGCTTTTTGGCGTGCCAGCATTGCTATACTTCTTACTGCACTCAAAAGCATGCTCTCGTTTATTACAGTTGCATAGCTATCGAGTGCTCCTCGGAACAAGTATGGTGATGCCAATATATTTTCAATTTGGTTGGGAGCAGTGTTCTCTCTGCTGGCAACTATTGCATCGGGACGCCACTTTATGGTGCTGTAATAGTCTATTGATGTTGTTGCCGAGAGTAGAAATATGATAGGCGATGCAGCCATTTTATCCAATGCCTCTTTGTTTATATGGTGCCCTTCTGTACTTTCCAACAGGAGGTCTGCTCCATTCAATGCCTCATTAATAGATATTTCGAGGCTGTTACGGGAGATAATATCATAAATCTCGTCAGATAGATAACTTCTTGAAATAGGGAATAGATCCTTGTTGTCAATAATTACAATATCTTCCTCTCTTACTCCCAATTTCAAAAGCAAATTTACTGTTGATAATGTAGATGTATCTACTCCGTCAATGACAATTCTCATGGAGCCAATCTCTTTACCTGCAATCTCAGCTGCATTGATAAACGCCGCACATATAATGACTGCTGATGCATGCTGTTCATTGTGCATCACCGGAATGTCAAGTATTAGTTTCAATCTACTCTCAATCTCCATGCATCTTGGAGCGCTGATATAATCGAGGCTTATAGCTCCGAAAGTAGCAGCCATTGCATGTATGATCTCTACAATCTTATCTATGTCGTTCTCTGCTATCTCAATGTCAAAAGCATCAATATCGGCATATGTCTTTAACAGCATACTTATACCCTCCATCATAGGTTTTGTTGCCAAAGCTCCGGTGTTGCCTAAATTTGCTACAGAACTTCCATCTGACACTATCGCAACAAGGTTTCCTTTGTTGGTATATTTATATGCGTTCCATCTATTCTTTGCTATTCCTTTCGTAGGAAAGAGTGCTCCGGGTGAATAGGCGAGTGCAAACTCTTCGGGCGTTCCAATAGGTTTGCTAGGTATTACCTCGGTTTTTCCCGGACGTTCTCTTTTGTGATATTGCAAAGCTCTTTGGCTATCTTCTCTAGACATGTTATCCTTATTATATATATAAATAATGCTTCGTACATTGTATTGTTTCGATGTTAGTATCTTTTAATAATTCTCTTTACAGAATCCCTCTCAATCCTTTGCGCTATATTTTGCATTGCAGGCTTTTTGTTTATGAGGCTATTTTTTCTATCTTCGCAAAAAAAAGAGTATGATAAGTTTTTTAGAGTTATTGAAAAAACGACGCAGTTGTCGTCGTTTTACCGGTGAACCGATTGCTGAAGAGGCTGTTGCCAATATAATGCGTGCTGCTTTGATGTCACCGTCGGGACATCGTATAAATCCATGGGAATTTATACTTGTCGAGGATAAAGATACATTGAAGGCTTTATCGGTATGTAAAGCTGCCGGTGCGCAACTCATAGAAGGTGCTGCTATGGCTGTTGTTGTAATAGCCGATACTACAAAGAGTGATGTATGGATTGAGGATTGTTCCATTGCAACTATTCTTATGCAGCTTGCTGCAGAGGAGATGGGGTTGGGAAGCTGCTGGGTGCAGATTCGTCTGCGTAGTGATGTCGAAGGAAACATGGCCGATGCAAATGTAAAGTCATTGCTTGATATTCCACAGCATTATTCTGTACTCTCCATTGTTGCAATTGGTCATAAGGAGCGCGAGAGCAGACCGTTTGATGATGATAAAATGCAGTGGGAGAAACTGCATATAGGAAAATACAATGGATGATAGCAGCATAATTATAATAGGAGCAGGAAATCTTGCAACATCACTTGGAGTTGCACTTAAGCAGGCTGGTAATGTTCCGCTTGCAGTGTGGAGTCGTACAGTGGAGTCGGCTTCTCTTCTCGGGAATCGTTTAGGATGTTTTTACTCCAACGACATTTCTCAACTGCCCGATGCCGGGATTGTAATAATATCAGTAGCCGATGCAGCTCTTCCCGAGATTGCAGCAGAAGTTGCCGGAAGATATCCACATTCATTGGTTTTGCATACAGCAGGCAGTATATCAATGGAGATGTTGCAGAGTGTAGGGTGTAGCCGATATGGAGTCTTTTATCCGATGCAGACTTTCAGTAAAGCCAGGTGTGTAGATTTTACAACTGTATCAACTTTTGTCGAAGGTTGCAACAGCGAGGTAACAGAACTTATACGTGCCATTGCTGCAAAGATTGGCAGCAGATGTTATGATGCAACAAGCAAACAGCGTCGTTATCTTCATTTGGCAGCAGTGTTTGCATGCAACTTCTCTAACGCCATGTATGCAATGTCTGCCCAGATTTTGCAAAAAGAGGGATTGCCATTCGAAGCTATGTTGCCTTTGATTGAAGAGACAGCAAACAAGGTGCATCATCTTGCACCAAATGAGGCACAGACCGGCCCTGCAGCGCGTGGTGATAAGTCTGTAATGGATGCCCACCTCGCTATGCTTGATGGTGATTTGAAGTCGATGTATAAATATGTAAGCGAATATATAATTAACAACAAAAAGAAATAAAAAACCATGATAAACTACGACCTTAAAAAAATTAAGGCTTTGGTATTCGATGTAGACGGCGTGTTGAGCCGCGAGACAATATCGATGTATCCCAGTGGAGAGCCCATGCGTACAGTAAATATAAAAGATGGTTATTCATTGCAACTTGCGGTAAAAGCCGGTTTTCATGTAGCAATAATAACAGGTGCACGTACCGAGGCTGTGCGTGTACGCTATCAGGGATTGGGTATAAAGGATATCTATATAGGTGCATCTATTAAACGCGATTGTTTCGAGGAGTTGCTGACTATGTACGAATTGCAACCCGATGAAGTAATGTATATGGGTGACGATATACCCGACTACGAGGTTATGCAAATGTGTGGTCTTCCATGTTGTCCGGCAGATGCAGCACACGAAATTAAGGCTCTATCGAAATATATATCTCCAATAAGAGGAGGTGAGGGATGCGGTCGCGATGTCATTGAGCAGATAATGCGTGCTCAAGGCAAATGGATGGATGAGTCAAATGCTTTTGGTTGGTAATACATATGGCTATGCTTGATAATATTAAAGGATACAAAGTAATACTTGCATCGGCATCGCCGCGCCGTCGCGAACTGCTTTCGGGTTTGGATATAGATTTTACAGTAAAAAAACTACCCGATGTAGATGAATCGTTCCCTCAAACTCTGCAAGGTGGTGATATACCTCTGTATATATCAAAGAAGAAGGCTGATGCTTATCGTCCTATGATGAACGATGACGAACTTGTGATAACAGCCGATACAATTGTATGGTTAGAAGGAGTGGCACTAGGCAAGCCTGCCGACCCGGAAGAAGCTTTCCGCATGATACGTAACATGTCGGGAAAGAGTCATTCAGTCTTTACCGGGGTTACTATAACTACAAAAAGAGAACAATTGTGCTTTGTAGCGCAATCGAATGTTACATTTGCACATTTTACAGATGATGAGATAGAGTATTATATAACTAAATATTCTCCTATGGATAAAGCCGGTGCCTATGGAGCACAGGAATGGATAGGATATATTGGTATGGAGAATATAGAGGGCTCGTATTTTAATGTTATGGGTCTTCCTGTACAACGTCTTTATAGCGAGTTGAAGAAGATTGTCCCATTTTAATGCAAAAACTCAGCTTTTTCTTTCAAAAAGTAGTTTTAATTAAAATTTTTCAAAAATATTGTTGTGTTTTTTATTGAATGAATGAAATAATGTATATATTCGCATTGTGAAAGTATATATTATTGAAATGAACCAGCAGATACATAGCCGTTTTCATCTCGACCATTCATAATGAATGAAGGGTAGGTTTATTGTATCTTGGTCTGATATATGCGGAAGCCGCCCTAAGTGGATAAGGTTTCCGTACTTTTTTATAAGAAATTGTAAGAATATGCTAAGGATTGCTGTACAGACAAAAGGACGTCTCAATGAACAGAGTTTGGGACTTCTGCGTGAGGCAGGTATTACTATAAAAGAAGAGAAAAGAAAGTTTCTGATGCGGGCATCTGATTTCCCTGTTGAGATTCTTTTTTTGCGTGATGACGATATTCCGCAGACGGTGGCTATGGGGGCTGCCGATCTTGGAATCGTAGGATATAACGAGGTGGCTGAACGTGGATATAGCGTTGATGTGTTGCAGAATTTGGGATTCGGCGGTTGTCGTATTTCTCTTGCAATACCGAAGAATGAAGATTATCCTGGTGTTGGGTATTTTAACGGTAAACGTATTGCAACATCTTATCCAAATGTATTAAAACGTTTTTTCGATGAGAAAGGAGTACAAGCATCCATACATACTATAACAGGCTCGGTTGAGATTGCTCCGGCTGCAGGATTGGCTGATGCAATATTTGATATAGTGTCATCAGGTGGTACTCTTATATCCAATGGTCTCAAGGAGGTAGAGCAGGTGCTTCACTCCGAAGCTGTACTCATTAGTACTCCCGGGTTGTGCGATGAAAAGATGGCTGTAGCACGACAGCTGATGTCGCGTTTCGAGTCGGTACAGAAGGGATATGGCAAGAAATATCTTGTATTGAATCTTCCGCAGAGTGCGCTAGATGATGCATTGGCATTTTTGCCGGCAATGCGTAGTCCTACTGTTATCCCATTGGCGCAAAGCGGATGGTGCTCTTTGCAGACAGTGGTAGATGAAAAAGAACTATGGGTTATAATAGAGAAGTTGAAATCAATAGGTGCCGAAGGCATATTGGTATTGGCACTTGAAAAAATTGTATTATAATGAAGCAGATTATTAAAAGGTATATAGAGCCGACACATTGTGAATGGTCGCAGTTGTGCAAACGTCATAATGCAGATGATGAGATTATAGAAACACGTGTACTTGACATTATATCTAAAGTAAGGGATGGTGGTGATGATGCATTACGTTCATTATCTTACGAGATAGATGGTGTTAATATAGAGACTATTGAGGTCTCGGACTCAGAACGACGAGAAGCTTTTGGAGAGGTATCACAAGAGTTGCGCAATGCCATTGCGACAGCAGCACGCAATATTACTAAATTCCATATGGCACAGCGCTTTGAGCCTGTACGTGTTGAGACAACACCCGGTGTACTATGCGTACAGCGTGCAGTACCAATAAACAGGGTGGGGTTATATATACCCGGTGGGACAGCACCCCTCTTCTCGACAGTACTTATGCTTGCAATTCCTGCCAAGGTTGCAGGATGTAAGGAGATTGTTCTATGCACACCAACCGACAAGGAAGGTAAGGTGGCACCTGCTGTACTATTTGCCGCAATGGTCTGCGGTGTAGAACGTATATATAAGGTCGGCGGTGCACAAGCTATTGCTGCAATGGCCTATGGTACAGAGACTATATCGGCTGTAGATAAAATATTCGGACCCGGTAATCGTTATGTAACCAAAGCAAAAGAGATTATCTCTAAAGATGTGGCTATAGATATGCCGGCGGGACCGTCAGAGGTTCTTGTAATTGCAGATGAAGATGCTGTTCCCTCATTTGTGGCGAGTGATATTCTTTCTCAGGCCGAGCATGGAGTAGACTCGCAGGCGATACTTGTATGTACCGATAATACGGTAGCCGATGCAGTATGTCAAGAGTTGGAACGTCAATTGCAATTATTACCCAGAAAAGATATCGCAACCAAGGCACTTGCAAACAGTTCAATAGTAGTTTTGCCCGATGCTGATGAAAGAATTGCTTTTGTAGATATGTATGCTCCGGAACATCTTATAATATCAACAAAGGATCCTTGGGGCGTCTCTGCACGAATAACATCGGCAGGAAGTGTTTTTATAGGTAATTATACACCCGAGAGTGCAGGCGATTACGCTTCAGGAACCAATCATACATTACCGACATCGGGATGGGCACGTTCGCATAGCGGAGTCAATGTCGATAGCTTTGTGCGTAAGATAACGTTCCAAGAGGCAACTCCCAAAGGGTTGATGGAATTGGGAGATACAATTGTTAAAATGGCACGTGCCGAGGGTCTAGATGCACATGCAAATGCAGTGCTTGAAAGATTGAATTACCTTGATGAAAAGAATAATACAATATGGATATAGAGAGTGTAATATCTCTTGTGCGTGGCAATATAAATAGACTTAAACCATATTCAACCGCGCGCGACGAGTATAAAGGTGTACTTGGAATATTCCTTGATGCAAATGAAAATCCGTTTCCAAACGGATATAACCGTTACCCCGATCCTCAACAAACTTTGTTGAAAGAGAAATTATCGAGTATAAAGTCGATACCTGTAGAAAATATATTTGTAGGAAATGGTAGCGACGAGGCAATCGACCTATGTATACGCATTTTTTGTGAGCCGCGTATAGATAATATAGTGACCATTGCCCCTACATATGGGATGTATTCTGTTGCGGCTGCTATAAATGATATCGAGGTGCGTGAGGTGCAGTTAGGAAACGATTTTGCACTACCTGCAGATGCTCTGCTTGCTGCCATCGATACCAATACAAAACTTATGTTTATCTGCTCGCCTAATAATCCGACAGGAAACAGTTTCCCTATTGAACAGTTACGATGGATATTGGAGTATTTCAATGGAGTTGTTGTTGTTGATGAGGCATATGTAGATTTCTCGTCACAAAATAGCATGCTTAGTATGCTTGACGAATATGATAATCTGATAGTCTTGCAGACACTTTCTAAGGCATATGGTCTTGCAGCTCTGCGTCTCGGCATTGCTTTCGCACATAAGGATATAATAGGATTGTTTGCAAAAGTTAAATATCCTTATAATATAAATCTTGCAGGCATGGAACGGGCTATGGAATTGCTCGAGCGCGACATTCGTTCCGAAATTGATGTAATTATTGAGGAGCGCAGACGAGTTTCGCATGAGCTTGAATCATTGAAGTGTGTTGTCAAGGTGTATCCCTCCGATGCAAACTTTTTGCTGGTTAAGGTTAAAGATGCTTCTTCGATATACAACCGACTTATAAGAGAGCAGATAATAGTACGTGACCGCTCGCATGTGAAAGGATGTGAGGGAACCTTGAGAATAACTATCGGGACACCACAAGAGAATGACCGCCTTTTAGATATATTGAAAAGTTTTTGATTATGAAGAAAGCAATATTCATAGACCGAGACGGTACTATAATATGGGAGCCGCCTAAAACCGAGCAGGTAGACACTCTTGAGCAGCTCTGTTTTATGCCTGAGGCAATAGGTGCTCTGTCACGTATTGCGAAAAGTGATTTTGAACTTGTGATTGCAAGTAATCAAGATGGCCTAGGAACACCTGCTTATCCTTATGAAAGATTCAATCTTATTCATGATAAGATGTTGCAGACATTAGCTGGTGAAGGAGTCGTTTTTACCGATCAGCTGATAGATACTTCGTTTGCTGCAGATGGTTCGGTAAACAGAAAACCGGGAACGGGAATGTTTACATCGTATACAGATGGCAGTTTCGACCTTGCTTCGTCCTTTGTAATCGGAGATAGGCTCACCGATGTGGAACTTGCGTATAATCTTGGTGCAAAGGCTATTTTGTATACAGCTGACAGAGACAGAATAGAGGCTTTGAAAAAGATGCACTATGCTGTTGCATGTATTCTTATTACAGACAGTTGGAATAAAATAGCTGAATTTTTACGTCAAAGTGAACGGCGTGTTACTCTATTCCGCAAGACAAACGAAACCAAAATAAATGTCACTATAGACCTCGATGGTAATGGTGAATCGTATGTCGATACAGGACTTAAATTCCTCGATCACATGCTTGAACAGATAATACATCATGCAGGTGTATCTCTTGTTGTAAAGGCCGAAGGTGATATTGAGGTGGATGAACATCATACAATGGAAGATGTTGCCATAGTGTTGGGTAATGCAATAGTGAAGGCTTTGGGTGACAAGCATGGTATTAATCGTTATGGTTTCGTATTGCCAATGGATGAAAGTCGTGCTATGGTGCTTATCGACTTTGGAGGAAGGAGTGACTTCTGTTGGGATGTGCCCTTTACAAGGGAGTATGTGGGTGATGTGCCTACGGAAATGATAAAACATTTCTTTAAGTCTCTATCTATGGCGATGTCTTGTAATTTGCATGTGGTTGCGAAAGGAGAGAATAACCATCATCTTGCCGAGAGTGTATTCAAAGCATTTGCGCGCGCATTGCGTATGGTGGTAAAACGTGAACCGTTCAGTTACGGACTTCCAAGCAGTAAAGGGGTGTTATGATAGCTATAGTTGATTATGATACCGGCAATCTGCGTTCTGTATGCAATGCATTGGAACGTATAGGGTCAGAGTACTGCATAACATCCGATGCCTCTGTAATACGTGCCTCGGAGAGAGTTCTTTTGCCCGGTGTGGGTGCAGCTTCTGAAGCTATGAATAATCTGCATGAACGTGGGTTGTGCAATGTAATAAAGGAACTGAGACAACCGGTGTTGGGTATATGTGTTGGAATGCAGATAATGTGTCAATATAGTGAAGAGGGTGATACTTCATGTCTGGGAATATTTGATACCTATGTGCGTAAACTTGCTTCATGTGTGGAGATGGGCATTAAGGTTCCTCATATGGGATGGAATAGCATTGAGAATCTGAAAAAAACTATTTTTGAAGGTGTGCATGAGGGTGCATTTGTCTATTTTGTTCACTCGTTCGCTCCCGATAAGTGCAAACAGACTATAGCATTGTCGCGTAATGGGCGTGAGTTCTCTGCTGCACTTGCAAAGGATAATTTTTATGGTACGCAATTTCATCCCGAGAAGAGTGGTGATGTAGGTGAGGCAATATTACGTAATTTTATAAGACTGTAAAATATGGATATAATTCCGGCGATAGATTTGATAGAGGGACGATGTGTACGTCTGACCCAAGGCAATTATTCAAGCAGCAGGGTGTATGACAGCAATCCTGTAGATATGGCAAAGCGTTATGCCGATTGCGGTGTACGTCGTTTACATATTGTAGACCTTGATGGAGCAAAGGCTAAAGCGCCATGTAATCTGAAAGTCCTGGAACATGTTGCAAATGCTGTGGATATGGATATAGAGTGGGGAGGTGGAATAAAGGACGAGACCTCATTATGCATGGCAATCGATGCCGGTGCAACACGTGTGATATGCGGTAGCGTAGCTGTAGACAATAGAGAACAATTTAAAGAGTGGCTGAGTCGATATGGCAGCACGCGTATTATTCTAGGTGCCGATGTGCGTAATGGATTGGTTTCCACTCATGGATGGTTAAAAGATAGTGGTGTGACAATAGATGAACTTATAAAAGGTTTTTTGCCGGCCGGACTATCCCAATTAATCTGTACCGATATAGAGCGAGATGGAATGTTGCAGGGTCCTAACTATCCTTTGTATGTCCGTTTGCAAAAAGATTATCCCGAGGTAGATGTTACGCTCAGTGGTGGCATATCTACGATTAAAGATATAGAGACTGCTCACGATATGGGATTGCGTGCTGTTATAATCGGAAAGGCTATTTATGAAGGATGTATAACGTTGAAAGAGATTGAACAATGGTTGCTAAACGTATAATACCATGTCTTGATGTTAAGGATGGACGCACAGTGAAAGGTGTAAATTTTATCGGGTTGCAGGATGTCGGTGATGCAGTAGAGCTGGGTCGAAGATATGCCATGCAGGGTGCCGATGAACTTGTCTATCTTGATATAAGCGCAACAATTGAAGGACGTAATACCTTTACCTCACTTGTGGAGCGTATTTCATCCAATATTAATATACCCTTTACAGTTGGTGGTGGAATATCCACTATAGATGATGCGGCACGTTTGCTCGATGCCGGTGCCGATAAGGTATCCATTAATAGTGCAGCTGTAAACAATCCCTCATTGATAGATAGCATAGCATCGAAATATGGAAGCCAGTTCGTTGTGCTTGCTATCGATACCAAGAGGGTTGGCAACGAGTGGCTTATTACTACTCATGGAGGCAGAACACTTACCGAACGCGAACTTTTTTCATGGGCCCGTGAGGGTGAGGAACGAGGTGCAGGCGAGATATTGCTAACCTCTATGGATCACGACGGAACACGCAACGGCTATCCTTGCGAGTTATTTCGGGAACTTTCCCGTCATCTCTCTATTCCTATAATTGCTTCGGGAGGTGCAGGGTCGGTTGATGATATTGCAAAGGTCTTCTCTGAAGGAGGTGCCGATGCTGCTTTGGCTGCAAGCATTTTTCACTATGGTGAAATAACTGTAATGGAACTTAAACGCAGGCTTCATGACAAAGGAATAAAAGTGAGAATTTAATAATAGACTAACAGAAAATTTATAATATGGATTTTTCCTATTTCGATTTATCAAAGAATAGTGATGGATTATTGCCTGTTGTGGTACAGGATAGTACAACGCTTAAGGTGTTGATGGTTGCCTATATGAATAAAGAGGCTTTTGATCTCACTGTGGCTACACGAAAGGCTACGTTCTATAGCCGCTCGCGCGGTGCATTATGGGTTAAGGGTGCAACAAGCGGTAATTTTATTGAGGTAGATGCTCTCTACCCCGATTGTGATAATGACACTCTTCTTCTGCTTGGCAGACCTTGCGGTCCGGTATGTCATAGAGGAACGACAAGCTGTTTCGATACAAAGGATAACGAAGGTTTTATTCGTAAGTTACAGTCCGTTGTACAGATGCGTCATAAGGATATGCCTGAAGATTCATATACAACATATCTGTTTGGTAAAGGAGTGAATAAAATAGCGCAAAAGGTGGGCGAGGAGGCTGTTGAGACAGTAATAGAGGCGATAGATGGAAACAGGGAACGTTACTTGTACGAGGCAAGTGACCTTATCTACCACCTACTAGTGTTAAATGAACAGATGGGATTCACAATAGAGGATATAGAAAATGAACTTGCATCTAGACATAAATAAGAATAAGTGGAAATTCATATACTGTTTGTAACAGTTTTTCAAATAAATAAAGGAAAACTATAAGAATTTGTATTTCTGATTATGCTTAGCAAAAAAATCATCTTCAGATGAATTTTTTTATTCTATTCTATCAACGTGTTAATTTTCTTTTCTATCTTTGCGAATGATTTTTGCAGTTTCAATGCAGAAAATGACAAAATAGAACAGTCTTAAAATTTTTATATCGTGGCCGACACAAAGTATATTTTCGTGACAGGAGGTGTAGCCTCTTCACTTGGTAAGGGAGTGATATCTTCCTCTATAGGCAAGCTGTTACAAGCTCGCGGGTACAAAATAACAATACAGAAGTTTGATCCATACATCAATGTTGATCCCGGAACACTGAATCCTAATGAACATGGTGAGTGCTATGTTACAATTGATGGTCGTGAAACCGATCTCGACTTGGGTCATTATGAGCGTTTTACAGATATAAAGACAACACGCTGGAATACATTTACAACCGGTAGAATATATCGAGAGGTTATAGAGAAAGAGCGTCGCGGTGATTATATGGGTAAGACTGTGCAGGTGGTTCCCCACATTACCGACGAAATAAAGCGCAGCATGTTGCTTGTAAGCAAAAAAGAGGATCTTGATTTTGTAATTACCGAGATTGGTGGTACTGTAGGTGATATTGAGGGTTTGCCCTATCTCGAGGCTATCAGACAGCTGAAGTGGGAGTTGGGTAAGCGTGCCGTATGTGTTCATCTTACTTTTGTTCCTTATCTGTCGGCTGCAGGTGAGCTTAAAACAAAACCAACACAGCATAGCGTAAAGCAGTTGCAGAGCCTTGGTATTCAACCCGATGTTTTGGTGCTTCGTGCCGAGCACGATTTGGATGCTTCTCTTATGCGTAAGGTAGCAAGTTTCTGTAACGTCATGCCCGATTGTGTAGTACACAGTCCGGATGTTCCATCAATATACGAGGTTCCTATCAGAATGCAGGATCAGGGACTGGACTCGGCTATATTGCGACTTGTCGGTATGGAGGTAGGCGAAACTCCGGGACTATTGCCTTGGCGTAACTTTATTGAGCGCCGCAATAATGCTCAACGTGTGGTAAATATAGGTTTTGTAGGAAAATACGATCTTCGTGATGCTTATAAGAGTTTGTACGAGAGTTTGTCCCAGTCGGGTGTATATCACGATAGTAAGGTAAAATGCCACTTCATAAACAGTGAGGATATAACCGAAGCTAACGTTGCCGATAAACTTGCAGGCATGGACGGATATGTAATCTGTCCCGGATTTGGTCAGCGAGGACTGGAGGGCAAGATTACAGCTGTCAAATATTGCCGCGAGAACAACCTGATAACTCTTGGTATATGTCTCGGTATGCATGTAATGGCAATAGAGTTTGCCCGTAACGTATTGGGATATGTTGATGCAAATAGTTCAGATGTCGATCCTAAATCAACCCATCCAGTTGTTGATATGATGGAAGAGAAGAAGGCTATAAGCAACAACGGTAACCTCATGCGTCTTGGTGGATATGAGTGCGTATTGACACCAGGTAGTAAGGTTCAGGCTGCATATGGTACAGACAAGATTGTAGAGCGTCATCGTCATCGCTACGAGTTCAACGACCAATATACAGCTGAGTTCGAGAAAGCCGGATTGTTGTGTACAGGTATCAACCCCGATACATCATTGATAGAGGTATTGGAGCATCAGACACTCGACTGGTTTATCGGTGTAGAGTATCACCCCGAGTATTCAAGCACAGTGCTTCATCCAAGCCCCCTTATTATGGACTTCCTTAAAGCAGTAGTAAGTAGAAAAGCTTAAATTAACTTATATTATAAAAGCGCATCAGCCATTGATGCGCTTTTTTTTGCTATATTCGCGAACCAAAAGCAAACAAGATGACATCCGAGGAAAGAATACTTGAACTGCGCTCTATTCTACATACACATAACTACAACTATTATGTTCTTAATGCTCCACAGATAACTGACATGGAGTTCGATACTCTGTTGCGAGAGTTGCAGGATCTTGAGGCATCACATCCACATATGTACGACCCAACTTCTCCTACTCAGCGTGTAGGTAGCGATATAACAAAGGATTTCAAGCAGGTACAGCATAAATATCCTATGTTGTCATTGGGAAATACATACTCAAAGAGCGAGGTAGCCGATTTCTATGATAGGGTAAAGCGTGCGTTAAATGAGGATTTTGAGATTTGCTGCGAACTTAAATTTGACGGAACATCAATATCTCTCACCTATGCCGATGGCAAGCTCGTCCAGGCAGTGACACGTGGCGATGGTGAAAAGGGCGATGACGTGACAGCCAATGTCCGTACAATACGTACCGTTCCTCTTTTGCTATCGGGTAGCTACCCTCATGAGTTCGAGATTCGTGGCGAGGTTCTTATGCCCTGGGCAGTCTTTGAACAGTTGAACGAAGAGCGCGAGAAGCAGGGAGAACCGCTTTTTGCCAATCCGAGAAATGCTGCAGCCGGAACACTTAAGTTACAGGACTCTGCGGTTGTGGCAAGACGTCGTCTCGATGCCTATCTCTATTACATGTTGGGCGAGTCATTGCCAACCGATGGTCATTACGAAAATCTTATGTATGCGCAGCAATGGGGTTTTAAAGTGTCGGACACGATGCGTAAATGTGCAACACTTGAGCAGATATACAACTTCATAGACGAGATGGATGTCAAACGCAAGGAACTTCCCTTTGCAACCGATGGCATTGTTCTCAAAGTAAACTCTTTGCGTCAGCAGAGACATCTGGGATATACAGCAAAGTCTCCACGTTGGGCAATAGCTTATAAGTTCAAGGCCGAGCGTGCCGTTACACGTCTGTGCGAGGTAACATATCAGGTAGGTCGTACAGGTGTAGTTACCCCGGTTGCAAATCTCGATCCCGTACAATTGTCCGGAACAGTGGTGCGTAGGGCATCGTTGCATAATGCCGATATCATTGATAACCTGGATCTGCATATAGGGGATATGGTATATGTAGAGAAGGGAGGTGAGATTATCCCCAAGATAACAGGTGTGGATATGGATATGCGTCTGCTCATAGGCGACAAGGTTCGTTTTGTCGATAAGTGTCCCGAGTGTGGAACTCCCCTCATACGTATAGATGGCGAGGCAGCCCATTATTGTCCTAATGAGAGGGAGTGTCCTCCCCAGCTTAAGGGGCGTATAGAACACTATGTGTCGCGTGATGCAATGAATATAGATTCAATCGGTCCCGAGACCATAGAGACACTCTTTGCTCTCGGACTGGTGAAGGATATTGCCGATCTTTACACGCTCGACTCATCCGACCTTATGTTTTTGCCACGTATGGGAGCCAAGTCGGCCGACAATATCATAGCCGGAATACGCTCATCGCTCAATGTCCCCTTTGAACGTCTGTTGTTCGCATTGGGAATACGTTTTGTAGGTGCTACCGTTGCTAAACGTCTTGCCCGTTCTTTCCGTAATATAGATGCAATTATGGATGCAACACTCGAGCAACTTACCGCCGTTGACGATATTGGCGAGAGGATAGCAACCGGTGTTATAAAATTCTTTGCCGACGAGAACAACCGTATTCTTGTGGAACGTCTCAGAAAAGCAGGATTGAAATTCGAGGTAGACGAAGAGTTTGTTAAAGAGAGCAGCGATATCCTTAAAGGTAAAAGCATTGTTATCAGCGGAGTCTTTAGCCGTCATTCACGCGACGAATATAAAGAGATGATAGAGAAGAATGGAGGAAAGAATGTTGGTAGTGTAAGTAAATCCACTACGTTTATTCTTGCAGGTGATAATATGGGTCCCAGCAAGTTGGAGAAAGCCCGGAAATTAGGAATACAACTTGTGAGCGAAGATGAGTTCCTTGCAATGTTGGAGTAGATTTACTATATGTCACATATTAATTAAAATGTAAATTTATACGTAAAATTTTATGATATTGGCAAAAAATGATGTACTTTTGTCATTCGAAATAAAATAAATAAAACTATGACGCAAAATAAGATGAAAGGTATGGGTGTTGCACTTGTTACACCTTTTACAGAGACCGGTGAAGTAGACTACGAAGCACTTGATAATCTTGTACAGACACAGCTTGATGGAAATACCGATTTCCTATGTGTGCTTGGTACAACAGCAGAGACTCCCACACTGACAATAGAAGAGAAACGTAATATCCGAAAGCGCGTCATAGATAAGGTAGCGGGTCGTCTTCCTATTCTTCTAGGTATGGGTGGCAACTCTACGCAAGCACTTGTAAACGAGATTCTCGACGAGGACCTTACCGGAGTAGATGCAATACTCTCTGTCACTCCATATTATAACAAACCCAATCAGGAGGGACTCTACCGCCACTATAGAGCGATAGCCGCATGTACTCAGTTACCCATATATCTATATAATGTTCCCGGACGAACAGGTATCAATCTGTTGCCCGATACAGTAATACGTTTGGCCAACGAGTGCCCCAATATAGTAGGAGTTAAAGAGGCGTCGGGCAATCTCAAGCAGATAAAGGAGATAATTGAGCGTGCTCCCGAAGGCTTCGACCTCTTGTCGGGCGATGACGGTCTTGTGTGCGACATAATGCAGGCCGGTGGTGTAGGAGCCATCACTGTCTTCGGAAATGCATATCCGGCCGCATTTACACAAATGGTACACTACATGGCAAACGGAGAGGTCGAGAATGCACGTAAGATGGAGAGTGCTTTCAATGAAGTGTGCAGTCTGCTTTTTGCCGATGGTAATCCGGCAGGTGTTAAGGCGCTGTTGTCACATCAAGGCAAGATGGGTAATAATCTTCGTTTGCCATTGGCACCGGCACGTAAAGAGGTAGATGAGGCTATGTATACAGCCATGAAAAACCTCGATGCCTATCTGTCTGTAAACTAACATATTCCATATTATACATCTGATATGAAACCGAAAGTCTTGATTACATACAATATCTTCGGTGATTTGTACCGCGAGATATTGAAAGATTTTGAGGTGACCATGCCTGCACCCGGTGTTGAAAGTTTTACATACGACGAGGTGCTGGCTATAGTATCCGATTATGATGCAATACTCTCGATGTGGAATTTCCCTATAGACAAACGGTTGATAGAGCATGCTGCAAAACTCAAGATTGTAGCCAACTTTGCAGTAGGTTACGACAATATAGACATAGCATCATGTACAGCCCATAACGTGGCAGTGGCAAACACCCCCGATCCTGTAACCGAGCCTACTGCAGATATAGCTTTGGGACTTATGATTGATGTAATGCGTGGCATAACCTCATTCGACAAGCAACAGCGTCAAGGAAACTATGTAAAGGGCATAATGAAAAATCTTGGAGCATCGCTCTATGGCAAGACTCTTGGAATATATGGCATGGGTAGGATAGGAAGTGCAGTTGCACGTAGGGCACAGGCTTGCGGAATGAAGGTCCTATATCATAACCGTAACCGACTTTCGACAGCAATAGAGCAGCAGATGGATGTACGTTACGTAACTCTCGATGAACTCTTCTCGCAATCAGATGTCTTGTCGTTAAATGCACCACTTACCCCACAGACCCACCATGTTGTAAACAATGCAACTCTATCGTTGATGAAACCATCGGCATACATAATAAACACAGCACGTGGAGCCTTGATAGATGAATCAGCACTTATATCAGCACTCGAAAGTGGACAGATAGCAGGGGCAGGGCTCGATGTATATGAGTTCAACGATACAGTATCGGCTCAACTGCTTACAATGGATAATACAGTTCTTACACCTCATATAGGAACCCAAACCGTCGAGGGCCGTCGCGAAATGGCACAGTTTGCAGCTACCAACATACTTAACTTCTTCAACGGTGACAAGGTTGCTCGTGTCAACTGAAAGAAACATCATAATTTTGAATGGATAAGATAAAACAACTGCTTGACGAAAAAGTAAAGCAATACAACTGCAAGGAGTTTATAGCAAGTGACCCCGTTCAGTTTGCTCATGCCTTCAGCGATAGAAAAGATATAGAGATAGTATCATTGCTTGCATCGGTCATAGCCTGGGGAAACCGTAAGATGATAATACGTTCAGGCAACAAGATGCTTTTCGATATAATGGGTGGCAAGCCATACGATTTTGTCATGCGCAGGGAGTGGGAGAGTCTCGATCCCGCATTGAATATACATCGTACATTCTTTGTACGCGACTTTATATATCTATGTCGCGGACTACAGAAAATATACCAGTGCAACAACTCAATAGAATCCCTCTTTGTTGATAAGGATGTATGGAGTGGAATAGAGTCGTTGCGTAACGAACTTTCAGCAGCCAATGATAATACCGCAACGCGACATATATCCAATCCTGTTGCAGCAAGCGGTCGGCCGGCATCGGCATGCAAGCGACTACATATGATGTTGCGATGGCTCTGTCGCAATGATGGTATAGTGGATTTGGGAATATGGAAGGAGGTATCCCCATCGCAGTTGATGATTCCGCTCGACGTACATGTCGCACGTATAGGACGTATGCTAGGACTTATAGAACGTAAACATAACGACCGTCGCACAGTAGAGGAACTGACAGCAAAACTGCGCATTATTTCTCCCGACGACCCTGTGAAATACGACTTTGCACTTTTCGGAGTCGGAGTAGAGAACGACTCACTACAGTAGATTATTAATTTTAGAAACCTATAAAATATAATATATATGGCAAAAGTAACAAAAGAGGATGCACTTAGATATCACGAAGGAAAACGTCCCGGAAAGATAGAGGTTATACCAACAAAACCCTATTTTACCCAAGCCGACCTCTCTTTGGCCTATTCGCCCGGTGTAGCCGAGCCATGTCTCGAGATACAGAAAGATGCCGATAACGCCTACCGATATACCGATAAAGGCAACCTCGTAGCCGTAATATCCAATGGAACGGCAGTGCTTGGTTTAGGCAATATAGGAGCCCTTAGCGGAAAACCCGTCATGGAAGGCAAGGGATTGCTTTTCAAGATATATGCAGGAATAGATGTCTTCGATATAGAGGTCGACGAGACCGACCCCGATAAATTCATAGAGGCGGTAAAGGCCATCTCGCCCACCTTTGGAGGAATCAATCTCGAGGATATAAAGGCCCCCGAGTGCTTCGAGATAGAGAGACGCCTTAAGGCCGAACTTGATATACCCGTTATGCACGACGACCAGCATGGAACAGCCATAATATCTGCTGCCGGATTGTTAAATGCACTGGAGGTAAACGGAAAGGATATATCAAAGGTTAAGGTTGTGGTAAACGGTGCCGGTGCAGCAGCAATATCATGTGCGCGTTTATATGTAGCCCTTGGTGTAAAGAAAGAGAATATAGTAATGCTCGACAGCAAGGGAGTTATCTGTGACAACCGTCCCGGCCTGACCCCCGAAAAAGTGGAGTTTGCAACATCGCGTCGCGATATCAGCACTCTATCCGAGGCCGTTGCCGGTGCCGATCTCTTTCTGGGTCTCTCGAAAGGCAATGTACTTACAAAAGAGATGGTACGCTCAATGGCAGCCGACCCCATTGTCTTTGCACTTGCCAATCCGGTCCCCGAAATCTCATACGAGGATGCAATGAGCAGTCGCCCCGATGTTCTTATGAGTACCGGCCGAAGCGATTATCCCAACCAGATAAACAACGTAATAGGTTTTCCCTATATCTTTCGTGGTGCCTTGGACACCGCCGCAACAGCCATAAACGAAGAGATGAAACTGGCAGCTGTGCATGCAATTGCCAACCTTGCCAAGTTACCGGTTCCCGAGGTAGTAAACGAGGTATATCATGTAAGTAACCTCACATTCGGCAGGGAATATTTCATCCCCAAACCCGTCGATCCCCGTCTGCTTACCGAGGTGTCGACAGCTGTAGCCAAAGCAGCAATAGAGAGTGGTGTAGCTCGTAAGACCATAACCGATTGGGAAGCTTACAAAGAGCATCTTCTCGAGTTTATGGGACGTGAGTCTAAACTCACACAGCAGATATATGATACAGCACGTTCCAATCCGCAACGCGTGGTGTTTGCCGAGGGTGTTCATCCCTCAATGATGAAAGCCGCAGTACAGGCCAAGGAGGAGGGAATATGTTATCCCATTCTGTTAGGTAACGACGAGCGCATAGAGAAACTTGCCAAGGAACTTGACCTGAGCCTCGATGGTATAGAGGTTATAAATCTTCGTCACGACCGTGAGGCATCCCGTCGCGAACGTTATGCACGTATCCTCACCGATAAACTGCAACGCGAGGGATACACCTTTGAAGAGGCTAATGACAAAATGTTCGAGCGCAACTATTTTGGTATGATGATGGTAGAGACAGGAGAGGCCGATGCCTTCATTACAGGTCTCTACACAAAATACTCCAATACCATAAAGGTAGCCAAGGAGGTAATAGGCCTGCAAGAAGGGTGTAATAATTTTGCCACCATGCACATCCTTAACTCCAAGAAAGGAACATACTTCATTGCCGATACACTGATAAACCGCAGTCCCAATACCGATACTCTGGTAGATATAGCCAAGCTCAGTGAAAAGGCAGTTCACTTCTTTAATCACGAACCGGTGATGGCAATGGTATCGTACAGTAATTTCGGAAGCGACAAAGGTGGTAGTGCCGGATGTGTACACGAGGCAGTAGAGCGTCTGCAGCGCGAGCATCCCGATTGGGCCATAGATGGCGAGATGCAGATAAACGTAGCGCTGAACAGCGAACTACGCGATACAAAATATCCATTCTCGCGTCTTAAAGGCAAGGAGGTCAACACCCTTGTCTTCCCCTGCCTCAATGCAGCCAACAGCTCATATAAGATGCTTCAGGCACTGAGCCCCGATACCGAAATCATAGGTCCCATACAGATGGGATTGAACAAACCCATCCATTTCATCGATTTTGAAAGTTCCGTAAATGATATTCTTAACGTAACAGCAATAGCTGTAATCGATGCCATAGTAAACAAGATAAAATAATAACACTCTTTTTCATTCGTCGGGAGGTAACCTCCCGACGAATTTCTTATCAGCCGTTTTTGAGCATACTTGTTCCGGCCCCTCGGATTGCAAATTCCAAGTGACAAGATAATCATAATAAACAATACACAACTTATGCTCCTTTGTCACATCTTTCCGCTTTTTAGTTTCTTTTGGAAATATGTTATATCTGCATCAGAATATATTGTAAAGCCATTTTTTTCTCCTTTTGTATCTTGTCGTTTTGTTGTTTCACATAAGAAACCACAAAAAAATAAGTTTTTATCAATAAAAAAATAAAAATTCCATTGTCGTATTGTTTTAATGCTTATATTAGCCTATGCAATAGTGTAACGGTGAGTGTCACTTTAACACTGTTTTGGGATAATAAATAACAAAGTGAAACTTTAAAATTGACAATGATGAAAACTCGTCTAGAACACGATTCATTGGGTGAGATTCAAGTTCCCGCGGATGCATATTATGGTGTGCAGACATTGCGTGCTATTGAGAACTTCCACGAGATTAGTGGTATTACAATAAGCGACCATCCCTATTATGTAAAGGCATTGGCACAGGTGAAGTGGGCGGCAGCGCATGCAAACATGTCGTTGGGTACGCTTGATGCAACAATAGGAAATGCAATCAAGGCAGCATGTGAAGAGATTATAGGTGGTGCACTTGTCGACCAGTTCCCCGTAGACCTTTTGCAGGGTGGTGCAGGTACATCTACAAACATGAACATAAATGAGGTGGTTGCCAATCGCGCTCTCGAGATTCTTGGTCACGAGAAAGGCGAGTATAAATATTGCCACCCCAACGATCATGTGAACCTGTCACAGTCCACCAACGATGCATATCCCACCTCATTCAAGCTCTGTTTCATCTACCACAACGAAGACCTTGTTGCCGAGCTCGCAAATCTTATATCATCGTTCCGTGCAAAAGGTAAGGAGTTCGAAGGAATACTAAAGATGGGCCGCACTCAGTTGCAAGACGCAGTGCCCATGACTCTTGGTCAGGAGTTCGAGGCATTTGCAGCAACTCTCGAAGAGGAGGTACTCCGTCTTAATGAGGCAGCCAAGTTGTTCCTCGAGGTTAACATGGGTGCAACAGCCATCGGTACAGGTATAAACACCGAGCCCGGATATGCCGAGGCATGCGTGAAGGCATTGGCCGATGTCACAAAGCGCGACTTCGTTCTTGCCGGTAACCTTGTAGAGGCAACTCCCGATGCCGGTTCATCAGTAATGTATTCATCGGTATTGAAACGCCTTGCTGTTAAATTGTCAAAGATATGTAACGACCTCCGTCTCTTGTCAAGCGGTCCACGTTGCGGACTCAACGAGATAAATCTGCCTCCCATGCAGCCCGGTTCAAGTATCATGCCCGGTAAGGTAAATCCCGTTATCCCCGAGGTGGTGAACCAGATATGTTTCCGCGTCATCGGTAACGACCTTACAGTGACCTTCGCAGCCGAGGCAGGACAGTTGCAGCTCAACGTAATGGAGCCGGTTCTTGTTCACGCAATATTATCATCAATCCGCATGTTGCTCAAAGGTATGACACGTCTTCGCACACTCTGTGTCGACGGTATCACCGCCAACGAGGGACACTGCCGCGAGTTGGTTATGGGCAGCATAGGTATTGTGACAGCCCTCAATCCCACCCTCGGATACGAGAACTCTGCCAAGATAGCGAAACGTGCGCTCAAGGAGAACCGCAGTGTCTACGACCTTGTATTGGAAGAGAAACTGCTGACAAAAGAAGAGCTGGACGAACTGTTGCGTCCCGAGAACATGATAGCTCCTCACAAGTTCTACACACATAAATAAGAAGTTGCTTAAATTTCTTCTATAAAAGAGATATAGCAATATTAATTTAAACAACTTCCGGTATATTTAGATGAAAACTCTTTTTAAGTTAATATAATTAAGTTAATTAAGTTAAGATCTAATTCTAACAACCTTTTTCGAGTCTGCCAATAGTGATATTCGCAGACTCTTTTTTTTGTGAAAAAAAATTAAAAAACCATCTCGTTTGTGAGATTTAGCCCCAAAGTTACTCCTAGCTGTGGGGCTTGTTTTTATGTAAGACAGCAGTAACCAAACAACCTTTAAAAACCGACATCTATGTTCTATGTAAAAATGAAATCTGACTCTGCGATGGCCGAGAATAAAGAAGGAAACATCTGCTATCAACTGAAATATAACGGTGAGGTAATAGAGCACTCTACCACCTACTCCATATTTCCCAAAGAGCTGGAACAGATACTTGGAGACGGCAATGCCGATGCAACATCGCAGCGTGCTCACTATATAAATATCCTTAAACAGGCAATACTGCACGATAAGGAACTTATTATTGCCATAATGCATAATGCCGCAAGCATGCAACAGCCACACACAGCCCGGCATATAATAGAAGAATTCCTGAGACAGAGCAACCGCGACAGCCTCTTTCTCTATATGCAACGCACTACGGCCCGCTACCGCAGTATAGGGCGCATGCGTTCAGCCGAGATATGTGCCACAGCTCTAAACAGTTTCAGACGTTTCAGGTATGGTATAGATGTACCCCTTACATCCCTCGATAGTACCATGCTCGAGGCATACGAATACCATCTTCGCAGGCAACAGCTTTCGCCCAATACAATCTCTTTCTATATGAAACAGCTCAGGGTCATATACAATAGGGCAGTGGAAGAGGGGCTTGTGACTGATAGCAGGCCGTTCAGCCACGTCTTCACCTCTATAGAGAAAACCACAAAGCGGGCCATAGCCATTGAAGCCATACGCGATATAAAGAAGATGGAACTGAAGCAACATCCCTCCCGACAGTTCGCCCGTGACATGTTCCTTTTCAGTTTCTACACACGCGGCATGTCATTTGTCGATATAGCCCATCTGCGAAAGAGTAATCTCAAAGATGGCATCCTCTCCTATAGACGTAAGAAAACCGGCCAGCAGCTTGTCATACGCTGGGAGCCATGCATGCAGACCATCCTCAGCCGATATGCAGCCCATCCATCCTCGCCATATCTCTTTTCCATAATCAAGGACCCCTGTAACAATCCACGACAACAATACCAGAACGCAATGTTTCTCATAAATCGTCATCTCAAGGAGATAGGCCGAACCCTGGGACTCGACATACCGCTTACAATGTATGTGGCACGGCACTCATGGGCAAGCATAGCACGCGACAAAGGCATACCTATTTCTGTTATTAGCGAAGGGATGGGACACGACTCGGAGAAGACAACCCGAATATATCTGGCATCGTTGAAGACCGAAGTAGTAGACAAGGCAAACCGAAGAATAATAAACCTATTGTAACCTCTTTCGGGAACAAATTGCCTCTTTTGTATATCCACCTTGCCTATCAATCTTCTAAAAGAAGATTGATAGGTAGGGCGTGCTTTAAATATAAGGAGGCCGACAAAGAGAAGATTTGTATAAGAGATTGAATATCAGCTCATTTAAAGTGTAGAGTGGAGCTAAAGTGAAGTGCCGCCGGAAAAGAATAAATCTCAGTTTCTGTTTTTTATCTCTCATTTGCAATATGATATTCCATCGACCGAGATATTAAATTTACTGTTTCAAAAGAATTTTTAAGATAATTCTACTGTTTTTGAAATATTATTATTAAGTTTGTACTTGAATATACATCTTCTTTTAGAAGATTGATAATCAGGAACAGTGTGGGAACAGTTCCAAACATAATACATCCAATAACGAACTATAATAGTTCTTTGTTGTGTAAGTTCTTGAAACATAGCAATATGCGACAGTTTCAGGGAGCCAAGAGAATATCCCTTTACGCAAAAGAGAATACCCGTTTACCTTTTTAAATAGTGTGGAAAACAACGACACCCTCTCATGGTATGCAATGAGCGCCACCTTCGGGCGCGAGCTAAAAGCCAGGAGCTACCTCGAAAGCCATTCCGTAGAGTGTTTCGTTCCCATGAAGCAGGGTATAGTAACCAACAACCAAAAGAAGAAAGAGCGTCGGCTGATACCGGCAATCAATAACCTAATATTCGTACACAGCGTAAAGAGCCGCATACAAGAACTGAAGAGAGGTGTCGACTACCTACAGTATCTCACAAACCATGTAAACGGAAAGAACCTCCCCATCGTAGTACCCGATAAAGAGATGCAACACTTTATCGACGTATGCGAGACCCACGACGAGAGTCTCATATACCTATCGGCCAATGAGATAAACCTAGCCAAGGGCACCCCGGTAAAGATAGTGGGAGGCCTGTTCGATGGAGTAGAGGGCACCTTCATTAAAGTATCGCATCATCGCAGCAAGAAAGTAGTAGTACACATACAAGGCATAGCCGCAGTGGTCATCACCGACATAAGCGACGGCTATCTGCAACTTCTGTAAAGCAATATAGCATATGAGCAGCACAGCGCAAACAAACATCTTCGACCAGCTCGCACTTCTCTTCAGCAAAGAGCAAAGGAACATCCTTCGTCGCGAGCTGCACAACGAGAATAAGGTGCATCTGTATCGTCTGGGCGACTACTGGGTAGCATTCGAGAAATCGGCCTATCTGCTCGAGCAGATAGCACTCACCGATACCGACCCCACAGTAATCTATATGAAAGAGCACCCCTTTCCCATGCTCATGACCACAATAAACAACTACAGGGCAAACGGACTGTGCCGTCGCCAAAGAAACAAAGGACACACCGATTACCTGCAGATAAACTCGGGGAAGATAGACCTTGAGTCGTACAACGAATGGTATCGCGATAACACACTCGACTAATGCCTATGGAACAGAGAATGCCAAAGGGAGAAGAACTCCTCATCGAGGCATCATCGCTCCTATTCGAGGACATCGACAAGATAGCCGATGAGATATCCTCCGAGGAGGCATCCGAGTTCGAGGAACTGCGTCGCACCATAATAGAGAGATATATATGAAAACAGTAATGCTCGTTTTCGGAACCCGTCCCGAAGCCATCAAGATGGCACCACTTGTAAAGGAGTTCCGCAAACATCCCGACATATTCAACACCATAGTATGCGTCACCGGGCAACATCGTCAGATGCTCGACCAAGTGCTACAGCTCTTCGAGATAACACCCGACTACGACCTCAACATCATGAAACAGGGACAAGACCTCTACGACGTCACAGCACGTGTGCTCACAGGCATGCGCGACGTACTCAAAGAGGCA
>JAFWBM010000008.1 GCA_017507105.1 Bacteroidaceae bacterium
TCGTAGGTTTGGACTACAAGATTGGAAACTTCAACTTTGCTGCAAAATATGAGTTCCGCGCTGTTACCAACATAGAGAACGACACAAAGAAGATTGCAATTGAAGCAAACAAGGCTCTTGACGATATACCTGCTCTTGGTACGCTTGGTCTTTCTTCCGGAGCAATTGAGCAGATGGCAGGTGGTGCACTCGGACAGTATCTTGGTGGTTTTGCCGACGGCAATACCCTTCGTGCCGATGCCCCCGCAATCCTTTCACTTGCAGGTTCTTGGCAGGCTCTTCCCCGTCTTCAGGTGATGGCTGGTTGGAACTACTATTTCGACAAGGATGCTAAGATTGAGTCTCTTATGGGTGGCGACAATATGCGTAAGTTGAGCCGCAACACAATCGAGTATCTTTGCGGTGCAGAGTTCAAAGTTACAGATAAGTTCCTTGTTTCTGCCGGTATACAGTTCTCTAACTTCGGTATCAATGACAACTATACAAGCGATCTTGCTTTCATCAACGATTCATTCATGACAGGTGTTGGTGGTAAGTATAGCCTCACTGAGAAGATAGACATCAACTTCGGTTACTGCTACGCTAACTATGCTCCCGACAACAACATGTTGACCGGAACACGTTACGAGCGTAAGACACACAACGCAACAATCGGTGTTGACTTCCGTCTCTAATAAACATTAGGATAAATAAACAAACAATCTACAAAAAATAGAAAGAAGGAGGCAATGATTAATTGCCTCCTTCTTTCTATTTTATACCAAATAAATTGTATCTTCGCACACAAAAATGAGCATGGAACTATTCATAGCCAAGCGTCTCTTCGGCACACGCAACGAAGGCAAACGTGTATCTAAACCTGCTGTAACGATAGCCCAATGGGGTGTTGCAGTGGGAATAATGGTTATGACAGCGTCCATATGCATAATTGTCGGATTCAAGCAACAGATTAAAGAGAAAGTAATAGGTTTCGGTAGTCACATACAGATACACAACTATTACAGTGAACAACCGTTAGTAGCAGGCAAAGAGGAGTGCGACAGACTACTACAGTGCAATGGTATAGCACATGTTCAGACCTACATAAACAAAGCAGGCCTCATTTCTACCGGAGAGGAGTTGGAGGGAGTACTTCTTAAAGGAATAGGTGCCAACTACGACACAGACTTCATATCGGCGCATATCATTGACGGCACAATGCCACAATTCAGCGACACAACAGCATCCGGCAAGATACTTATTTCAAACACGACTGCCAATAAGTTAAGGTTAAAGAGTGGAGATAAACTTAATATCTATTTTATGCACAACGGCATAAAGGCACGACGCCTGACCGTTGCAGCCATATATCAGACACACCTCAACGAGATTGATGAAGTGCTGGCTATTACAGACATATACACAACAAGGCGTCTTAATGAGTGGGACGATAATATGTCAACAGGTATAGAGGTCTCAATAGACAACTACGAGAACCTTGAAGAGAGCAGAGACAATCTTCTGGAAGCTATAAATGAGATTGCCGAAGAGAATAACCAAAGAATATTTGTACAAACAATAGAAGAAGCCGAGCCACATCTATTTGCATGGCTTAACCTATTGGACCAGACGGTATGGATTATTCTTATTTTGGTACTTGGAATTGCTGGTTTTACAATGATATCTGGACTACTTATCCTTATTCTTGAAAAGACGAATCTCATAGGTATCCTAAAAGCCATAGGCGCCCGAAATATATCCATAAGAAAGATTTTCCTACTATATGCAATGTTCATTATAGGACGCGGCATGATTATCGGTAATATAATAGGAATAACAACCTGTATGGTACAGCAACATACAGGTATAGTAAAGCTAGACCCGGCAATGTATTATATGGAGTGTGTACCTATTGAATTTACATGGTGGCTTATACCTATGAATATCGGTATGTTCGTAATCTCTACAGCAATGCTTGTACTTCCTTCAATGCTTATATCTCGCATTGTACCTACCAAGGCCATAAGGTTTGAATGATACTTAACGCATTTACAAGAAATGCACCCACAATAACAAACGTATTAAGTGGGTGCAATATCATAACATCAAAGATTAAATTATTCAGATAGTATCGGAATAATAAGCTTTGGGCAATGCCCTGCAGTTATAACCAAATGCCATAGCCTCACCATAAGCTCCGGCCGAACGTATGGCAAAAAAATCGCCCCTATCTGTTGCCGGCAACTCTATATCCTTACAGAATACATCAGAAGACTCGCATACCGGACCTACCACATCGTACAATTCACACTCTTTGCAAGAAGTAAGATTCTCTATTTTGTGGTATGCACCATACATTGCAGGACGTACGAGGTCGTTCATTCCTGCATCTACTATAGCAAACTGCTTACGTGAGCCACGCTTTACATATGTCACACGAGTTATTAAAGAGCCACACTGTCCAACCAGACTGCGACCTAACTCAAAATGAAGTTGCTGCCCCTTCTGTAAGCACAGATGCTTGGCATATGTCTGGAAATAGAGAGCAAAATCAGGGATATCATATTCATCGGGAGCGTCATATCGTATACCCAAACCACCACCAACATTTATATGCGGCAATACAATTGAACGATTCTCACGCAAAAGGCTTTGTAATTCATTAATTCGGCTGCACAGAGCTATAAAATCATCCATGACAAGAATCTGTGAACCTATATGGAAATGCAGACCAATGAGTTTGAGGTGGTTACAAGATTCAATAACATCAATTACCTCATCCAACTGTTCATAGTTGACACCAAACTTATTCTCGGCAAGTCCTGTAGTAATATTTGCATGAGTATGCGCTCCTACGTTAGGATTTACACGTATTGCAACGTTTGTAACCACGTTGCGTTCAGACGCAAGACGTTCTATGGCCTCTACCTCAGGTATCGACTCTATATTGAAACAGAATATACCGGCATCAAGCGCCAGAGCTATCTCCTTATCGGTTTTACCAACACCGGCAAAGACAATTTTATCAGCTGATATTCCGGCCCTAAGAGCAGCATTTACCTCACCACCACTCACACAGTCTGCACCTAAACCCTGTTCACGTACTGCTTCCAGAATCATAGGATTAAAGTTAGCCTTGACAGCATAATGTATATGGAATCCCTCATACTTTGAGGCCTCTCTACGTGCTGTAGCCAACGTCTCATTCAGCAAATCCATATCATAGTAATAAAACGGCGTTTCAATATTCTTGAACGCCGCTATAGGAAATTGAGTATTCATTCTCTTATCAATTCTTGGAATTAAAGATTGTATCGCTCAACGAACGTAATGCACGCTCCTTATCCTCTTCACGCACCAGGAAAGAGATATTGTAGTTACTACCTCCATATGATACCATACGCACTGGAATATCCTTCATTGCCTGCATTGCACAAGCCTCAAACCCAACATTTTCCCAGTTCAAATCACCCACAACACATATTATACACATACCCCTGTCTATGGTAACAGTACCATACTTCTGCAACTCGTCTACAATATGATCCAACTTACGGTCATCATCGATAGAAACCGACACACCGACCTCTGATGTACATATCATATCTATAGAGGTTTTATATGTCTCGAAAACCTCAAAAACCTTTCTGAGGAAACCGTACGCCAATAACATACGTCCCGATTTTATCTTGACAGCAGTAATACCCTCTTTTGCCGCAATAGCCTTAATCTCACCGGGACATGTCAGGTTATTGTCTATAAGAGTTCCTTCTGCAGCAGGGTCCATTGTATTCAAAAGACGTACAGGAGTTCCTGTAAGTTTTGCAGGGAGTATACATGTTGGATGCAAAATCTTTGCACCAAAATAGGCCAACTCTGCCGACTCCTCAAAATGCAAATGATGTACAGGTTTAGTATTATCCACTATGCGCGGATCGTTATTGTGCATACCATCTATATCAGTCCATATCTGAACCTCCTCGGCATTCACAGCCGAGCCAATCAATGTAGCAGTGTAATCACTGCCACCACGCTGCAGATTATCTATATTGCCATCATAGTTAAGGCAAACAAATCCCTGTACAATATATATCCTGCCCTTAACCTCAAGGTCAACCAACTGCAACAGATGGTTACGTATATACCCCAAATCGGGCTCCCCGTTCGATGCAAGACGCATAAAGTCGAAAGAGTTAAGCAACACTGCATCAATACCCTGCTCCTGCATATATAGTGCAACCATATTGGTAGACATGAACTCTCCTTGAGCTATAATCTCTTTCTCGAGTTCATATGTAAATGGTTGCTGAGCTAGGTCGCGCATATGATTGAATATCTCCGACACACGTGTATTTGCGATATCAACATACTCCTCTGTTGAGTATAAGTCTTGTATTGTCTGTTTGTATTTATCTTGCAAGATTGTTGAGTGCTCACATGCACCCAATACATTCCCTTTACGCAGATAATTTGTGAACTCAATCAGCGAATTTGTCGTTCCCGACATTGCAGAGAGCACCACTATCTTTGTCTCTCCATTAGAGATGAGATTTACAACCCTTTTCATTCGCTCGGCCGAACCAACAGAAGTTCCGCCAAATTTAAGAACCTTCATACTTATATCTTTATTTATTTGTTAATCATCAATATTCGACACCACCGATTTCTCATCTACAGAAACTTTCTCTGTTAAGCAACCGTTTGCACAATGGAATTCCCTGGCAGGATAGGCCTCTAACCACTGTTCGTTATGGGTAATCATCATCACAGCTGTACCATCCTCCTTGCATATACGATGAAGAAGGCGCATAATCTTGTGTCCATTCTCGCTATCAAGATTTCCTGTAGGCTCATCTGCCAACAACAATGCGGGTTTATTTAAGATTGCACGTGCAATGACAACACGTTGCTGTTCACCGCCCGAAAGCTCGTGTGGCATCTTGTACCACTTTTGCGGTAAATCAACCATCTCCAAGACCTCGGCTATTCTTCTCTTCCTATCCTGTTCCTTTTTCCACCCTGTAGAGCGCAACACAAAGTCAAGATTATCGTGTACGTTACGGTCGGTGAGCAACTGAAAATCCTGAAAAACCACACCTAGCCGCTTTCTTAAAGAAGGCAACTTGCTACGGCGCATGGTGCGCATATTATACTCTCCAAACAGTATAGCACTGCCATCGTGTATATCAACCTCGCCATAAATGGTTTTTAAAAGAGAAGATTTACCCGAACCTACCGCACCTATCATATAAGCAAACTCGCCTGAAGAGAGCGTAAAAGTCACCTTCTCCAATATAATTTTTGAATCTATGTGAATATCTACATCTTTATAGTCTATTATCACCATTGTCATCCTAATGTTATATTCCGCGCGAAGATATGGAAAAAAAATCACAAATAACCACTTTACACATAATAAAATGACATTTAGAGGCTAAAATAGAGATATAATAAGAAAAATGTAAGAAGCACAAAGCATAATAAACTTTATTTAAAGAAAAGCTACCATCTTTTAGCAAAAAAAATTGTAACTTTGCAGGGCAAAACCACAGACACATAATGGCAACAATATACACATCTTTATTATTCTCTAAAGCACCAAAATACCTTTTGGAAAAGAGGAACCAGATAATAATGGTTCTATTTGTATCAGTATTCGCTATTGTATTCATTAATATTTTCAAGCCTTTCGAATCGATTCAATGGATAACAGCAAAAGGATTCAGCAGTACAATGTACTTTGCATGGTCCTCGGTTCTTGTTATGCTTGGAATGAGCGTGGTTGCTGTGAGTCGTATCATAATGTACCGTTTCTCAAGAAGGCCAAACCATAATATCACAATAATAAATTACTCTATATGGGTATTTATAGAGTTACTGCTACTTGCTGGTGCTTTTACAGTACTTGCGATAATAACAAGCCACAGAGGTAACATAAACCTCAACTCTACAGATCCTATTGTAATCTACATGCAGGCACTGCAAAATACCGTATTTATACTCTTCATACCATATCTTATAAGTATTCTCTTTTTCTCATACCAAGAAAAGACAGCCAAGCTAAGACTATTAATGGACGAAAGCATAGGCAACCGTTCTATTTCGCTTATCTCATTCCGTGACGAGCGTGGTATACTGCAACTATCCGTAGCCAAAGAGAATCTTCTATACATTGAATCGGCAGATAACTATATATGTATATGGTACATCAGGAACGAGCAACTTAAGAAACAACTCATACGCATAACCATGAAAGAGATAAGCAAACACCTTGCAGATACAAATATAGTACGTTGCCATCGTTCGTACATGGTTAATCTGGATCTTGTAAAGGTTATGCGTCGTGAAAAAGAGAATCTTTTTCTTGAGTTGGACTACCCTAACATAAAAGAGATTCCAATATCAAAAACATACGGCGAGCAGGTACTTCGTCGTCTAATGCCAATAGAATAAACACAAGAGAGGTATGAAGAAAATTGCAGTATTTGCATCGGGCAGCGGCTCAAATGCCGAGAATATTGCCAACTACTTTGCAGCCACCAAGTATGCAGAAGTAACATTTATTGTCGCAAACAACCCTAACGCATATGTACTTGAGCGTGCAAAGAAGTTAGGAATAGAATCCATGACCGTAACAAAAGCCGAATTCATGGAAGCAGACACTATTATAGAGGAACTAAGAAAACGCAAGATTGACTTCATTGTGTTGGCAGGTTTTCTGTTGCTTGTACCACAGAAATTCATAAATGCATATCCTGGACGCATTGTAAATATTCATCCAGCTCTTCTTCCAAAGCATGGTGGCAAAGGGATGTATGGCGACCGTGTACATCAGGCTGTGGTTGCTGCCGGTGATAAAGAGAGCGGTATAACCATTCATCTTATAGACGGAGATTACGATAAAGGAACTACATTCTTCCAGGCAACTTGTCCGGTACTACCGACAGACACTCCAAATGATGTAGCCACGAAGGTACATGCTTTGGAATATGAGCATTTTCCCCGTGTGATAGAGGAGATTTTACACACCCTCGATTAAATACTTTTTACAAGAACACAATAGTATACATAATGAGTGCGAACATTCTTATGTTCGCACTCATTATGATATATACATCAAAGAAATATTATCCTTTCATCTGACGATATGTGGTTTTCGGGAAACGGGCAGCAGTAGTCTCATCGAGTCGACGCACCGGTGTAGAGTGTGGCGCACTCTTCACAACATCGGGATTCTCTATTGCCTCACAAGCTACTTTCTTCATTACTCCAATGAACTCATCAAGTGTCTCCTTGCTCTCGGTCTCGGTTGGCTCAATCATTATACTCTGGTGGAAAAGTAATGGGAAGTATATGGTAGGAGCATGATATCCATAATCGAGTAAGCGCTTGGCTATGTCAAGAGTCGTCACGCCTGTCGACTTATCAACAAGACCATCAAAGACAAACTCATGTTTGCATACCCCCTCTATGGGAAGATAATACTCCTCTTTCAAAGACTCTTTTACATAGTTGGCATTAAGCACTGCAAGTGGCCCGACCATCTTCACATTCTCACGACCAAGAGTAAGAATATAAGTATATGCACGCATTATAACTGCAAAATTACCTAAGAAATTAGAGACATAACCTGCAGAAGCATTATCCGCATCCAGATAGAAAATTCCATCGGCGCCCTTCTTTACCTGAGGATTGGGAAGCAGATGTTCCAACCCAGCACGTACACCTACAGGACCATCTCCGGGACCTCCTCCACCATGAGGTGTAGAGAATGTCTTATGCAGATTGATATGCATTATATCAAAACCCATATCACCTGGACGGCATTTACCCAGCACTGCATTCAGATTGGCACCATCGTAATACAACAAACCTCCACATTCATGTACAAGACGAGATATCTCGGGTATCTCTGTCTCGAAAATACCAAGGGTATTGGGATTAGTCATCATAATACCGGCTACTGTATCATCGAGCAAGGGTTTAAGATCCTCCACATCCACTGTTCCTTTCGGTGTAGACTTAACCTCAACAATCTGTAATCCGCATACAGCTGCACTTGCGGGGTTTGTTCCATGAGCACTATCGGGCACAATGACTTTAGTACGTTTCAAATCTCCACGTAATATGTGATACTTACGCATAATCATCAGACCTGTAAGCTCTCCATGTGCGCCTGCATAAGGATTGAGAGTAAATGAGGCCAATCCACTTATTTCCGATAACGCCTGTGCCAAGTTATAATATATTTCAAGTGCACCTTGCGCCGAGCAAGTAGGGGCATCGGGATGTAGGCCTGCAAAGGCAGGATGTGCTGCCATCTCTTCGTTTATACGAGGATTGTACTTCATTGTACAACTGCCAAGAGGATAAAATCCAGTATCAACACCAAAGTTCTTGTTAGAGAGATTGGTATAGTGACGTACAACGTCAAACTCTGTAACCTCGGGTAAGATGGGAAGACTCTCACGACACAAGTTGGCTGGCAATTCACTGCACATGCAACAACCATCGAACTCACTCTTAGGAAGTGAATATCCCACACGACCCTCCTTAGAGAGTTCAAAAATCAATTTATCATAATTGCGTATCATAGAATATCCTCCTCTTAATTATAAGTTCTTTACTGTTTCAACCAATAAATCAATCTCGTCCTTTGTACGCTGTTCTGTTACACATAGCAGCAGCATATCATCAGCAATGCGTACACCTCCTAGAATTCCCTTAGCCAACAAAGCCTCCTGTATCTTCTCGGGAGATACAGTTGTCTTCACGGCAAACTCATTAAGGAAAGGTTTGTCGAAAGCCATACTACATTTACCTGTTGCCACAAGCTTATTAGCCATATAATGTGCACCATCGTAGGAGAGTCTGTTTACCTCTTTTAGGCCTTTATTACCCATCAACGACATATAGATAGTAACAAACAGTGCCATTAGAGACTGATTGGAGCAGATATTACTGTTTGCTTTCTCGCGACGTATATGCTGCTCGCGCGCTTGCAACGTAAGCACAAAGGCACGCTTGCCGTCAACATCAGTAGTGCTACCCACTATACGTCCAGGCAGTTTGCGCACCAAAGCATTTGTGCAGGCAAGATATCCCACATATGGGCCACCATAGTTCATAGGTATACCTAGCGTCTGTCCGTCTCCGCATGCAATGTCTGCACCCCACTCGGCAGGTGTCCTAAGCACAGCAAGTGCCAAAGGATTGGCATTCATAACCATAAGAGCTTTTCTTGCATGACACATTTCGGCAACACCGGTATAATCCTCAACAACTCCATAGAAGTTGGGTTGCGCTAGAATAACACCTGCGACATCATCACCTTGCAGTTTTATCTCGAGGTCGGCAAGATCGGTCACACCATCTTTCTCTGCAATACTCTCTACAACAATACCATTATACAAGGCATATGTATCTACTACACGTCTTACTTTGGGGTTCATTGTTGCCGAGACGAGGACTTTATTACGTTTCTTTGCAGCAGCAACAGTCATCATCATAGCCTCGGCTGTAGCAGTTGTTCCATCGTACATTGATGCATTGGCAACATCCATACCCGTAAGTTCGCATATCATAGACTGATACTCGAAGATATACTGCAATGTTCCTTGCGATATTTCGGGTTGATATGGAGTATATGCCGTAAGAAATTCACCTCTTGATATAATTGGATTTATAATAGACGGTGAATAGTGGTCTTCGACACCGGCACCGGCAAAGCATACCAATTGGCTGTTTTTCTTGCCCAGTGCCTCAAAGAATTTACGTATCTCCACCTCGGACATAGCCTCGGGGAGTGCAAATTCACGATTGAAAAGAAGCTGCTGTGGAATCTCACCAAACAGGTCGTCCATCGACTTTAACCCTGCAACCTGCAGCATCTTGTCAATATCATCTTGTGTATGGGGAAAATACTTCATTCTGTCAATCTGTTTTAATAAAAGTTTTAGAGTTTTTGGTAAAAGGGCACACTCACATACTATCTGTAAATGCGCCCTAAGTCTTTATTCGCCGATAGCAGCCTTATAAGCATCGGCATCCATAAGTTTCTCCACCTCGGAGGGATCGGAAAGCTGAACCTTTATAATCCAATTGGCATAAGGATCGGCATTCACGAGTTCGGGCTGATCTACAAGAGCATCGTTAATCTCGACAACAGTACCACTTACAGGAGATATAAGGTCGCTTGCCGCCTTAACGCTCTCAACAGCGCCAAAATCCTCACCGGCCTCAACCTCATCATCAACGTCGGGCATATCAACATATACCACATTTCCAAGTTCGTGCTGCGCGTAGTCTGTTATACCTACATAACCAAACTCACCATCTACTTTCAAATACTCGTGTGACTCTGCATAATAGAGACCTTCTACAATCTTACTCATAATTTTACTTTTTATATTAATACCTGATTACTTATTATTTCTTATAATTTTTCTCGTAAAAACGTTTCTTCGTAACAACACCCGGGAAAAGACGTTTGCGTATCCTCACTTCAACCTCAGTACCAATCTTTGCATATTCGGCATCGACAAGTGCCATGCAGACACTCTTACCGGTAGATATAGAGTTATATCCTGTTGTAACAACGCCTATAACATTACCACCAACTTCGACATCGTACCCATGACGAGGTATAGCTTTGTCTTTAAGTTCTATGCCTATAATCCTACGTTTCAGTCCCTCGGCTTTCTGGGCTGCTATTGCCTCTTTTCCTATAAAGTTCTCTTTCTCCAGTTTCACAAACATCCCAAGACCTGCCTCGAGTGGAGTTATCTCATCTGTCAGTTCATCTCCATAAAGAGGCAATCCCACCTCGAAACGCAATGTATCACGACAGCCTAAGCCACATGGTTTAACCTTGCCACAAGCAAGCAGTTTATCCCACACCTCATTGGTAAATGAATGTGAACCATATAGTTCAAAACCATCTTCCCCTGTGTATCCAGTACGGCTTATGATTATTGTCTCACCATTATACTCTATCTCTTTACATGTATAGAATGTCATATCGGCACATGCAAACCCCAACACACTCTCAATAATAGATTCTGTATCAGGACCTTGTACTGCGACCTCGCCATAGATATCACTCTGATGCTCTACTTTTACATCAAAGTTCTTTGCATTCTCCATTATCCATGCAACATCCTTATCAATATTACCTGCATTAATCACAAGAAAGAAGCGCTTGTCGGCCATCTTATACACAAGGAGATCATCTACAACACCTCCTGTAGGGTGTAGCATCATACCATAGTAGATTTTGCCATCGGGAGCATCTGCAATATCATTCGTAAAGATATAGTTCACGAATTTCTCACTCTCCGGACCTGTTATGAGCACTTCACCCATATGCGAAACATCAAATATTCCGCATGCTTGTCTCACAGCATTGTGTTCATCCACTATGTTTGAATACTGAATAGGCATATCGAATCCTCCGAAAGGACTTATGAGAGCACCCAATGCTACATGTTTGTCATAAAGACAGGTTCTTTTATTCTCCATAATCAGAAAAAGTTTTTTATTAGTGTTTCGAGTTGTTCTTTATTCATATTCACAATTACACCCGAAGGTTCAATGTTGCCAACAGCTTCCAAAAGAGCATTTCTTTCATATACAACACCAACCAACGGCTGCAATAAACTTTCAATTCTATTATCTACATGGAAGAAATCGCCCGACAAAGAGACTTTGCGCACTTTATCGTTCTTAACCTCAAAGCCAACTGTAAACTCGCCTACACCCTCAATACGCAATGAACGTGTCACCGTATATGCAGGGTTATGTCCATATAGAAATTCCGAACTGTGATACTCTTGTTCAATTTCTATGATGCGTTCAATATCCACATCGGTCAAATGATACTGTTCATTACCACATAAGGATGTGCGCATGAATTGCATGAAATCCTCTATGGGGAGTGATATATATCTGTTTAAGGTAGTAACATGTTGCCGTACCGATTCCACCCCTTTACTCTTTAGTTTGCTGTCAGATGGAGTTGTTGCTGATGCCATCATCTCTATATCAGTATCATATAGCATTGTACCATGCACTATACTGCGATTGTGCAGGTGATAGAATGCACTACCCGACACTTTCTTGCCATCTATAAGAATATCATTACGTCCTGTACTTTTTGCATCTATGCCCAATTTACGCAACGCATGTTCTATCAATAACATATAGCTATTAAAAGCCGAGTTTACATTTGAGTCGGATGTAATAAAAGAGAGCATTATATTGCTTTGGTCGGCATAGACACAACCTCCTCCGCTTTTACGACGAAAAATCTCGATGTTGTTATTACGACAGAAATTTATATCAACTTCAGACTCCAAAAGCTGATTACGGCCAAAGATTACAGTGGGTTCAACCTGCCACATGAAAAAGTAGTTACCTGCCGGTAACTCGCGGGCCACAAACTCCTCGAGAGCTAAATAAAAAGGAAGTTTGCGCCTACACTCTCTTGGCAACGTCACATACAACATATGTTATATTTGTGATATACCGCAAATATAGCGACAAACGAACGAGAAAAATGAAACTTGTTTCAATATTTTTCACAGTGAATGAAGTATATATTCGCGATTTATCGCAAATATAACCAAAGAAACAAGATAGACAAAATTAATAATACTTTTTTACGGTTGCATTTATATAAAAATAACAAAAACGATGGTCCATTTGTGGGGACCATCGTTTTTGCATTATATTGTTTACGATTTATTATGCAACCTTCTCAAGACGCTTCATCATGATAAACATGAATAGAGCCGAGAGCAAGCATAGTACAATAAATATACACCAAACAGCAACCAAAGAGAGGTCGCCCCAGAATGCAGAACCAACCTTTGTGAGATAGTTACCAAGAGCTGTAGCAACAAACCAACCACCCATCATCATTCCCTTGAGTTTGGGAGGAGCCACCTTACTTACAAAAGATATACCCATAGGTGACAAAAGAAGCTCACCGAATGTAAGCACAAGGTATGTGCTTATGAGCCAATTGGGTGATACAAGCATCGCAGCCTCGCCAGCCACAGCCTGCTCATTAGGAGTAGGAAGACCCATTGAAGCAACAGCCATTACAACAAATCCGGCAGCAGCAACCAACATACCGTAAGCAATCTTACGAGGAGCTGAGGGCTCCTTACCCTTGGCTGCCAATGAGCTGAAGATAGCCATACTTACCGGAGTAAGCGCCACAACATAGAAAGGATTGAACTGCTGGAAGATTGGTGCATTCACATCAACAGCACCGTCGATATTTACATACTGATAGCCCAAGAATGCAACAGCAACAGCTGCAACTACACCCGAAATAATCTTTCCATTTTGTGTCTTGCTCTGGAACAAAGAGAAAAGAGCATATACTATTACAATTATTGCAACAAGGTTCCATACGCTGAAGAGCATACTCTGAACACCTGTTGAACTCTTAGCTGTAAACTCATTGGCAAAATAGGTCAATGTAAGACCATTCTGATGGAAAGCCATCCAGAAGAAGATAACCACAGCAAACACAAGACATAGAGCAACAACACGAGCCTTTGTCTCAGCAGGAGTAAGTTCCTCCTCATTAGCAGCACTATTTGTAACCTTCTTGGTGCCACCCTCAACATGTTTGAATGAACCTCGGAAGATGTAATAGATTGCTATTGAAAGAATAAGTGATGCACATGCCACACCAAATGCAAAGTGATAAGAGTCGGCAAGTGAATAACCCATAACATTCTGAGCATAATCCATAATCTCCACAGCAGCAGTGGGAGCAAACAACGCACCTATATTGATTGCCATATAGAAAAGAGAGAAAGCAGCATCGCGCTTATTTGCATATTTGGGATCATCATAAAGGTTACCCACCATCACCTGCAAGTTACCTTTGAAAAGTCCTGTACCTATCGAGATTAGTGCAAGCGCACCTACAACAGCCCAATATGCTGTAGACTCGGCTCCAAGAGGAGCTGCAAGCAACAAATAACCCAAGAACATTACTACGATACCAATGGTAACCATCTTGCCATAACCGAACTTGTCGGCAAGAATACCGCCTATGAAAGGCAAGAAATAAACAAAAGCCAAGAATGTGGCATAGAAATCACCGGCCTCATCGGCAGACATACCGAAATTCTCGCGCATAAATAGCGCAAAAACCGCCAGCATAGTGTAATAGCCGAAACGCTCTCCTGTGTTTGCAAGAGCAAGGGCAAACAATCCTTTTGGTTGTCCTTCAAACATAAATAAAATGAATTTTAAAAATTAATATTAGTTTTAATTATTTCTGCATATTGTGCAAACAGATGTAAAACAAAATATTTGCACGATTATTGCATGTTTGGCAATAATCGTGCAAATATAATAAAAAAGAGGCAAAACATAAAACCGTAATTAATATTTAACTACGTATGTATAACATATTTCAGCATTTTCGTATAGAGTATATATAGCAAATATATCCAATATATAATATTCTCTTTATATTATCGTTCAAGTTCTCTGGCCAAATATGGCGCTGTATATCCGATACCGGCAGCAGCTACCTCCTCGGGTGTTCCTTTTGCCACAACAACTCCTCCATCACGACCACCTTCGGGTCCCATATCAATTATATAATCAGCCATCTTTATAACATCCAGATTATGTTCTATTATAACAACTGTATTACCCTTGTCAACCAATCGATTAACTACATTCATAAGAACACGTATATCATCGAAATGCAGACCTGTAGTAGGTTCATCGAGCAGATAGAGTGTCTTTCCTGTATCGCGTTTCGATAGCTCGGTAGCCAACTTCACGCGTTGACTCTCTCCACCCGACAAAGTGCTTGAGGGTTGTCCCAGTTTTATATAGCCCAGCCCCACATCCTGAAGAACTTTAATCTTATTCAGTATTGTAGGAACATTCTCGAAGAACTCCACTGCCATGTTTATTGTCATATCAAGCACATCTGCAATGGATTTTCCTTTATAACGAACCTCTAGTGTCTCGCGATTATAACGTTTACCCTGACACACCTCACATGGCACCATCACATCTGGCAAAAAATTCATCTCAAGAGTTTTATACCCATTACCACTACACGCATCGCACCTGCCACCAGAGACATTGAAAGAGAAGCGCCCGGGCTTATATCCGCGTATCTTTGCCTCGGGAAGGTCTACAAAGAGATTACGTATATCGGCAAAAACACCTGTATATGTTGCAGGATTAGAACGCGGTGTACGTCCTAGGGGCGATTGGTCTACATCCACCACCTTATCGATATTTTCTATACCTTCTATCTCTCGGTACGGCAAAGGCTCACGCAATGCCCTATAAAAATGCTTTGCCAATATTGGCTGCAAAGTATCGTTCACAAGCGAAGACTTGCCACCGCCCGAAACACCGGTGACACATATCAACTTACCAAGAGGGAACTCCACGTCAATATTCTTAAGATTGTTTCCCCTGGCGCCCTTTATCCTTATAAACTTACCATTCCCCTCGCGACGTTTGGATGGAACTGTAATCATCTCTATATCCTTGAGATAATTTGCAGTCAGCGTGTTACTCTTGAGCATTTCCTGAGGAGTTCCTGCAAAAACCACGCTACCACCTTTACGTCCTGCACGAGGTCCCAAATCCACTACATAATCGGCAGCCATCATTATATCCCTGTCATGTTCTACAACGATAACAGTATTACCACTGTCACGCAAGGCTTTCAATGAGTTTATAAGACGATCATTGTCACGTGAATGAAGTCCTATGCTTGGCTCGTCCAGAATATAAAAGACATTTACAAGTTGCGAGCCCACTTGAGTTGCAAGACGTATACGCTGTCCCTCACCACCCGACAAGGATACCGAAGAGCGCGATAACGAAAGGTAACCAAGACCGACATCAAGCAAAAAACGCAATCGCGATAGAATCTCTTTTACAATCTCATCGGCAATTGCACGCTGTTTATCGGTAAGCGACTCATTAAGATGCGAAAGCCATTCATACAGCACTGATATATCCATTGATGCCAGCTCATGTATATTCTTACCATTCAAACGATAATGAAGTGCCTCTTTATTGAGTCGGGTTCCTCCGCACTCGGGACAGGTACTCATCACCGAAAATTGTTCAGCCCAACGCAACTCCTTTGCAGTGACACCTGAATCTTTCTGCATCTGAATATATTTAACAAGCCCATCAAATGTTGAGAAAGTATCGTTATACATATCGGACGAAGATACAAGGCGCAAAGGTACAGGAGAACCATACAAAATCTCATCGATAGCTTCATCTGGCAACTCCATAACAGGGGTATCCAAGTCTGCATCATAACGAATAAGGACTGCTTCCATCTGTTGAAATATAGAAGCCCTCCGATATTTACCAAGCGGTGCAAGAGCACCTTGACGAACCGAGAGTGTACGGTCCGGAATAACCCTATCCACATCTACCATGCTCACCACTCCTAGCCCCTTACATTTATGACAGGCTCCTTGAGGCGAATTGAACGAGAAATTATGTGGATCGGGTTCTTTATATGCAAGTCCTGTAATAGGGCACATCAGACGCTTACTATAGTGACGTATCCTACCGTCGGGCATATCCATAATCATAACCAAGCCATCACCCAGTCCCATTGCAACCGATACACTCTGTTTCAGACGCACCACATCTTTTGAATCAACAGCCATCTTATCTACAACAACCTCTATATCATGATTCTTGTATCTCTCGAGCTTCATGCCATGCGACATCTCACACAACTCACCATCAACACGTACATTCAGATAACCTTTACGCATCATCTGTTCGAAGAGCTCCTTATAGTGTCCCTTACGCGCTTTCACCAAGGGTGCCAATATATATATACGCTTACTCTCATATTCATTCAAGATAAGCTCTATAATCTGCTCCTCGGTATATTTTACCATCTTCTCGCCCGACTTATAAGAGTAGGCGTCTGCCACACGCGAATAAAGCAGTCGCAGATAGTCATATATCTCGGTTGTTGTTCCTACTGTAGAACGAGGGTTTTTGTTGGTGGTTTTCTGTTCAATCGATATTACCGGTCCCAAGCCCGTTATTTTGTCAACATTGGGGCGTTCCATCCCTCCCAGAAAATTACGTGCATAGGTAGAGAATGTTTCAAGATATCGTCTTTGCCCCTCTGCAAATATAGTATCAAAGGCCAAAGATGATTTTCCGCTACCACTGAGACCTGTTATAACTGTAAGCGAATTATGAGGAATATGAACATCTATATCCTTTAGGTTATGTACTTTAGCACCAAAGACATCTATATTGTTCGTCATGGCATAACCTCCTCGGAAAACCCTCTCAATAAATTAACGTCACTTTTTATCTCGTATACGATGCCATCGGCACCGCGTGCATTTATCACAACAAAATATACTCCGTCTTTCACATCTGCACCTTTATATGTTCCATCCCAGCCACATCCCTCGCATCCAATATCATCAATACCCCAGGTATAAAGTTGCTGTCCCCATCTGTTATATATGGCACCATTAAATTTCACAATAGACTTTACATCATATACATTGAAAAAATCATTTATACCATCACCATTAGGAGAGAATGCATTAGGCACTTTCAAAGAAGATTCACTTATACTTATTACAAAAGGATCGCGTTCCCATTCGATTACAAGTTCCGGATTTTCTCTGCTTGTATAAGCAACTTGTAATATAACACTATACAACCCTGCTTCACGAAATTCATAGTCAACATCTGTATCATATCTTACAAGTATAGGTTCTGTTTTATCATCTCGCATAAACGTCCATGTACATACCATCGAATAACCTTCGGCCTCGGTAGCATTTGAGCGGAACTGAACATCCAATGGAGCCTCACCCTCGTAATTTTCACCCTCGGCGAGTTCAATCTGAACACCATCCTTATCTATCAGCAATGCTGTTGGAATAGGCTCTTCTATACCGTTCTGAGCCTTCGATGGGAAAGCACAGAACATCAACACGACAGCTATATACAGATTTAATATTCTCATCGTTTTTTTCATTATATAACGTAAAATATAGGTTATTAGTACACACTACACCACATTATGAATCATTTTGCGAAGTTAATGTTTTTGAATGAAAGAACCATACTTCAAAATAGCAAAATAGTGATAAATTAAAGTATCACAGAATATAATGAATAATATACACATTAGACTTATTTATAAAATAAAGTAGAGAAAAGCGCTTTGTCATATTTTAAAGAATACTCCCCAAAGCTTAATAAACCTTCATAATATACTGTACAACTATAAAATATCAACTCAAAATTCATATTTTACCCGTTTTTTACTACATTTGCAAGTTATAACAACAAACCAGACGATGAAAAAAACCAAACTAATACTTTTTGCAATCTGCATCACAGTAACAACTATTGCAATAAAAGCACAAGGAAGCAACTTCTTTATACATACTGTAAGCAAAGGTCAAACCCTATATTCAATATCCCGCATGTATCAAACTACAGTTAAGGATATTCTTGACCATAACCCCGAGTGTGCAGATAAATTATCCATCGGTCAACAAATCAAAATATACCAAAAGTTGAGTGCCGAGACCGATGATAAAGAGAAAAAAGAGGATGTCAGATATCATACAATTAAGCCAGGAGAAACGCTATACAGATTGGGCAAGATGTACGGTATTACCCCACAAGAGATATGTGCAGCAAACCCCGGACTCAGCATATCGAACTTCCGCAGTGGCGAGGTCATAATGATTCCTGCAAGCAAGGCAGTTCCTGCAAGACCAAGACCCGATCAGGAACCCATACATATAGTAACCCCCAAACAGGTAACAGAGTTATCGACAGACACAATCCCTATACGCACCACTCACGAAGTTCAGCGTAAAGAGACTATATACCGCATTACACGAATGTATGGTATAAGCGAAGATGAGCTACGTGCAGTAAATCCCGAAATAAAGAAGAATAAAATAAAAAAAGGAACTCTGCTAAAAATTCCCTATGCAAAAGGCCAGATTCCGCCGAGAAGTAACAACAACCTACAGATACAAGAAAAAGCACAAAGCGATGCAGAGATATTCATAAATATCCGAAAAGAGTTACAGAATGATACCCTGCGCGGCACATTCGAAGGCATACGTGTAGCTGTAATACTCCCATTCCTGCTCGACAGCTATTCACCGAAGGAGCAGGCACGTATGGTAGAGTACTACGAGGGTTTCCTTATGGCTGTAGAGTACCTTAAGAGGCAAGGATACTCTTTCGAGATACACACATACGACTCGGGCAACAGCAGTACCAGCCTTGCGCCACTGATAAACAGCGGTGAACTCGACCACATGGATATTATATTTGGTGCCCTTTATTCCAATCACAACAAGCAACTCGCCGACTTTGCAAAGAGCAAGGAGATACCATTGGTAATACCATTCACCTCTAAAGAGGACGAAATATTCCGAAACCCAATGGTATATGTAGTAAATACCATGCAGTCTTACTTCTATTCCGAAGTAATAGACCACTTTACTGTACAGTTCCCGAATGCCAATGTTATATTTGTAAGCGATAGCGTAGACAGTAAGAAAGAGTTTGTAAATGCTCTTGCCGAGAGTTTTGACAAACGCGACATACCGTATACAACAATAAATCTGTGCGACCTTATCAACCCCGAGATAAACGAGGATACTCTGAAGACTATGATGAGCGCCGATAGAGAAAACATATTTATCCCCACATCATCGAGTGAGGTTACAATGGGCACCATTATCCCAACATTATCGATACTCAACAATGACACAATAGATCTCCCCGAGTACAAGCTTTTCGGATATCCCGAATGGCAGATATATGCAGGCAACATGCATAATCAGATATACGAGGTTGATACATATTTCTACACGTCCTTCTTCAGCCACTATACATTGCCCGAGGCTGCAAGATTTCAAAATGAATACATAAGATGGTACAACCGTACCCCACAGAACATATATCCGCGTTATGGAATGCTTGGCTACGATACAGGATACGTATTCCTATATGCAATAAGCAGATACGGCAACAATATGGCAGAGGAGATTAACAAAGTACCATTTACCCCGGTACAAACCGGCTTCAAGTTTGAACGAGTAAACAATTGGGGAGGATTTGTCAACAAGAAGATATACTTTGTACACTACACCCCTGAATATATTATAGAAAAGATAGATTTCGATAAGAGATGAAAAACAGAATATTGACATTATTAACAGCGTTCATTGTATCAATAGCAGCAAATGCTCAGGTTGAAGAGCCTCGCAACATCTTGGAGATAGGAGTTGCAGGAGGTCTGAACATGAGTCAGATGGATATACAGCCCACAATAAGACAGAAATACATCAATGGTGCAAACGGAGGTCTGTTTATTCGTTACACCAGCGAAAAATATTTCAAAATGATATGTGCAGCACAGCTAGAGGTAAACTTCTCGCAGCGAGGATGGGAGGAAGATTTTGACGATAAGAGCGGTAACAGCTACAAACGCACCCTCAACTATGTAGAGATTCCATTTCTGGCACATCTCGCTTTTGGACAAGAGCCTCGAGGATTTCAGTTTTTCATTAATCTGGGTCCACAGATTGGTTTCTTCCTTGACGAGAAGGAGGAGTACATCGGCAATTGGGAGGTTAACAGTCGTCCATCGAGTTCACGTCCCATATATGGCAAGAGCGTAGAGAATAAGTTTGAATATGGAATAACCGGAGGACTGGGAGTGGAGTTAAAAACAAGAATAGGTAACTTCTTTGTAGAAGGACGATACTATTATGGTCTTAGCGACATCTTTGGCAACTCTAAGACAGACGACTATGGCCGATCGGCAAATAACACAATAGGAGCCCGTTTAGGATATTCAGTAGCAATATTCAGATAACAATCATATAATATATAAGACAAGAAATGGTGCATTAACAGATGCACCATTTCTTGTCTTATATACAATAGTTTATCTATTCTTATACATATCTTCGTAATACTTCTCGTAGTCTCCGCTCGTAATATTATCCATCCACTCCTGATTATCCAAATACCAACGAACCGTCTTTTCTATACCCTCTTCGAACTGCAACGATGGTTCCCAACCAAGCTCACTCTTAAGTTTTCTAGAATCTATAGCATATCGCAAATCGTGTCCGGCACGGTCGGTAACGTATGTTATAAGCTCCATCGATGCCCCTTCTGCATTTCCCAACAATCTATCAACAGTCTTTATTATCACTTTTATTATATCTATATTTTTCCACTCGTTAAAACCTCCAATATTATAGGTCTCTGCAATCTTGCCATTATGGAATATTACATCAATGGCACGCGCATGGTCTACAACATACAGCCAGTCGCGCACATTCTCGCCCTTGCCATATACGGGCAATGGTTTACGATTGCGGATATTATTGATGAACAGAGGTATAAGTTTCTCGGGGAACTGGTATGGACCATAATTATTAGAGCAATTGGTTACTATTGTAGGCATACCATATGTGTCGTGAAAAGCACGTACAAAATGGTCGCTTGATGCTTTGGATGCCGAGTAAGGACTATGAGGATTATATTTTGTAGTTTCAACAAAGAAATCATCACCATATACCTCATGCGCACTTATTTCTGAAAGTTTCCCTTGCGGATGTGTAAGTTCAAGAGCTCCATATACCTCATCGGTAGATATATGATAGAAACGCTTGCCATCATACTTCTCAGGCACAGATTCCCAATAGACCTTGGCAGCCTGCAGAAGAGACAATGTACCCATTACATTAGTACGTGCAAAGGTAAACGGGTCTTTAATGCTACGATCCACATGACTCTCGGCTGCAAGATGCACTATACCGTCTACCGAATAGTTCTGCATCAATTCAAGCATTTTTTCATAGTCACATATATCTGCCTTGACAAATATATAATTAGCAGCATCCTCTATATCCTTAAGATTGGCAAGATTTCCGGCATACGTAAGTTTATCAACATTTATAATCCTGTACTCCGGATATTTATTGACAAAAAGACGTACCACATGGCTACCAATGAAACCGGCACCTCCGGTAACAATTATATTACGTGTAAATTTCATATCTGCAATTATTTACTAAACCTATCATCTAATAAATTTCATTACTCATAAAACAAAGACTATTTCTGTTTGACAAGTTCAAACTCCGCCCCGGAACCGAAGTCCTGTCCATTTTGCGAACTCAATCCGGTAAAACGTACATAACGTGCTTTTACAGGTTCTTTAAAGACAACAACCTGCTGCTTAGCGTTATTCTCGAACTCGCCCTCGCAAATAGGATCACTCCAATTTTTACCATCATTGCTGACCTGTAATCTATAAGCCTTTATGTTTCCGTTATTACCACCATCCTGACGAGGCAAATATTTGAAACCCTTTATCATGGTCTCCTCGGCTGCATCAAAATCAATCCAGTGGGGATAGTTTGCAACAGTTACCGAATACATTGTATGCCATATTGTTGAGGGATCTCCATCTATCATCTTATATGCTTCGTTACCATTCTCCTGGCTGGATGCGAATAGCACTGTTACAGGAATTGCAGTAACCTCGGAATAACTATAAGTAGCAACAAGCATTGGTGTAGACTTTTCCCACACCTGTATATCACCACCCTTACTCATATCTACCGGCCGCGTATAGAGATTCTTTTTACCACGCTTACCTATTTTATAGTAGATTTGTGCATCCGGCTTTGAACAGCTCATTGTTACCATACCTCTAAGATCGCGTGAAAGAACAACAGGAACAGCACCCGAAGGCAGTACATTTGCTTTACTTGTATATTCACCGTCTTTCACGGGACGCATAATGAATCCCATTGTATTCTCGGCCGATTTCACTCTATCATAATCAAGAGGACCTCCCTGTCCACAGCTGTTACCACCAAGTCCGTTAACCTTCTTATCCAAATGCAACCAAGTACCTGAAGATTCCGGTAACTGATAGGGGTGAGCTGCCAATGTAAGTTCCACATCGTTCCAGGGGAGTGCTGTCGCCGACATACCCTCCGTTGCAATGAAAATTACACCCATACCCTTCTCATTTGTGAGTGCTGCCCACCGTACATTCTCACGATTGGCCATCTCTTGAGGTTTGGGGAATTTCTCGAACTGCTGTGCCACTTTGCTTGAATATTGTTGAACAAAGGCTCCTGTACAACGGTCGTTGTAGTTATTATGAGGACCTCGACCATAGTATGTGTAATTCTCATACTCGGCAGGCAACTGAAGTTCATACCCGATACGTGCAAGGTCTATATTCTTGCTACCGCAGATACTGCTGTTAAACTCTACCGAGCCATCTGGATATATAGTATATATACGATTAGAAATCATATAGAAGTCGCCCTCACCGAAGGGGCGTACATCGTCAACCAACTGCCACGTATTGTCATCATTCTTTACACGACGTACAGCATTGGGTGCTTGTGAGTATACATTATACTGTAGCACTATACTACCGTCTTTGTTTGTGTTAGACACAAAAGAGATTACGCTATCTTGCAGATTGTGCAAGCCGTTTGCGAACCAATTATTCCATGCCCAGTTGTCATTATCTACAGGAGCACGATAAGCGCCTATCTTCATCACATTACCCTTGGCAAACACCTCGTTACCATTGTAAACAACATTATACAAAACACCTTTAATATTATCAAAAACAATATTGAAAGTCCCATCAGAAGCCGACACTGCTGTTTTTGTATTATCATCGCTTATCTCCATCCTAACCTTAGCACCTTTTGCTGCATTGACAAGAGGCACATTCTTGTTAGCTGCTTTGTATAGCATCTGTTCCTCCATCTGCACATAACCGGCAACAGCCCAAGGTGTATCCTTCTTCAACAATAGCTGGACCTTTATATAATATTCACTATCATCCTTGAGTATGATATTGTCGAATGAGGGTCGTATCTCCTTACTTTCACGTGGTGCTATAGCCAAATCGGGGACAAAATAGCCTTCAATCTCCTTGCCATCTTCCCATAAAGAGAGACGAATATTACAATCACTCAGCGACTTAAAGTATCTTTTATTGAACAATTTTATATTGCCGCTTTCGGTCATGGATATTCCTACATTCTGGTACACCTTCTTCACCTCCCAATATTGTGGTTTTGGCGAATGGTCAGGGAATACAATTCCATTCATACAGAATGTGTGGTCATTGGGACGATCACCAAAATCTCCACCATATGCCATATATCTGTCACCTGTCTTGGAATCAACATTCCAAAATGCTTGATCGGCCCAATCCCATATAGCACCTCCCATAAAGAAGTTAGTGCTCTCCATTGCATCCCAATAATCTTTCAGGTTACCCACTGCATTTCCCATGGAATGGGCATACTCCGATATGTGGAATGGGTATTTTATATTGGCATGTCCCTGCACTGCATACTGCACCCATCCTATCGAAGGATATTGGTTGGAACCCATATCCACAATATTGTTGTTGCGCTCATACTGTACAGGGCGCGAAGAGTCAAACTTCTTAAGAGCCTCGTAAGCCTTTACAAAGTTTACTCCGGGACCCGCCTCGTTTCCAAGCGACCATATAACTACAGAGGGGCGGTTCATTGTTGCATGTGCCATCTCCATAACACGTGCAACATGGGCATCAAGAAACTCTGGAACATGTGATAGCGATGCCTCACCGTAATAATACTGATGACTCTCAATATTAGCTTCATCCTCAAGATATATTCCATATTTGTCACACAAATAGTACCAATATGGAGCATCGGGATAGTGAGCACAACGCACATGGTTTATGTTGCCGCGCAACATTATCATAACCTCATTAAACATCTGTTCCCTTGTTATGGCATGTCCTCTTTCAAGATTATTCTCATGACGGTTAACACCCTTCATCTTTATAGGCTTTCCATTCAGATAATAGTATCTTCCGGCTATTCCGAACTCATCATCCTCGGCTTTTGTATCACGAATCTCAACCTCGCGGAAACCGATATATGTAGATGCAATCTCAACAGTCTTTCCCTTTTTATCAAGCATCCTGACAAGCAACGTGTAACGATTAGGTTCTTCGGCACTCCATTTGGCAGGATTGCTTACAGGAATCTCCAAATTAAATGTTTCACTTCCGGCAGATGGAATAGCAACCACATCGGCTACAGCCTCGGCCCCCTCGACAAGGGTATTATCATCGCTGTATAGGGTATTTTTATATAGCTGTGCAGCTATCTTATACCCTTTCACACTCTTTTTGCTGAGGTTACGTACATCAACAGCTATCTTGGCAACAGCATCTTTATACTCATCATCAAGATCTGTAACCACACGTATATCACGCAACTCTACAGGATTGGTAGAAGTCAGCGACACTGTACGAAAAATACCGGGCAAACGGAACATATCCTGCGACTCAAGGAATGAAGCATCGCTATTACGATACACCTCTACAGCAACCATATTCTCTCCTTCAACAAGATATTTTGTAATATTGAAAGCCGCCAAATTTCGTGAGTTTTTTGAGAAGCCGACATACTTACCGTTAATCCACAGATAGAAGAACGAGTCTACACCATCGAAATTGATATACACCTGACGCCCCTTCCATTCTGAAGGAACTTTAAACGAGCGACGGTACGAGCCCACCTCGTTTCTATACTTATATGTAGTGTGATGCTTGGCAGGTTCACGCATAACTCCCCCTTTCCAGTCACCCACAGCAACCGAATGTTTGAATATAACCGGTTGATTAACATATATTGGTGTTCCATATTTCTGTGTACCATCCGGTTGCAATCCATAAACATTCCAGTTCATGGGTACCTGTACATCATCCCACTCCGCCACATCGAACGACGGAGAATAGAACTCAACAGGACGCTCCCATGGATTGGCAACCCAATTGAATTTCCATGTACCGTCAAGCGACAAGTAATACTCGCTATTCTCGGGAAGAACCTTTCTTGCATTATCTTCATCGGCAAACGCAAAGAACCACCCTTTAGGCTGTTCCTTATTGAGAGCTACCTCCATAGGAGACTCCCATTCGCCACCATCAGGAGCCTCCACATCACCATATGCAAATCCTTTAAGAGACTGTGCATTGGCAACATAAATAGCAGAAAACAAGGCAATAGATAGATAGAGAATTTGTTTTTTCATATTATGTGATTGTTTTTCATTTAACTTCAAAATATTCATTACGTATATGCTTGTTTTATGGAACCCACATAAAACGCACACAATTACATTAGGCAAATATAGTAACAAACGAGCGAGATAGACAAAGTTTACTTTGGCATTTCACAGCGAGTGCAGGCTATGTTCGCGATTTATCGCAAATATAGTAACAAACGAGCGAGATAGACAAAGTTTACTTTGGCTTTTCACAGCGAGTGAAGACTATGTTCGCGATTTATCGCAAATATACGAAAAAGACGAGAGTAGAAAAAAAATGGGTTAACTTATTTTTCTGCCGGATCGCATCCTAATATTATATAGTGAAATGAAATATAATATAAGGAAAGAAAAGCATGCGTAGCGCACATTACATCCTTAATTAATCTGAATGAGACAATACATACAAAAAAATAAAAGCCACATTAGCAGCTTTTATTTCAATCGCCTACAAAGGCTTAAAAGTGAGGTTGTGCAAATTAGTTCTTGCTAGCCTCGAGAGACGCCTTACGGAAAGACTTCATCATCTTCTCGAGCTCGAGAGATGCCTTGCGTGCGCGTGTACCTGCAGCCTTGTTACCTTTCTCTACTTGTGCATTTGCATCAGCCTCGAATGCAGCATAAACCTCCTGAATTTTTTCAACGAGTTCTTTCATGATATAAATTGTTAAATAGGTTAGCAATGCACAAAGATAACAAAAATCCTTATAAAAAATATTTTTCATATATTTTTTTGAGCAAAAATTGTCATTAATGCAAAAAAAATCTTGATATTACAAGAATAAAGGCCCTATTTTCAATGAAAACCAGTGGCAACAATATCATCCAGAGTTAAATAATATTGAATTCTTAAAGAAGGCGCCTTTATAAGATATTATCTTATTATTTGTTAAATAATATTAAAAGTCAAAACAAATTCAGTTCCATCCATGTTTAGTATAATTCGTTTCACACTTAAATTTTTCCACAATACTCAAAAGCACAAAAAAGCATAATATATTCTTAAAAAATCTAATTATAAATTAGGATAAGTCGGAAATAAAGAATATCTTTGCCATTGTATAGACATAAAAAAACTACCTAAAGCAGACACAAAGAAGAGCAAATAATCTGCGCAAAAGCATATATCAGAAATTGATATACTTAGGTAATTGATTGATAGTAAACAAATTACATCACTATCAACGTCCCCGAGATATGTACAGAAGCCATGTAGCACTATTAGTAGTGCAAACTTGTTGTGCCGTATATTGAAGTAGTTTTGAGTTATAAGAACAAATATTAAATTTTAAAATATGAAGAAGATTCTTGCAGCACTAAGCTTTGTGTTGTTGTTCACAGCATGTTCATCAACAAAGGAGATTGCCTATTTCCAGGACATCCAAAAAGATGGACAGACAACAGTCACCCCACAGCTAATCAAATTACGTCCCCAAGACAAGATTACAATCTTGGTAAACACACGTAATCAGGAACTTACCAACATGTTCAATCTGCCGTATGTCAGCCGTCAGCTAGGCACTCAGATATCCGGCTACGGAACAAGCCAAGGTGTATCATGCTACACTATTGACGACAACGGCGACATCGATTTCCCCGAACTTGGGAAAATACATGTAGAAGGCATGACACGCAACGAGGTAGCCAAGTGCGTAAAGGACAAACTCATAAGCAGCAACCTCGTTAAAGATGCCGTTGTAACAGTCGAGTTCGCCAACCTCAGCTACTCCATACTTGGCGAGGTAAAGACTCCGGCACGTTATAACATCAACCGCGACTACGTTACAATACTCGATGCCATAAGCGAAGCAGGCGACCTCACCATACAGGGACAGCGCACCAACATAAAGGTATTACGCAACAACGAGGATGGCGAGCAGCAGTGCTACATTGTAAACCTATGCTCATTGGAGGATTTGTATAAATCTCCCGCATACTATCTGCAGCAAAACGATATCGTTTATGTCGAGCCCAACAAGATGCGTGCACGCCAGTCTACCGTCAATGGTAACAACGTACGTTCATCATCATTCTGGATGTCATTGGCATCACTTATAGCTACAGTTATTAACATTGCAATCCGATAATAGAGATGGAAAACAACAACACATTAGACAAATTCAACCGTCAGGTCGAAGAGGATTTCAACATAAAAGATTTCCTGTTTTTATGCTTGACTAAATGGGCATGGTTTGTAACCTCATTAGTAGTGTGTATAGGAATTGCTGTATACATAACACTCACAACTCATCCCACCTACAACAGATATGCCGAGATTGTCATCAAGAGTGGACAGCAGGGCAACATAGGTGCACAGCTCGAAGAGTTCAGTTTAGGCGATTTCCGAGGAAACACCGACGTAAACAACGAAATTCACGCCATACAGTCACCCTCAAATATCTACGAGGTTGTTCGTCGCTTGAATCTGGATATGAACTATAGCCTTAAGTCAACCTTATATAATAAGGTATTGTATGGTAGCAACCAGCCCATAAAGGCCACAATATGCGGTATACCCGAGAATGCCTATGCATCATTCACAATAGACCTCAACCCCGATGGTACATATAAAGTATACGATTTCATATTCGCCAATGCCGGCATAAAGAACGAATATGAAGATGTTGAGGTTGACGGACGCCTTGCAATAACAGCAGAGCCCGGCAAAGCCGTATCCGACACCATAGACACCCCCATAGGCAAGATACACATCATGCCCATGCCCCACTACACAAGTGCCGAAGAGCCCATGACCATCTACGTACAGCGCAATGGCATGCACAGCTCCACAGCCAAGTACATAGCAGCCCTCTCTTTCACACTCAAAGACAAGAAGGCCGATGTAGTAAACATCTCCATTAACGACAACTCTACCGAGCGTGCACGCGATGTGCTAAACGCGGTTATCGACGTATATAACGAGCGTTGGGTTGCCGACAAGAACCAGATTGCAACAAGTACTTCATCATTCATCAATGCCCGTTTGGTCGAGATATCAAAAGAGCTTGAGAATGCCGACAGCATCATATCTACCTTCAAGAGTCAGAACATGCTTCCCGACATGCAGGCAACCACCTCTATGTACATGGAGAAGAGCCAGCGCATCAACGAACAGAAGATAACTCTTAACAACGAGCTAGCCATAGCCAAGTACATTTTGGACTATCTGAGAGACCCCTCAACTATCAATCAGATAATGCCCGCCGTACAGATAAACAACTCAAGCGTATCTGCACAGATTACCGAGTACAACCGCACAATGTTGCAGCGCAACAATCTTATTTCGAACAGTAGTAGTGAGAACCCACTTGTAAAGGAGCTCGACCACACACTGAGCCTAATGCGCGCCGCAATCATCGCATCAATCAACAACCAGATAAATACAATAAACACCCAATTGGCAATATTGGGTAAGGAGGAGTCACAGACAACAGAGCGCATAACACAGAACCCACAACAGGCGAAGTTCCTTACATCAGAGGGACGTAACCAAGGTGTCAAGGAGCAGTTGTATCTCTTCTTGCTCGAGAAACGCGAAGAGAATGAGCTCTCAAAGGCCTTCACAGCCTACAACACACGACTCATCACACCTCCCACAGGCAGTCTTTCGCCCATTGCACCTCAGAAAGCCAAGATAATGCTCATAGCAATAGCATTGGGACTTATGTTGCCTGCAGGTATTCTTCTTATGATTCAGTTCATGGACACCAAGGTACGCTCACGCAAGGATCTTGAGGGAGTTATTCCATCACTCATTGGCGAAATACCTCTCTCTTATGGCAAGGAGAACAGAATGCCTTGGAGCAAGCCCGTCGAGAAACACGATATTGTAGTAAAGCATGGCAGCCGCAACATCATCAACGAGGCCTTCCGTTCACTTCGCACCAATATCGAGTTCATGACAGCCGACAAGGGTAAGAATGTAATCATCACCACATCATTCAATCCCGGTTCAGGTAAGTCATTCCTCACCTTCAACACCGGAGCATCACTCGCACTCAAAGGCAAGAAAGTACTACTCATCGACGGTGACATGCGCCACTGTTCACAGAGCAAGTACTTCAACAGTCCCAAGACCGGTATGAGCAACTACCTTGCAGGCCTTATAGACAGCGTCGAGCCCTACATCGTAGAGCACCAACAGTTCAAGAACCTCTACGGTCTGCCCGTAGGTACAATCCCCCCCAACCCCACCGAGTTGCTTAGCGAGGAGCGTTTCGGCACCCTCATAGCCAATCTGCGCAGCAAGTTCGACTACATCTTCATCGACTGTCCTCCTATTGACATAGTAGCCGATACCAGCATCATCGAGAAACACTCCGACTACACCATCTTCGTAGTTCGCAGTGGTCTCCTCGAGCGCAGCATGGTACCCGAGATAAACATCATCTACAACGAGCAGCGTTTCAAGAACATGAGCATTATCCTCAATGCTCTCGAGAGCGACTCAAGCCGCTATGGTTATCGCAACGGTTACCGTTACGGATACAGATATGGTTATCGCTACGGCTACCACAATGGTGGTTACTACAATAACGAAGACAACGATAAGAAAGATAAGTAAGTCATGAAAGGAATAGTATTGGCGGGTGGAGCAGGCACCCGCCTATACCCCATAACAAAAGGTATCAGCAAGCAGTTGCTGCCGATATATGACAAGCCGATGGTCTACTACCCCATTTCGGTTCTCATGTTGGCAGGCATACGCGAGATACTTATCATATCAACCCCGCAAGACCTGCCGGGATTCCGCCGCCTGCTAGGTGACGGCAGCGACTACGGAGTACATTTTGAATATGCCGAGCAGCCATCGCCCGACGGTCTCGCACAAGCCTTCATAATAGGCGAAGAATTCATTGGCAACGATGCAGCCTGTCTGGTTCTTGGCGACAACATCTTCTACGGTGCCGGGTTCACCGCAATGCTAAGAGAAGCCGTCCGCACTGCCGAGCAAGAGAGCAAAGCCACCGTATTCGGATATCGTGTAGACGATCCCGAGCGATACGGAGTAGCCGAGTTTGATGCATCGGGCAACTGCCTATCGATAGAAGAGAAGCCACTGCATCCAAAGAGCAACTATGCCGTTGTAGGTCTCTACTTCTACCCCAACAAAGTGGTAGAGGTAGCAAAAGATATAAAGCCATCGGCACGTGGCGAGCTCGAGATAACAACCGTCAACCAACGCTTCCTCGAATCGGGAGAACTTAAGGTACAAACCCTTGGACGCGGGTTCGCATGGCTTGATACCGGCACACACGACTCACTGAGCGAGGCATCCACCTTTGTCGAAGTCATAGAGAAACGACAAGGACTCAAGATAGCCTGCCTCGAAGGTATAGCCTACAGTCGCGGCTGGATTGACGACGAGAAACTACGCAGCCTGGCCAAGCCTATGGAAAAGAACCAATACGGTCAGTACCTGCTTAAACTTATTGAAGACTCCAAGAAGAGATAATGGAAATAATAAAGACCGACATAGAAGACATTGTAATAGTAGAGCCACGCATCTTCAGCGACGAGCGCGGTTACTTCTTCGAATCATTCTCCCTACAACAATTCTGCAGCGCAGTGCGTCAGATAGAGTTTGTACAAGATAATGAATCGAAGTCTTCATACGGTGTCATTCGCGGTCTGCACTACCAGAAAGGCAAATATGCCCAAAGCAAGCTGGTGCGCGTCGTAAAAGGCGCAGTGCTTGATGTCGCTGTAGACATACGCATAGGCTCTCCCACCTTCGGCAAGCATGTAGCAGTCGAACTCAGCGAGCATAATAAACGCCAGCTTTTCATTCCTCGCGGTTTCGCGCATGGATTCTCGGTGCTCACTCCCGAAGTAATCTTCCAATATAAATGCGACAATTACTACAGCCGCGACAACGAAGGTGCAATAGCATGGGACGACCCAGAATTGGCAATAGATTGGCGCATACCCACCTCCGAGGCAATCCTCTCGGCCAAGGATCGTTGCAACAAAACACTTGCTGACACCGACGAGAGCCATCTGTTCAACTATAACCAAAACCTCTACGAATGAAAAGAATACTGGTAACAGGTGCAAACGGACAGCTAGGCAACGAGATGCAGCGGTTAGGCGCACTCTCGCCCAACACATGGCACTATACCGATGTTGCAGAGTTGGATATCACCAACCCCACATCCGTAGAGCAATTTATAGCCGACAACAATATTGATGTAATAGTAAACTGCGCCGCATACACCAATGTCGATAAAGCCGAAAGCGAAGAGAGCCTTGCACAACTCATAAACAGCACAGCAGTAGGTCACCTTGCACAATCGGCACAACGTCATGGCGCAACCCTCATACACATATCAACCGATTACGTTTTCGGTCTCGATGGCAACACCCCCCGTACCGAGGATATGCCCTTGAACCCTTTGGGTGCCTACGGACGCACCAAGCTCCAAGGCGAGGAGTCCATAGCCAGTAGTGGCTGTAAAGCCATAATAATACGAACCTCGTGGCTCTATAGCGAGTTCGGGCACAACTTCGTAAAGACCATGTTACGCCTCACCGCCGAAAAAGATAGCATAAAGGTAGTGTTCGATCAGGTAGGCAGCCCCACCTATGCAGCCGACTTGGCACTCACCATCTTCTCAATAATAGAAGGCGACCTCTATGCCGGTAACGAAGGAACATATCACTTCAGCGACGAAGGCGTATGCTCGTGGTACGATTTAGCAGTCGAGACAGCACGCATGGCAGGCCACACCAAGTGCAACATCATCCCATGCCACAGCCACGAATACCCCACCACCGTAACCCGTCCACCCTACTCGGTACTCGATAAAAGCAAGATAAAGAGCACCTTCGGAGTGGAGATACCACATTGGCGCGAGTCCCTTGCCTACTGCATAAAAAGAATAGCAATGGCAAGCCAACGTCAATAAAAAGTAACAAAGTAAAAGAACAGAAACAATGAAAATAGCAATAGCCGGAACCGGATATGTAGGACTAAGCATCGCAACACTACTTGCCCAGCACAACGAAGTAGTGGCAGTAGATATCATTCCTGAAAAGGTCGATATGATAAACCGTCGTCAGTCGCCCATACAGGACGATTATATAGAACAATACTTCGCCCAGAGAGAGCTGAATCTGACAGCCACACTCGACGCCACATCCGCCTATAGCGATGCCGACTTCGTTGTCATAGCCGCCCCCACCAACTACGACAGTGCAAAGAACTTCTTTGACACCTCGGCAGTAGAGTCAGTCATCAAACAAGTAAAAGAGTGTAACCCCAACGCCATCATGGTCATCAAGAGTACCATTCCCGTAGGGTTCACCCAGAGTGCGAGCCATAAGCTACAGACCAACAATCTGCTATTCTCGCCCGAGTTTCTGCGCGAGAGCAAAGCCCTCTACGACAACCTCTACCCCAGCCGCATCATCGTAGGTCGTCCTGCCGAAAACGAGCGCCTTGTAGAGGCTGCCGCAACATTTGCCGCCCTGCTGCAGCAAGGCGCCATAAAGGAGAATATAGAGACCCTCTTCATGGGCACCACCGAGGCCGAAGCCGTAAAGCTCTTCGCGAACACCTATCTGGCACTGCGCGTAAGCTACTTCAACGAGCTCGACACCTATGCCGAGATGAAAGGCCTCGACTCAGCAGCCATCATACGTGGTGTAGGCCTCGACCCCCGTATCGGCGACCACTACAACAACCCCTCATTCGGTTATGGCGGCTATTGCCTGCCCAAGGACACCAAGCAATTGCTTGCCAACTACCAGGATGTGCCCCAAAACATGATGAGCGCCATTGTAGAGAGCAACCGCACACGTAAAGACTTCATAGCCGACCAAGTGCTGCACAAGGCTGGCTACTACGACTACTACAGCAAAGGCGATTTCAACTCAGGCGAAGAGCGACAATGTGTCGTAGGCGTCTTCCGACTCACCATGAAGAGCAACAGCGACAACTTCCGTCAATCCTCAATACAAGGAGTGATGAAACGCATAAAGGCCAAGGGAGCCGAAGTAATAATCTACGAACCCACCCTCGAGGATGGCAGTACCTTCTTTGGCAGTCGTGTAGTCAACAACCTCGACGATTTCAAGCGCAAGTCACAAGCAATAATAGCCAACCGCTACGACAGTTGCCTCGACGATGTACAAGAGAAAGTATACACCCGCGATATCTTCCATTGCGACTGATTGGCAAAAAAACATTAAGAAAACAATATAACACCATGAAAAAGAAAGTATTTGTATCAGGATGCTACGACATGCTCCACTCGGGTCATGTAGCCTTCTTCAAGGAAGCATCCACACATGGCGACCTTTATGTAGGTATCGGTTCCGATGCAACCATCCGCGAACTGAAAGACCGCAAGACCATCAACACCGAGCGCGAACGTCTCTATATGGTAAAGGCCATACGCTACGTCACCGACGCCTTCGTCAACAGCGGTAGCGGAATTCTAGATTTTGCCGAGGATGTAAAGCGCCTTAAACCCGATATTTTCTTTGTCAACAGCGACGGTTACACCCCCGGTAAAAAACGTTTCTGCGAAGAGAACGGCATAGAGCTCGTTGTCAGCACCCGTATCCCCGAGGCAGGACTCCCCACACGCTCCACAACAGCACTGCGTCAGGAGTGTAACATCCCCTACCGTCTAGACCTTGCAGGCGGCTGGCTCGATCAACCCTACGTCAGCAAACATTGTGCCGGTCCCGTACTCACCATAAGCATCGAGCCCGACTACAATTTCAACAACCGAGGCGGTATGAGTACCTCATCACGCAAGGCAGCCATCGAGATGTGGCATGTAGACATCCCCGAGGGCGACCGCGAGACACTTGCCAAAATGGTGTTCCGCTACGAGAACCCTCCCGGAAGCCCCTATGTAAGCGGTTCACAAGATGCAATAGGTATAGTAATGCCCGGCCTCAACCGTCTCAACTACGATGGCGACTACTGGCCGGCCAACATAGAGAGTGTTAAGGATGCCGACGTACTCGATTTCATTGAGAAGAACATATGGCTCATTCCCCTTGCACCTCGCGACGGAAAGTACGACGTATTGGCCAACACCGATATAACCCCCGAAAAGGCAGGCGAACTGAGTCGTGCAGCCGATGCATGCTGGAACGCAATAATAAACAAAGACATCGAAGCATGGGGCAAGGCATGTACCGATTCATTCAACGCCCAAATAGCCATGTTCCCCAACATGATATCGCCCCACGTAAAGCTTGCCATCGACGAATACAAAGACCAAGTCAAAGGCTACAAGATAACCGGAGCCGGCGGTGGCGGATACCTTGTACTCATTAACGACAAGCCCATAGAGCGCGCAATACAGATAAGAATACGCCGCAACTAAAAAAGACACCCGGGCCAAAAGCATCCCCAATAGGGAGGGAACTCAAATTACCTCCCCTATCGGGGGAGGCCGGGAGAGGGCCAAATGTGGAGGCCCCATAAACAAAACCCACCTCCCGATTGTTCAAGTAAAAAGAACACCATTAAAACAATCGGCCCAAGATGGGAAACACCTACCAAACACAGTTGCTCACCTTCAACGAGCAGACAATAAGAGAGATATATCTCTACGCACTAAAATTCACCGACAACAGTGAGGCAGCCCTAAGGCTCACCGAGTGTAGCCTGCCCTATATTGTCGACTACTACAACATAACAGACGGGATAATACGTTCGCAACTAAGACAACACGCCAAGCAAGTCGTGTGGACTCTCTTTCTTAGAACAAATGACTCATATCTATTCGGCACACACGTATAACTCCCAAAAACATTAATAAAAGTTAAATAAACATACCAAATCCTTTTAAAGAGCACACCACCCGTTTATATTGTCCCTCTTTTTTAACCAATTAAAATTGACAATATGAACAAAAGAGAACTCAATCAAAAGGATTTCCGAGGTATTGAACTATGTGAGGCAACAGTAAAGGACCTATTCAAGATAGCCTATACCCTCACAGGTAACGAACGCACAGCACAAGAGATAATGTTCCTTGCCGCACTGCGCATCACTGACTACAACGACATTGAAGACCCCGACGAGAGTCTTAAAGCCCGGATAGAAGCCCATACCTACGTAATGGAATTGGTATTGGAGTACAAGAAAGAACTAGATGAAAAAAACAAACAATAACACCCCATCACAATCATTGGGAGAAGAACTTCTCATCGAGGCATCATCGCTCCTATTCGAGGACATCGACAAGATAGCCGATGAGATATCCCCCGAGGAAGCATCCGAGTTCGAGGAACTGCGTCGCACCATAATGGAGTACGGAAAGAAGAATTCCGGAAACTACCCCGTCGACAGCGAGTACCCCACACCAATGGCAGCCGAAGGAGAAGAAAACTACCAATAAAAATCAAATCCCCACACCCCACCAAAGTTCCTCCCCTTAGGGGGAGGCTAGGAAGGGGGCGGATTTATTCAAATATCATATGAAAACAGTAATGCTCGTTTTCGGAACCCGTCCCGAAGCCATCAAGATGGCACCACTGGTAAAGGAGTTCCGCAAACATCCCGACATATTCAACACCATAGTATGCGTCACCGGGCAGCATCGTCAGATGCTCGACCAAGTGCTACAGCTCTTCGAGATAACACCCGACTACGACCTCAACATCATGAAACAGGGACAAGACCTCTACGACGTCACAGCACGTGTGCTCACAGGCATGCGCGACGTACTCAAAGAGGCA
>JAFWBM010000009.1 GCA_017507105.1 Bacteroidaceae bacterium
ACATATAGCATAGAGTGTCGTAAAGATCTATACAGAAGCAGCACTCAAATAATAAGAGTAGAGGAGTCTAAGGATTTTGCTCTGCAGTTGGATGCACCGACACCAATTGTCGGAACTTTATCGCTTATGTCGTCTCCTCTTGGTGCCAAGATAACCATAGACGGTAAAGAATATGGCTCAACACCTTTGATATTAGATGACCTGCTCATTGGTAAGCATAAATTATCCCTATCGAAACAGGGCTACTCAACAGTTGCCGTTGATATTACAATAAATGAGGGCGAGACAACCGAGCAGAGCGTTACATTGGAGAAAGCAGAAGTGAGCAGTACTGTAGCTGCAAACGGAGTGGCAGATGGTGCAATAACAAAATCAAAGCCCCGCGACCCTAATGAGTTGTTATGTGTTGCCTGCGCAAATAAGGCCGATGGCTCAATTGCCTACTTTACCGGCGCGCAGTGGGTAACTCTTGCAGCAGATGAAAAGTCACAATATGCACAGCTTGGCGTATCTATAAGAAAGAAAGGCCACGAATTTATTATAGCTGCAAACGATTGCAATAATGGAGGAAAATTGCAATACGGTGGCAATGGAGTGGATTTTGAGGGGGTCATCAACTATGATGAAAACTCGGTAGAATCACAATTTATTAATACGGGCTATAGCGACACTAAGGCAATGATAGAGCAGCAGCGTGGAAAAAAAGATTCAAAAGGAATCGTTGGTGTACCTGCAGCAGAAGCTGCATGGAACTACAAGGCAAATGAGTATGATAAACTGCAGTGGTATTTGCCAAGTGTATCAGAGTTGGAGATGATTTATAAGAATAAAAGAGCCATAAATGAGTTTTTAAGCAAATATATTGATGGTGCAACAGAAATATTGGATTATTGGTTTTGGAGCAGTACAGAGTATAATGTAAAATCCTCTTGGTACGTTTATATGTTCTACGGATGTAGCATCAGCATCAACTATCGTTACAATAGTGGTCGAGTGCGTGCTGTCTCTGTCGTCAAATAAACCTGTTAACAATTTAACTATTCAGCCATTTAACTATTTATCGGTTTAGAAAATATAGATACAAACATAAAATGAAACAGATACTCAATAAACTGTCGATTCTTCTGTTGTTGCTTCTTATGGCAGCAACAACGCAGGCGCAGCAAAACAGGAAGTTCCATGTGCAGTCGTTTGAGCAGAACCAGTTCGATATCTCGGCACGTGTGAAAGCTACCGAAAAGTACGACGGCAATGGTGACAGATACTCTATAATAAAGGTTACATCGACAAATCCCAATGACGACCTGATGGCCTACAGCTTCGACTTTGGTATGATGAACAGCCTTGTCGAGCAGCACGATGACGAGCTATGGGTATATGTTCAGCGCAATGCCAAGCATGTGACCATAAAACGCGCAGGATATGCTACAGTAAGGAACTACGACCTTAGAACAACCATTCAGCCGGGACAGGTGTTTGATATGGTTCTGTCGCCCGAGGCTGAGAAAATATCTCGACAGATGCTGCTTTTCAAGGTAAGCCCGTCTTCATCACAGGCAATAATAACATATAAGAGAGAGGGAGAGAACGACTATAAGGTATTTGGTAACGGAAATGTCGATGAGAGTGGTATGGCCGCAATGAGTCTCGAACTTGGAGTATATATATACAATATCATATCGCAGAAATATCATCCCTCCGAGGGGCGCGTAGTGCTGAATACAAGTAATGGCAAGCATGTAGAGCAAGTTACCCTTCGCCCCAACTTTGCCAATGTTACATTGAACACAATATCCGGTGCCGATATATACATCAACGATGTTAAAAAGGGGACAACCTCGTGGAGCGGAACTTTAATCCCCGGCACATATAGCATAGAGTGTCGTAAAGATCTATACAGAAGCAGCACTCAAATAATAAGAGTAGAAGAGGGCAAGGACTTAACCCTGCAATTGGATGCTCCAACCCCAATTACCGGTGTCTTGTCAATGATGTCATCGCCACTTGATGCAACAATAGCAGTCGATGGCAAAGATTGTGGTACAACTCCATTGATTATAGATGATATACTTGTAGGCAAACGCAAGATAACTGTTTCTAAACAGGGTTACACAACCGCTACAATCGACGTTGTTATAAACGAGGGTGAGACAACCGAGCAGAGCATTACATTGGAGAAAGCAGAAGTGCGCAGTACTGTAGCTGCAAACGGAGTGGCAGATGGTGCAATAACAATATCAAAGCCACGCAACCCAAATAAGTTGTTGTGTGTTGCTTGCGTCAATAAAAATGATGGCTCAATTGCCTACTTTACCGCTAAGCAGTGGGAAACTCTTGCAGCAGATGAAAAATCACAATATGCACAGCTTGGCGTATCTATAAAACAGAAAGGCCACGAATTTATTATAGCTGCAAACGATTGCTATGGTGGAGGAGGCTTGAAATACGGAGGCTGTAGAGTGGATTTTGAAGGTGTCATCAACCATTATGAATACTCGGTAGTTAATACGGGCTATAGTGATACCAAGGCAATGGTAGAGCAACAGCGTGGAAAAACCGATTCAAGTGGCATTGTTGGTGTGCCTGCAGCAGAGGCTGCATGGAACTACAAGACAAATGAGTATGATAAACAGCAGTGGTATTTGCCAAGTGTATCGGAGTTGAAGATGATTTATAAGAATAAAAAAGCTATAAATGAGTTTTTAAGCAAATATATTGATGGTGCAACAGAAATAGTGGATGATTGGTATTGGAGCAGTACAGAGTATGGTTATTCCTCTTGGATCGTTAATATGGATTACGGATTTAGCAACCACAACAACGGTCGTAACTTTAGTTATCGAGTGCGTGCTGTCTCTGTCATCAAATAAACCTGTTAACAATTTAACTATTCAGCCATTTAACTATTTATCGGTTTAGAAAATATAGATACAAGATATTACTATGAAAACCAAATTAACTATAACGCTTTTGCTTTTAGTGGCACCTCTTGCGTTATTGGCACAAAGCTGGGATAATATACAGCGTTCGGGAGAGTACTACTATGGTGTGGGGCATGGAGTGAATATATCCGAGGCTACACAGGCTGCAATGAGCGATATGATTAACATGATATCGATAAATGTTGCAGACGATTTTACTATGATCAGTGAGAACAAGAACCTGAATGGCAGTATAGAGCATAAAGAACGTATTGTGAGAAGCTTGAGTTGTGTTTCCCAGGCATCGCTCACCAATGTTGAAAAGTGGGTGGTTGAAGAGAAGGAATCCAATTGTCTGGTACGTTGTTATATAAAGCGCAGCGAATTGTCGCGGGTTTTTGACAGTCGTGTCAATAAAGCCAGGAACTATATTGTAAAGGCCGAAGAGGCTCTTGGACGGCGCAAATTGGATATGGCGTTGCAATATTACTATTGGGCTTATGCGCTGGTGTGCTCAGTGCAGTATCCGAATGAGGTTAAAGATGAAGAGGGACTGTTGCTTATAACCGAGATTCCGGCAAGGATACGTGCGATACTTGGCGATGTTGCCGTAGAGGTTGTGAAACGCGAGGATATATATATGGAACTGCTTTTCAAATATAAGGATGAGCCGGTTTCGGGTATTGGGTTCAACTTCAACGACGGGCGTGGCATAAGTAGCATGGATGCTAAGGATGGAATAGGATTCATGGAGTTGGGGCCGGATTTCGATAAAGAGTTCTTCCATATCGATATAGAGTATGAGTACAAGGAACTTGCACGTAGCGATGCCGAAATGAACAGTATTCTGGCGGTTGTGTCGAGAAAGGCTTTTCGTGAGGCCAACCATACACTCAAGACCCCTTCGGGTGGCAAGGTGGCGATGAGTGAGAAACAGTTGAAAGAGGAACTGAATAGTGTTATAAATAAGGCTGTTGCAGTCGGAACCAAACCATCGGCGTCGCAGTTCATGACAAATGCCGATAGTTACGAGGCTGTAATGGATAAGGTGATAACAGCTGTTGAAAATGGCTTATACTCTGATGTGACAGACTTTTTCACGCTGGATGGACTAGAGGTGTTCAACGATTTGGTGACATATGGTACTGGGCGTGTCGTAGGTGTACCCGATATAAAAATATTCAGAAGTACGGATGGACGCGCTGTGGCACGTGGCCTGCAGATGGCATTCTCGTTCAAGCGTGGTACAAAGACCTCATTTGTCGAGGATGTGGTATTCACTTTCAATAAGGAGGGTAAGATAGAGAATGTTGCTTTTGGTCTTGGAAAGGACTCTACGAATGATATAATGTGCAAGGAAGCGTCGGGATGGGACGATATGACACGCGAGATGGTGATGGAGTTCCTGGAGAACTACAAGACTGCCTACTGTTTGATGCGTCTCGATTATATAGAGACAATATTCTCGGACGATGCTGTTATTATTATCGGTAATGTGGTGAAGAGAAAGCCTGCATCGGCATCGCAGGGCGAGCGTCAGGTTTCTATCGAGGGTAATGAGATTATTACATATAACCGACAGACAAAGGATGAGTATATTGGGCGATTGAAAAATGTGTTCCGACGAAATGAGTTTATAAATATACACTTTACCAATAACGAGGTGCAGTGGCTCGAGAAGTTCGAGAATGAGAAGGTCTATGCCATACAGATAGGACAGGAGTACAATTCTACATCCTATGCCGATATGGGTTATCTGTTCCTGTTGGTTGATATAACAAACCGTGACGAGCCGCTTATAAAGATTCGTACATGGCAACCAAACGAGATTTCATTGGATGAGTGGTATAATGCAGGTGACTTTTATAAATGATAATTTTTACTATTATGAGGAACTTTCTTTTTTCTCTCTTTTTTAGTGTGGTGCTTCCCTCTCTGTGTTTGGCACAGGAACCTTGTAAGCATGCTTTGGTGTTTGGAATAGGGGAGTATAAGGATACTTCATGGACAAGAATAAATGGTGATGCCGATGTGGATTATATCATTGCTATGCTCAAGGATGTGGGGTATAGCGATATTTTTACATTGAAAAATGAGGCGGCGACCAAAGAGGCAATGGTAAAGGCATTCAAGGAACTGGAGGCAAGATGTAATAATGGCGATATTGTGTACGTGCACTATTCGGGACATGGTCAACAGATGACCGACTTGAATGGCGATGAGTCGTTCAAATGGAAGGGCGAACAGGCTAAATGGGATGGTGCTTGGATTCCGTATGATGCATATATGACATATGGACCGAACGATAATGGTGAGAAACATCTCTCTGACGATGAGGTAGCAGAGTTGCTTACTGCTATTAGGAATAAGGTGGGCAAAGATGGAGAGATTGTAGTGGTAGTGGATGCCTGCCACAGTGGAGATGCTACATGTGGTATAGAGGAGGATGCTCCTGTAAGGGGGATAGGCGTGAAGTTCAATATACCGCTCACCCCCGATGCCCCTCTTGAAGAACCTCTTGAAGAACAATGGCTCACAATAAGTGCATGTAAGTCATATCAGTTGAATATGGAGATGAAGGAACCCAAGGTGGGCAAGCTTACGTATGCTCTATATACTATGGGAGCTGGGTTCTTTAAAAAGAGTGAGGAGCTACTGCTGAAAGAGTTGACACTCTTCATGAAGAAGAATTCGGGACGATTGCCACAGACTCCGATGGTAACAGGAAGAAAAACTATGGTCGAGTAGGGTTACTTTCTCTGCTGTTTCTGCTTAAACTAATGAAAAAGATATGGCTCTGTTTTTTTTGAACAAGAAAAGGGACTACACAGATGTTGAGGTGGTAAAGGGGTTGCAGTGTAGAAATGTTGTAATAGAAGAGTGGTTCTTTGAGAAGGCAAGAAGGTATTTCGACAGTTCGTTCAATGAGATATTCTTCGATGCCGACCGCAAACAAGAGGTGTTCCAAACGGCTTTTATAAAGTTGTGGACCGAGATAGAGAATAAGAAGATAAGGATTGTGGACGATGCTTTGTGCCGTCAGCAGACAGATCTGCAGTACGAGCCTATGAGATGCTCTCTTACAACTTTTTTGATGGCGTTTGCAAAGACCGAACATCGCGAGATGATGCGTAATGTGCGAGAGGAGTATTGCGAAGAGGTTTTCGGAAACAGCACCTACAGTAATGGAACAGCTGTGGCAGAGGAGTATGACGACATAGAGGAGTTGAAGAATCGTATTGTCGACGAGTGTATACAGGAGATATCTTCGGGGTGTGCCGAGATTCTGACACTCTTTTACTACGAGGGAAAGAGTCTCGACGAGATAATGGAGATTAGAAAAGAGAAGAATAGCAGCAAGAATGGTCTTAAGAGCGCAAAGAATAAGTGTATGACTACACTGAAAGAGCGTGTGACCGAGAAATTAAGAAATTATAATATTTGAACTATGGCATCTAATGATTCGGGAAAAAAGGTTGTGGGTGATGTGGATGAGCGTATTGTCGAGCGTTTGAAAGAGCGCGGCAGAAAATTGTCACAGATGAAGATATGGGATAAGAAAAAGAGTGGAAATTTTTTTTATAGGTATCTGGCTTTGGCTGTTGCTGCTTCTGTTGCGATGTTTATGATGGTGGATTTGTGGCGCAGTAACGGGAATGTAATAGAGCGCTTGGGTATAGATGTGCCGGCTGTGGAGTCATATAGAAGTGCAGTCCCTGAACTTGCCAATATTAACATGTTCCTGAATGATGGAAAGTTTTATGATGCGATTGATGCCGCTGAAGATATTTTGGAACATTCCGATTGGATTATAGAACAGATGGAGATGTTCCTAATTGAGGGTGATGAGGAGATGGAGTATCAATACCATGCCGAGAAGATGATGAACAGCGAGATAAGATGGGCCTATATATACGCTCTTGTGATGATTGAGGCTGAAAAAACAGCACTTAAGGAGCTTAAGAAATATTTGCAGGATGAACAATTCTGTGCACATCGTGAGGAAGCTGAAGCCATGTTGGATGCGCTTGATTAAAAAAATGTGACGTAAATGGGTTACTTTTAAAATAAATTTGCTTTAATTTACACAAACGAAATTTTACCTACATAGAATATAATAGAATTAAGTATTATGAAAAAACTGGTTTATCTTTTGGTTGTAGCAGTAATATCTGCATTTACAGTTCAGAGTTTTGCACAGAGTGCAATAGATTTGGCTAAGAAACGTAATAAGTTGAGTAAGGTCCTTAAAGAGAATGAGATTAAGCCCAATAAGGATGAGAAGAAATTGGCAAAAAAATATGAGCGTGAAGGATGGACTGTTCCTGTTGGAGAGAAGAGCATTGCATACCAGATTGCAATGTCCAATTATTATGCCGATCAGGAGATGGTTGACGAGGAACTTGAAGGAGAAGACAATAATATTCCACGATATATCTCGAGCTCATCTACAGCAAAAGCCGGTACATACAATATGGCAAATACAGCAGCACGTACAACTGCACAAGCTACAATTGCATCACTCATATCAACCGATATTATATCTACTCTCACTGATACAAATGGTAATGTACAGACCAATGCAAACCAAGTGGAAAGTCTTGACGAGATGATACAAGAGCTTAAAAGTATTACCAATCAATCTTTGACAGGTGGAGTTCAGGTAGGTGCAATGTATCGTATGGACGAGAATGGTAATTACGAGGTGCAGATACGTCTGGCCTACGATAAGAAGATACTTATGGCAAACATGAAGAAAAAGTTGGCCAAAGAGTTTGGTGAGGAAGCAGATGAACTCTTCGATATAGTGAGAGAGACAATGAGAAAGAATTACAATCAGTAATTGTTTGAATATAAGGTGGGTACACACCCACCTTATTATGATATATATGGTTTGAGGTTTCTGATGATATGAAAAGATTACTCTATTCCTTGCTGCTTATGTTTCTTACCGGCGCGGTGAGTGCACAAGATTTTGACAAGGATGTAGCTGCAAGGTTCAAGGCTTTCCAAGAGTCGGCATTCAAGGAGTTTAATGATTTTAAAGAGAGTGCGATGAAGGAGTATATAGACTTTGTCCGTAAAAGCTGGAAAGAATTTACAGCCGATTCTCCAATTGAAATTCCAAAGGATACCATAATGCCGGTCTTTATGCCTGATGAGGAGAGGGAAAAGCCTATAGACAGCAAATATGTGCAGATAAAGGAGGTTGTAAAGTCGGTTCCAAACGTTAGGAGAAAGGAACCTGTATTGAAAATTGAGGAGGTCGAACAAAGTCTGGATAAATATGTGCAGTTCACTTTTTATGGAGCCAGAGTGAAGGTAAGGTTCGATGTTGCCGATAAAGTAGCACTGTCGGCTGTTGATGAAAATTCCATAGCCGATGCCCTTAAGACAATGTCGGGTAAGGCATACAATAATATGCTTCTCGATTGTATGAGACTGAAGCGTGGCTTGGATTTAAGCGATTGGGCATATATTCAACTCATAGACTCTTTGGCAAATAGTGTATATGCCAATGATGCGAATGGGGCATCGCTACTCACTGCATATATCTATATGAACTCGGGATATAAGATGAGGCTTGCAAGCGGAAACGGAAGATTGTATATGTTGTATGCAAGTGAACATGTAATATATGAACAAAACTCATTTATGATTGATGGTGAAAGGTATTATGGCACGAAGGAACTGCCTATAAGACTTAATATATGCAGTGCCTCTTTTAAGGGAGAAGAGCCGCTCTCGCTTGTTATTACCGGAAACCAAAGATTTGCACTCAATATCTCTGAACCGCGACAGATATCTTCGGTAAAGTATCCCGACTTCAATGTCAGTGTGAGGGTCAACAGGAATCTGCTTGATTTCTATAGCACATACCCTACATCTATGATAGGCGATAATATGCTTACCCGTTGGGCGATGTATGCAAATACTCCGTTTGATATAAGCGTGGCTAATGTACTATATCCGGCTCTTTCAATGAAACTCAAAGGCATGTCGCAACTCGAGGCTGTCGAGCATCTGCTGAACCTTGTACAGACCGGATTCAAGTATGAGTATGATGACAAAGTCTGGGGGAGTGATAGGATTTTCTTTGCAGACGAGTGCTTGTTTTATCCATATAACGACTGTGACGACCGTAGTGTGTTGTTCTCGCGTCTGGTCAGGGATTTATTGGGCTTGGATGTGGTGCTGGTTGTTGTTCCCGGGCATATTCTTGCGGCAGTGAACTTTACACAAGAGGTAGATGGCAATTATACAATGTTTAATGATAGGAAATTTGTGCTCTGTGAGCCTACATGCACTAATGGAGCTCCTGTGGGATGGGCTAATATAAAGGAAGGTGCATCTCTGAGTGTCATTATGCTGGAGAGGGACCGTAATATGAAAAAGTATGGTAATACAGATTAGCCTCTCAAATGTGCCTGACCGTTAAAACTATATGTCTTTCATGAAAAAGACATTATGCAAATATTTCATTCGCCCCACATCCTTCACAGATGTGGGGCGAATGAAATATTTGTTAATCTGAATTTTGACGTTTTTTTGGAATTATAACAACTATGTTTAGCGATTTCTCTAAAAAAATGCTTTACTTTGCAAATTATTATAATTGAATAGTATAAACAATAATATAAGATATAAGAACAATGGCGCAGGAAGATGTATTTAAAAAGGTAGTTGCTCATTGCAAAGAGTATGGTTTTGTGTTCCCCTCAAGTGATATATATGATGGACTTGGTGCCGTATATGATTATGGCCAGATGGGAGTTGAACTCAAGAATAATATAAAAAACTATTGGTGGCAGAGCATGGTGCTGTTGCACGATAATATAGTGGGTATAGACTCGGCTATATTCATGCACCCCACAATATGGAAAGCGTCGGGACACGTTGATGCATTTAATGATCCTCTTATTGATAACCGCGACTCTAAGAAACGCTATCGTGCCGATGTGCTCATAGAGGAGCAGATTGCCAAGTATGAGGAGAAGATGGAGAAAGAGGCTGCTAAGGCTGCCAAACGTTTCGGTGAGTCGTTCAACCGCGAACTATTCATGGAGACCAATCCCAAGGTAATTGCCGAGAAAGCTAAGCGTGATGCTTTGCAGGAGCGTTTTGCCAAGGCTCTTAATGCAATGGACTTGGATGAGTTGCGCCAGATTATCATAGACGAGGAGATTGTTTGTCCTATCTCGGGTACACGCAACTGGACCGAGGTGCGTCAGTTCAACCTTATGTTCTCTACCGAGATGGGTTCTACAGCCGATGGTGCAATGAAGGTATATCTGCGTCCCGAGACAGCACAGGGTATCTTTGTGAACTACCTGAATGTGCAGAAGACCGGACGTATGCGTGTGCCTTTCGGTATCGCTCAGATTGGTAAGGCTTTCCGTAACGAGATTGTGGCTCGCCAGTTTATTTTCCGTATGCGTGAGTTCGAGCAGATGGAGATGCAGTTCTTTGTGCGTCCCGGTAGCGAGCTTGAGTGGTTCAATAAGTGGAAGGAGACACGTCTTGCATGGCATAAGGCTCTTGGATTTGGTGATGATGCTTATCGTTACCACGACCACGAGAAACTTGCTCACTATGCAAATGCCGCTACAGATATTGAGTTCCGTATGCCTTTCGGATTCAAGGAGGTTGAGGGTATACATTCACGTACTAATTTCGACCTTTCTCAGCACGAGAAGTTCTCGGGTAAGAATATAAAGTATTTCGATCCCGAAACAAACGAGAGCTACGTGCCATATGTAATTGAGACATCTATAGGTGTTGACCGTATGTTCCTGAGCGTTATGTGTGCATCATATTGCGAGGAGAAACTGGAGAATGGCGAGTCGCGTGTTGTATTGCGTCTGCCGGCTGCTCTTGCTCCTGTCAAGTTGGCTGTGCTACCATTGGTTAAGAAAGATGGTCTGCCCGAGAAGGCGCGTGAGATAATGAATGAACTGAAGTTCAGTTTCAACTGTTATTACGAGGAGAAGGACTCTATTGGTAAACGTTATCGTCGTATGGATGCCATAGGTACTCCTTATTGCGTTACTGTAGACCATCAGACTCTCGAGGATGGAATGGTTACATTGCGTGAGCGTGATACGATGGAGCAGCGTCGTGTGGCTATCAGCGACCTTGAGTCTATAATACGCGATAATGTTACTATTACATCGTTGCTTAAGAAATTATCATAATATTGTTTATGAGAATATTTGATATAAAATATCTGCTGCTGTTACTGCTTCTCTCAATGGGAATTGTTGCTTGCGACGAGACTGACGAGGCAGGGGAGTTCGATAACTGGGTGGCAAGAAACGAGGCATATATCGATTCTATAGCAAAGGTGGCGCGCACTAATGCCGATGGCTCATGGAAGAGCTTTCTGGCATATGGATTGGCCGATACTATTAAGTGGAATAATAACTACTATGTCTACTGTCAGGTTCTTGAGAGTGGGGATGGCGGTGAGAACCCTAAGTTCAACGATATTGTTAAGGTGAACTATCGTGGAAGACTTATTCCTACTATGAGCTATCCCGATGGATATGTTTTCGATGAGTCGTATAGTGGCGAACTCGACCCTGATGTACATGTTGCAGTGGAGCTAAGCTTGGCCGGATGCGTGCGTGGGTGGACTACCGCCATGTGCGAGATGGTACAAGGCGATGTGTGGCGCATATTTGTGCCATACGAACTGGGATATGGCAAGAATGGCAGTGGTGCCATACCGGGTTACTCGACATTGGTGTTCGATATAAATCTTGTGGATTTCTCGAATGTGGGTGCTTCTGTGCATTAATAATCAAAAAGGAGGTTTTGCTATGAAACACAATGAGTTGCAGATTGAAATGGATGAGACGGTTGCCGAGGGCGTATACTCTAATATGGCTGTGATGTCCCATTCTACATCGGAATTTGTTATAGATTTCCTAAGACTTATGCCGGGTGTTGAAAAGGCTAAGGTTAAATCGAGGGTTGTGATGACACCCGAACATGCGAAGCGTTTGATGTTTGCCATACAGGATAATATCCGAAAATATGAGATGCAGTTTGGGGAGATAAGGATTCCTGATCCCCGCCTTATGGCTGCTCCTAAGGGTGAGGCTTAATAGCCCGAAACTAGTAAAGCCAAAGAAGGATAATCCATTTAAAATAATAAGTTCAGGTGCATGCACCTGAACTTATTATTTTATGTTTATTCAGCCTCTTAGTCGGCCGAGGGAAGAGTTACCTGGAAGATGCTGCTCTCGGTGTGCTCACGCAGCAGTATCTGTTTCATCTCTTTTACCACTTCGGGATGCTGTGAAGCAATGTCCTTGTCCTCGTGAAGATCGGTAGCAAGGTCGTAGAGGCTGCATTGTCCGTTTTGTACAACTAGTTTCCAGTCGGCCATGCGTAACGCCATCATGTTGGTTTCGTGAAATTCCCAATATAGGAAGTCGTGTTTCTCTTGTTCGCCTTCGCCCAGTAATGTGGGGGCAAATGAGAGACCGTCGAAGTAGTCGTTTTCTAGCTTCGGGTTCTTGTAACGCTCGATATAGTTTTCGATGCCGGCTACATCGCAGAATGTTGCCATAAGGTCGTAGAATGCAAGCTGATGGTCGCTTACAACACCGGCTTCTACCTTTCCGGGCCACCATGCTATGAATGGTACGCGTATGCCACCTTCGGTTGTGGAACGTTTGGTGCCGCGCAATAGCTTCTCTGTGTTGAAGTAGTCGGGGTCGGCGCCACCTTCGGTGTGTGGGCCGTTGTCGCTAGTAAATATTACAAGGGTGTTTTTGTCAAATCCCTTCTCTTTTAACTTGTCGAGTACCTCTCCTACGTATGTGTCGAGGCGTGTTACCATTGCGGCAAACTGGCGGTGCCCGCAATCGGTGGGGTTATAGCGAGAAGCGGCCTCTCCCAGGTAAACCTTCTCGCTGGTGAAAGCATTTTTGTACATGTCGAAAATGCTGTCCTCGGGTTGTGCAAGCTCGGCATGTGGCAATGTGTATGTGAATATACCAAAGAAGGGTTTTTCACCTGTCTGGTTATCTATCCATGCCATAGCCTTTTCGTGTATAAGTTGTGCCGAGTAGTCTTTTCGGTTTTTGTAATCCTCGCCGAACATACCATAGTTGATATTGTTATGCAGTATTTCGCGGCGCACCTCTGTGTCACCGGCTGCGCGGCTGTAGGCGTTTAGGAAGTTGGGGTAGTAGAGATGGGCCTGGAACTGACACATGAAACCGTAGTATTCATCGATTCCGCGCTTGTCGGGGGTGGATATTGAACCTTCGTAACCGCCTGCCCACTTACCGAACATTCCGGTTGTGTAGCCGTTGTCTTTCATTATCTCGGGAAGAATGATGTGTTCGGGGTCGTATGGTTCCTGGCCGGTCTGTATGGGATCTTCGTTATTGCCGTAAAATATACTGCCTATACGGTATTCTTTGTTTCCACGAACTTTGGTGTGTCCGGTGTGTTGTCCTGTCATGAATGATGCTCGTGAAGGTGCGCTTACAGGGCTGCCTGCATAGGCTTGTGTGAAACGCATGCCTTCAGCCGCCATCCTATCAAGGTTGGGGGTGCTTATGTATTGTTGTCCGTAACAGCCAACATCGGCATATCCTAGGTCGTCACACATTATATATATAATGTTGGGACGTTGTGGGGCTTCCTTGCACTGAATTGCGGTAGATGCCAATATTCCGCATCCGACCATTAGTAGATTGTGGCTTTTCATAATATATAATAATGTGTAATTTCTTGTCTGAAATATATTCACCATTAGGCAAATATAGTCAGATTTGAGTGAATTTTGATATGTTTGTACGAAATAATGCCATCTTATTATAATTAATACTCGATAAACTATATTGGGAATAAGTTTGTAAATGCATATTTAACATTTTTTATGCTTATATATTCCGCATTTTATTGTCAATTTACAACGATTCTTGCCTTTGTCCCTCTTTAAAAATTACTCTTTCGATAGCTAATGCTCTTATATTTAGCAAAAAAGAGAGAAATAGTTTTTTTGTTCCAAAAATAATATCTATCTTTGCAAGCCAAAATGCGCGAAAGTGCAAACTGATTACGTAAATACTTAAAAATTAATAATAACTAAAAATTAATCAACATGCCTACAATTCAACAGCTAGTAAGAAAAGGTAGAGAGGTATTGGTTGAGAAGAGCAAGTCGCCCGCACTTGATAACTGTCCGCAGCGTCGTGGTGTGTGTGTACGTGTTTATACAACTACTCCTAAGAAGCCTAACTCTGCAATGAGAAAAGTAGCTCGTGTACGTTTGACTAACCAGAAAGAGGTTAACTCTTACATCCCCGGTGAGGGTCACAACTTGCAGGAGCACTCAATCGTTTTGGTTCGTGGCGGTCGTGTTAAGGACCTCCCCGGTGTTCGTTATCACATCATTCGCGGTACATTGGATACTGCCGGTGTTGCTAACCGTACACAGCGCCGTTCTAAGTATGGTGCAAAACGTCCCAAGGCTAAGAAGTAATTTGCAGCTTACGTAATGGTGAAGCCGAAGATTAAGGATAACGGGCTTCTAAATATCGGTTAACTCCTTAAAAGACATATTTAATAACAGTTTTGGTTTGTTGGAAGTTATAAAGGTTGAGTAAATGCCTCGGTGGAGGCGTTGAAGAATTGCAATAACGCAACCCCAAACAAAAACATTGATTTACAAAATGAGAAAAGCAAAACCAAAAAAACGCATGGTCCTTCCGGATCCTGTTTACAACGATCAGATGGTATCTAAGTTCGTTAACCACCTGATGTATGACGGAAAGAAAAACGTCTCTTATACAATTTTCTACGGAGCGCTTGAGCTCGTTGGTGCTAAGATGAAGAACGAGGAGAAGACTCCTCTTGAAATCTGGAAACAGGCACTCGAAAATATTACTCCCAAGGTTGAGGTTAAGTCACGCCGTATCGGTGGTGCTACTTTCCAGGTTCCTACTGAGATTCGTCC
>JAFWBM010000010.1 GCA_017507105.1 Bacteroidaceae bacterium
ATAAATAGTTAAAACACAATAACTAACATAAATATTATGCTTAAGCAAATTATTAATGCTAAAATTCTAACACCCCAAGGATGGTTAAAAGATGGTTCAGTTATCATACGTGATAACAAAATTCTTGAGGTAACAAACTGCGACCTTGCTGTAATAGGAGCAGAAGTAATAGACGCAAAAGGTATGTATGTAGTACCAGGTGGTGTAGAGATTCACATTCATGGAGGTGGCGGTTGCGACTTTATGGAAGGAACAGAGGAGGCTTTCCGCGGAGCAATTCAGGCACATATGAAACACGGAACAACAAGTATCTTCCCCACTTTGTCATCATCAACAGTTCCAATGATTGAGGCTGCTGCTGAGACATGTACCAAACTTATGGCAGAGCCCAACAGTCCAGTGCTTGGACTTCACCTTGAAGGACACTACCTAAATATGGCAATGGCAGGAGGACAATTACCGGAGAATATCAAAAACCCTGATCCAAATGAGTACATTCCTCTTGTAGAAAAATGGCACTGTATAAAACGTTGGGACGCAGCACCTGAGTTACCAGGAGCAATGCAATTTGGTAAATATATCACATCAAAAGGCATTCTTGCATCAGTAGCCCACACACAAGCGGAGTATGACGATATACATGCAGCACGCAAGAACGGATATACACACGCAACGCACTTCTATAATGCAATGCCCGGATTTCACAAGCGCCGTGAGTATAAATACGAGGGAACAGTAGAGAGTATATACCTTCACGAAGATATGACAGTAGAGGTTGTTGCCGATGGTATTCACGTACCCCCAACAATATTACGACTAATACACCATATCAAAGGAGTGGAGCGAGCATGTGTAATCACCGATGCTCTTGCATGTGCAGCAAGCGATAGCAAAACAGCATTTGATCCACGTGTAATCATTGAAGATGGCGTATGTAAACTTGCCGACCGTACAGCCCTTGCAGGATCAGTAGCAACAATGGACCGACTTATCCGCACATTAGTTCAAAAAGCAGAGATACCATTAGAAGATGCAATACGAATGGCATCGGAGACACCTGCCAAGATTATGAACGTATATGATCGCAAAGGCTCATTGCAAAAAGATAAAGATGCAGACATCATGATTCTTGACGATGATTTGAATATACGCGCAGTATGGGCAATGGGTAACCTTGTAGAAGGAACATATAACCTATAATAGTGTTGAGGTAAGAACCACAACAAATTGTTAGTTGTCGGCTTCGCCACCCCTTCGGGGGTATATATTAGTTTTTAGCAAAAAAAGAGTGTGCATTAATAAACCTAATATTGCAACTTACAATATATAAATTTGTTACCTTTGATACACAAATTATAATCCCTTTTGAATTCAAAAGGGATTATTTATTTCTAACCACTAAAAACTACCCGTAGGGCAATTGAGGTTACAAAACCGACAACAAACAACACTTTAAAGCATTCCGCTCTCAACCAGAATGCAGACGCGTTCAATAATGCGGTCTTTCTCTTTCTTATTAGGCTCGTAGTCATCTTTAAGGTTCAGACCAAACATGCGGCCAAATGTTTGCCAGAATCCAGCCCTGAAACCACCAAGAAAAGCCTTTAAAATATGGTGTGAGTTTTGATTGCACTCTCTGTCAATCAACAATATAAGCATCTTAGCCTGAGAGTAAGTAAACTCTTTAAGAACAGGTTTATATTCATTGAAAATATCTTTCTCCATCTGTTTGAAGTGAGCAGCACGTTCCTCCTCAGGAATAGTCTGCACA
>JAFWBM010000011.1 GCA_017507105.1 Bacteroidaceae bacterium
ACTTACACAATGCTACATAGACCTAGGCAGTGCTATAGGTGTAAAGATTGGAGACTATTTCAGTATATACGAGGTGCAAACAAAGGTTGGAAAAACCATTGACAAGGAGATTGGTAAGATAAAGGTTATAGAAGTTGACGAAGAGATCGCTAACTGCAAGGTAACAAAAGGAGAGAAAGAGGTAAAGAAGGCTATGGACCGTTATCTACAGAACCTACAGGCCGAGCAGGATATACCTGAGGAGGAGAGAAAAACCAAACCTTTGAAGGTAAAATCGACTCCCGCTCCATTATTCTCATTCTAAAAAGACTCAAATAAGGAGCTGTGTTTAAACCAATACAATTCCCCAATAAAAAGAAATTATGAAAAGAATATTATTCACGTTATCACTTGTACTATTTTTCTGCATTGCAAATGCACAAGATTATCTTCAAATAGTAACTTTAGAGGGTATTAACGGGTTAAACGGTACTTTCACAACAGCAGGTGCTTCAGCCAACAAAAAAGAGGTTGAAACAAATGCAGTAAAATCCCTATTCCATACACTTCTCTTCTTAGGAGTGGACGGAACCAATGATGGTGCAAAACTTGTATGCAAAGAGAATCCTGTTTATACTAACTCTTTTTTCAATAGTTCTGCAAGATATGCCGGTTATGTGATAAGTTGCGAAGAGATTGCAAAGCCCAAAAAGATAGCAGGTATATACCAAGCAACATATCGTGTAACTATACGCCTGCAACAGCTCATAAACGATGTACGCAAGAACACCGGTTACGAGAATGTAAAAAAAGAGGAAAAGCGTCTTACTCCCAAGCCAAAGATTATCGTTGTTCCGTACAAGACAGATGGAGAGAGTTACAAGGCTATACTAGAGAATGATCGTGACCTTCGTGCTGCTGTAAGTGAGGTGCAAAAGGGATTCGAAAAACTAGACATTGAAACTGAGAATATTATATCCAGTGTTGGAGGAAGCAGCAAACGTCGTGCACTATATGAAGAGAATGCCGATGCTGCCGATTCAAACGACAAGCAGCTACTTATGTCATCAGATGCAGACGTATATGTAGTTGTAGATCTTGAGAAGAATATAAGTGCAAGCGGTTCAAGCGTCTCGGTTATTATGACAGCGTATGAGACTGCCACCGATAATATTTGGGCAACAGAAAATAGTTGGACAAATAAGTTCAGAACAACTGATGTAGGGCAGCTATGTGCATATGCGGTAAGAGACTTCCTTCCTCCTTTCCTTGAGCAAATTGTAAAGAACTTCAATGAGCCAACCAGCGCTGTAATACAGTTCTCCGTAAGCAATAGCTCTGCTGCAAGTATGCGCGACCGTTGCAATAATGGACGCCGTATCTCGGATGTAATACAGGAGTGGCTCGATGACAATGCACATGACGGAGAGTATCACACACAAGGTATAGTTGACGAATCCGCTATCTTTGATGATGTTCTTATACCGAAGGCTGACAAACGTGGTAAGAAGATGAATGCCGAGAAATTTGGAAGCCAGCTATGCGATGCACTCTACGAGGTTGGTGTAGATACAAGAATGGTTACAGAGGGTAACAATATTATAATAACCATAACATCCGTAGAATAACTATGAAAAAGATTTTCCTATCACTGCTGCTTGTGCTGATAGGATTGGCACAAGCGTACGCACAGACTCCATCATGGGTTATGCAGCGTCCTATCAATGATAAAGAGTATATAGGCATAGGTATTGCTTCTTTATCGGACGATGATTACATGAAGGTAGCTGCACAGAATGCATTGGCGGACATCTCGTCACAGATAGCTACAAAGATAGAGAACAGTTCTTTCCTACATACAGTAGATGTTGATGGAAAGTCTAGACAGATGTTTGAGGACAAGATTGTTAACAGTATGTGTGCATGGCTCGAAGGAATGGAACTTAAAGAGAGTTACAAGAGCCAAGAGAAATACTATGTACTATATACCTTAAATAAGGAGGTTTACCGCAAAAATAGCGAGAAACGTCAAAGCGAAGCAATTGCTAAAGGACTTGACTTCCTGAACAAAGGTCGCGCTGCTGAAGATGCAATGAATTTGGTACAGGCGGTACAACTTTACGGTAAAGGTCTTGAGGCTGTTGAGCCCTGGCTTTTCATGGACCTTAGCACAAAGGTAAATGGAATACGCATAGATGTACCGACAGAACTATACGATTCATATATTAACGTATTCTCGGGTATGGCAATAACAACAAATGTTGCCAATCTTGAGGGAGAAGCCTTCAAGCCAATAAAGACACCTATTGCAGCATGCTTGTCAAGAAACGGTTATGTATTGCCTAATGTAAAGCTTAAAGCCGAATTTAAGGCAGGGAGCGGTGCTGTTACCCCTACAATTGAGACCGATTATAATGGAACTGCCGAATTCTATGTTACCAACATAACATCTAAGGACAAGGTACAAGAGATTAGAATTGGTATTGACGATAGTTTTGTGTCAACACTTCCAAAGAGCTACCGTGAACTGCTGAATCCAAATACATGGCCATCGGCAAAAGTGACCATTACTTTGGCACAGAGCGGAAGCACAGCCTACCTTTACCTTAATGAAAAGAATGATCTCGAAGGAATTGAAAGACACATAGGCAGCACTCTGGCAAACAACTACTTTACATTGACAGAAGACCCCGATGCAGCAGAATGTTTCATAGATCTTTCTACCATCATGGAGATTGGAGAAATGGTGACAAGTGGAAGATATAACTTAAACACCTGTTATTGTACACTTATTCTAAAGATATATAATAATCAGACGCAACAACTTCTTCTAGACTACACCGTAAACAGAGTTAAAGTTCTTGCACCGGAAAATAAGACAGCAGAGGAGACTATTGCAATGTGCATACGCGAGGTTATGAAACGCGTAAAACAGGATTTACCTAAAAAAATAAAAAAAATGAATCTTTAATTAAATTATAGAACCATGAAAAAGTTTTTTGTATTAGCACTGTGTGTGTGCGCGATATGTATGCTAGGCAGCTGTCGTTCATCAAAACAAGAGAAAAGCCCAATAAAGACTTTTGTAATGCCTTGTAGCGAATATACCAGTGGCGAAGGCGCATTGAGAGCATGGGCTTCAGGTATTTCTGACAACGAGAATACTGCACGTAAGAAAGCAATGACCAGTGCATCGGCTGAATTGGCAGCAATGCTTTCAAAGGCTGTACAGTCTACAACAGAAGATTACTCAGCTTCATTGACAGAAGCAAACAAGGCAGCCTCCAAGTCTTTCCTCAGCGATAGAACAAAGATTACTGTAGATAAGACCATTTCAGGTGCTACCATAATCTGTGACCGTTGGAATAAAGACGAGAATGGACAATATACTAACTATATTGTACTTGAGTTAAAAGGTGCTGAGTACCTCAAAGCTCTGTATGAAGAGTTGAGCAAGAACCAGGAGGTTCAAATTGACAAGCAACTGCTTGAGGAGCTCTTTATGAAAAACATAAACGAGAACTACAACAAATAAAGCTTGAAATCATAATTTATATGTGTGGCGGAACACCTACATAAGGCATGTCCGCCACATTTAATTTATAATACATTATGCCTTCTTCAAATAAAGATAGAGTACTCTCTTTGGACGTTTTAAGAGGATTTGACCTTTTCATGCTTGTTGGTCTGCAACCTGTATTGTGGCAGATTCTAACAAAAAAAGATTTATCACTATTTGGGACTCCACTACTCTCACTCATTGACCACGCAGCGTGGGAGGGGTTTACTCCTTGGGATCTTGTCATGCCGCTTTTTATGTTTATGTCGGGGGTTACCATACCATTTTCATTACCCAAATACATAAATAAAGGAACTTATACACTATGGAGTAGAATTTTAAAACGTGTACTAATTCTTTATCTTCTTGGAATGGTGGTACAAGGCAATCTGTTGGCACTCGACATCAACAGAATATATTTATATAGCAATACCCTACAAGCTATAGCAATAGGCTATCTATTAACAATACCTATAGCCTTATATCTCAAACCTAGATACCAGATTATTGCAATTATAACACTGCTTACGATATATGCGGTACCTATGCATCTGTTCGGTGATTGGAGTAGAGATGGTAACTTTGCCGCAATTGTAGACAACTATATTTTGGGACGTTTCCGCGATGGGACAACGCTGACAGCAGATGGTGCATGGCTACACGCCGATTGGTACGACTACACATGGATATGGAGCAGCATCACATTTTGTTGCACAGTAACTATGGGTAATCTTGCAGGTCACATGATAAAGAATGGGAATAGCCAAAAAGAAAAAACAGCATTAAGAATGTTACTGGTTGGTATTACTCTTATTGCCTTTTCTGAAATATTGGGTATATACCACCCTATTATTAAGCGTATATGGAGCAGTAGCATGACACTATATAGTGGAGGATGGTGTTTCATTCTGCTTGCATTGTTCTATTGGTGGATTGATGTGAAGGGACATAAAGGTGGAGTTGAATGGCTTTTATGTTATGGATGCAATGCTATCAGTGCTTATATGATTGGCGAGGTCATAAATTTCCGCTGTATTGTACACTCCATATTTCATGGAATCGAACAGTATATCGGTGATTGGTATCCTATCTTTCTTACAGCCGGTAATTATATTATACTGTATATAATATTAGCTCTGTTGTACAAACATAGAATTTTCCTTAAAGTGTAATGTTTATACTATTATATACCATAAAGTTATAAGAGCTGTACACTATATTAGATTCATTTTTTTGGTATATAATATAAAAAGACGTACCTTTGTTGATGTTGGGAAAATATAATATTACATAACCAAAGTAAATAAGCATTAAATATGGCAGACGTTATAAGTGTAGCAATAAAATGCTTTCAAGACGAAGCTAAGGCAATACTGAATCTAATACCTAAACTTGATGATAACTTCGTCAAGGCTATAGACTTGATAATAGAGAGCAATGGCAAATTGATTGTAACCGGTGTAGGAAAATCGGGACATATAGGTGCAAAAATTGCTTCAACATTGGCAAGTACCGGTACCCCATCTTTCTTTGTAAACCCTCTTGATGCCTTTCATGGCGATCTAGGAATGTTTACATCGGGAGACGTTGTACTAGCAATATCCAATTCGGGACAGACTGATGAACTTTTACGTTTCATACCATTACTGACAGAGCGCAAAATTCCAATCATATCAATGTCGGGTAACCCGGCATCATTGTTGGCAAAATATTCAGATTGCCATCTCAATGTTTCAGTCGACCATGAAGCGTGCCCACTTAATTTGGCACCTACATCATCGACTACAGCAACCCTTGCCATGGGTGATGCTATTGCATGCGCACTTATGACAGTACGCAAGTTCAAAGCATCAGACTTTGCACAGTTCCACCCGGGTGGAGCATTGGGACGCCGTCTGCTCTCACGCGTAAAGGATTATATGGTAAGCACAGACCTACCCATTGTTACTCGTGACTCGAAGATAAGTGATGCGCTCATGCAAATAAGCCGTACGAAAATGGGTATTGCAGTAGTCATTGAGGACGACAAGATTTTGGGCGTCGTAACCGACGGAGATATACGACGTGCTATGCAACGCGACCAGGAGCATTTCTTTGATCTTACTGTCAAGGATCTCATGAGCCACAATCCCAAGACTGTACAAGAGACTGCAAAACTGACACAGGCCGAGGCAATTATGCGTAAACATAATGTACACTCAATAATTGTGGTAAACTCAGAAGGCAAGTTTGTCGGAGTAATTGATATGTTCAGCTGTATATAATCATGAAAGTTGTTGCATTTGTACCAATAAGACTGAACAGTAAACGTGTAGCAGGCAAAAACCTTAAATTATTGGGTGACAAGCCACTACTGCTATATATTTTGGAGACACTAGTCAAGGTACCACAACTGACTGATGTATATGTATACTGTAGTCAGGAAAGCATTATTCCCTATTTGCCCAAGGGGGTAAAATTTCTTAAACGAGACAGTTCACTTGATAGTGACGAGACGTTAGGAAAAGAGATATATGAAGCATTTGTAAGAGATATAGATGCAGACATATATATGTTGGCACATACCACATCGCCTTTCATAAAACCCGAGACAATAAGCAACGCACTTGAGAAGGTTATTAATGGAGGACACGACTCTTCTTTTTCGGCACAGAAAATACAGACATTCACATGGTATGATGGAAAACCTTTAAACTACGACCTCAAAGAGATTCCTCGTACACAAACCATAGAGCCTGTATATGTAGAAACAAGTGCTTTCTATATCTTCAAACGTGAAGTCTGGACCGAATTACATCAAAGAGTCGGTAACAGACCATTTATGGCTATTACAGATGCTATAGAAGGTGTTGACATTGATAACCCTGAAGATTTCGATTTTGCAACTAAAATAATAGGTTCACTTTAATGAAGTGAACCTATTATTTTAGTTGTATGTAATATAGCAATCAACACGAGGGGATATCAATCTTCTCATACTTATATCCCAAACGACGCAACTCAATGGCTGCTCCTATGCGATATAAAACCTTGACAGTACGCGCAAATGTGTAATAGGCCATAGGACTCTGCGGTTGAATATCCTCATGGCGTATAAGCGATAATGCAGCATAAGAACAACGTCTAAAAACCTCCTCGCAATCTTTTGCATATTGAGACTCAAGTGAAAAACCTAAAATGTCTCTTACAATATGCTCGTCCATATCGTCGAATCCCTTTGCTCCATATAGAGTGCTATACCCATCTTTACAATGAGTACTCCAATCCTTATCCCAATAGTTGGCAATAGCCATTCCCATATATCCTGCCCAAGCAACAGCCACTGCAGGATAATCATTTATCTGAGCTACCGCATCTGCAATATAGTCAAGAGCAAGAGCCTCCCAGCGCTCCTCTACATCCTGCGAGGATAACAAGACTCCGTCAAGCATTTTACACGAAGTACACAACTGCAAAAGTTCATCCTGTATACGTTTCTCGAACGTACGCAAATATTCAGTATCCTCCATCAATTCTGTTTATTAATTATAATCAATGCTGCAATAACACCCGGTACCCACCCACAAAGAGTAAGCAAAAACACTATAAGTATCGAACCGCATCCTTTATCTGCAACTGCAAGAGGTGGAAATATTATAGATAACAAAACTCTTATTAAAGACATATCCAACTACTATTTCATATTGACCAATCCAGCAATAATCTTCACTATTGTCTTTACAGCCTTCTCCATGACCTGCACAGAAACAAACTCATATCTGCTATGGAAATTTATGCCACCGGCAAAGAGATTTGGGCAAGGCAGCCCCATAAATGAGAGTTGCGCTCCATCGGTTCCTCCACGTATAGGTTTAACCTTAGGCTCTACCCCGGCCTGTATCATTGCCTCCTTTGCCAACTCTACAATATACATTTTAGGTTCAACCATCTCGCGCATGTTACGATACTGTTCCTTCAGCTCTAATGAAACGACACCATTACCAAAACGTTCATTCATCATTGCAGCCACCTGTTTCATAAATGCCATACGGGTTTCGAATATCTCTTTACTGTGGTCTCGAATGATATATGATACAGTAGCAGAATCGACTCCTCCGTTTATACCCATGAGATGATAAAAACCTTCGTAGCCCTGAGTACACTCGGGAGACTCTTGCGAGGGTATTGCATCAACCAATGCAGTAGCAACACGTAGGGCATTCAACATTTTGCCTTTCGCATAACCGGGATGCACATTACGTCCCTGAATATTAAATGTTGCGCTACCCGCATTGAAATTCTCAAACTCCAACTCACCCTCACAACTTCCGTCAACGGTATATGCCCAATCGCATCCGAAAAGAGGGACATTGAAGTGATGAGCACCACGACCAATCTCCTCATCGGGGTTAAAGGCTATGCGCACTTTTCCATGCTCAATCTCGGGATGAGCCTGCAGATACTCTACAGCTGATATAATCTCAGCTATTCCGGCCTTATCATCAGCACCCAGCAGTGTGTGTCCATCTGTTACAATAAGATCATCCCCTACATACTCCTTTACTTCCGGGAAGTCGGATGTTGTAAGCACAACACCGGCTTCACCATCAAGCACAATATCTCCCCCGTCATAGTTTTCAACTATACGAGGTTTCACATCCTTTCCACTCATATCCGGACTTGTATCCATATGAGCAATGAAACCAATTACCGGCAACTCGCGACTACTATTAGAGGGCAATGTTGCATATAGATAGCCTTTTTCGTCAAGACAGACATCCTCGAGATTCATCTCTTTCAATCTCTTTTCGAGGTAACGTGCAAAAACAAACTGTCCGTCACTTGAAGGAACACATGTAGCATCATCTATAGATTGCGTATCGAAAGAGACATACTCCATGAAACGCTGTACCATTTTATCTTTAATCTCGTTCATAATTCTTATTACTGATAGTTTATTTTGCTAAAATACCAAATAATCGGTAATCGAGCAAATATGGAATACCATTTTTATAATCGCATAGTTAACTTACACACTGTTTTTATAATTACAGTATAGTGAGTTAATTTACATCTGAGTATTGCATATGCCACATCCTATGCCCCAGGAAAGCAGTCTCATTTATACGTTCGAAACCTAATGAGGAGTATAGCTTTTCGGCCTTTGGATTATCAAAGTCTACCAATAGGCCTATACGTTTATGGCCTTCGGAAAGAGCCTTATCTCGCATAGCCTTCAATAAGAGTGCACCTATACCCATTCCGCGATGCGAAGGTATTACTGCCAACGAATCGAAATAATACTCGCCTGCCTCAGTCTCGTTTTCGATATTCATTGTATACCCCATACGAGCCTCTATAAGCTCAAGCAAAGGATGGCGCAAACTATGAAGAAGCGCGCCATCATAAGCCACAATTGCACCTACTCGACATCCCCCGTTTTCTGCAATCAATGTATTACGATAGCTATATTGCGTATCCTCACGGGCTGCTAACTCACAAAATATATCATATAAAGGATGTTCCTTGCCACTACCAAGTGCTATCACAACCACCTCGGCAATAAAAGCAAAATCATCTTTTACTGCATTACGTATTATTGTATCTTCCATTTTTATAGTTTTTAGCACACAAAATTAGTACAATTATTCAATAAGATAAACAGTAAGAGATTTTATTAGACAAAGGCTGATTCTTTTATTGATTTAAACTTAAACATGATAAACATAGTAATAATCAGCACAATAAGCACGCCACATCTGTTTACACATTCCAACAATTTCCAGGCATTTTACAACACAATGACACATATTATTGTATTTTAAGATATTTTTGCAACCTGTATAAAGGCTTTATAAAACTTTTATTTATTTTTGCCAAAAGATGTAAACAAATTACATTAAATATTTTTATCCATTTATAAACCTATAAACGATATAGAATATGAAGAAAATCTTTACAACAATTCATACACTATTTATTTGCACAACATCTCTTATGTCACAAGTAATCTACTCGACAGATTTCAAAACCGAGGATGATTTCAAGGCATGGACTGTAATAGATGTAAATAACGACACAAAGACATGGATGTTTGATGAAGTGGGTGAGCCATCACATCTTTACTACACATACGACTCTGCCAATCCTGCAGACGACTGGATAATTTCACCTGCATTAAGTTCCGATAAAAGCGGAGCACTTGCAATATCTTTTAAAGTAAAAGGAAGTTCATATACCGAGAAATTGGAACTGATGTATGGAGATGCTCCCAATGCAGAATCCATGACAAACAGGGTAAGCGATGTACTGGAACTAAAGGATAATATATCTACCCACAGCTACCTTATAGATATTGAAGCAGGGAAGCCAATTCATCTGGGATTCAGAGCATGCAGTGATGCTGACAAATGGAGATTATACCTATGCGAGGTAAAGATACAATTCACTGATACCCCTATTGACCTTTATGTTTCAGAAATTACATCTCCTAAAAGCGACTTCGGACTATCACAGGAAGAGGTTACCGTAAAGGTAAAGAACAACGGTAGCATAGATGTAAATTCCTTTGAAGTAGCCTTCTCTGTTAATGAAAATATTATTGCTACAGAAAAGGTTGACCAATTTCTTGCCAAGGGAGCCGAACTTGAGTACACATTCAAAACTAAAGCAGACCTAAGCACTCCACGTACCTTGTTCAACATAAAAGCATGGACAATTGAACCCAATGATATAAACAACTTTAATGACACCTGTTATACAGAGGTTTTGCATAAAGCCCCTGCCAGCATACCTTACTATATGGGATTTGAGCATAACGAGTATACAGACGGTATAACTACATTCAACCTTAATGATGATGATGGCAATTGGGATATATATACCGACCCTTGGTGGAATTTGGCGCATACCGGCGACTACTGTCTCGCATATAACTACAATAGAGATAACAATGCTAATGATTGGGCAATACTTGAACCTATTAGCATAGAAGAAGCAGGATACTATGTTCTGAGATTCTGGTTCTCGGGTGACAACACCCATCCTGAAAAGCTCGGTGTATATTATGGAAACGAAGGCACCCCCTCTGCTATGACTAACAAGATTGTTGAATATGCACCATTTGCACACAGTGAATACGTAGAATCTATCAACATCATATACTTGGAGAAGCAGAGTAATCTATATATAGGTTTCTACGCATTCAGCGACAAGGACGAAAACTGGATATGTATTGACGATGTATCTTTGGAGAAGATATCGAGTGAAGATATAGACCTTGCTGTAACAAATATCTCGAACCCCACTAACTATGTACACAAAGGAACAGATAAGAATATTGAATTCACAATACGCAGTCTCTGTATAAGTGATGTTGATGCAACAATTATTGCCAAGTTGGATGACAATATTATTAAAGAGACAAATGAAACAATTAAAGCACAAGCTATAGTTAATTATACTATTGAAGGAGCATTGGATGCACTCCCTGCAGGAGAACACACACTTACTATTGAGGTACAGAGTAGCGATGACAAAGTTACAGAAAACAACACCTTTACATTATCATTCCGGGTAATGGGAACACCGACTGAGTATTGGGATTTTGAAGATGGTGTATTACCTTCCGAGTTCACATTCCGTTCCGAGGACGATGGAACAGTCAACTCCAGTGCCGGAGAGGAATTCAACGAAGAGGGATGGGGAATATTTAACATTCAAACTCATCCATTGTATGGAGAACATATGCTTGCAGGAACAAGCTGGCTTGATGGAACAGAAAGAGCAGATCGTTGGTGTGTACTACCCGAATTCAAAGCTGACAGTGAATCATATCTTGTATGGGATGTGGCATCATTCAACCCATCATACCTTGAGTCATACTCTATCATGGTATCAACAAGTGGTGATGATAGCTGGTACTACTTCACTCAAGAGGAGTTCATAAACGAAAGTGCAGACTTCAAGACACGCGGTGTCTCTTTAGCAGAATATGCAAATGAAGAATCAATACATATTGCTTTCAGAATACGCTCTAAGAATTGTGAGAACCTTATTCTCGACAACATTGCACTTTATGGAGGAATGTCAACCGGAATTGAGAATATATCAGACAAGGCATTTAACATAGTAGTTGAGAATAATAATATTGAAGTGACAGGAGACGATGTTATATCGGTAGCACTATACAATGCCAATGGTATTCTTGCAGAAGAAAGTTATGGCAAGAACATCTCTACCAATAATCTGAAGAACGGTATATATGTAATAAAAGTCACAACAAACAGCCGTACATACAATCAGAAGATAATTATAAAATAATAATAGTGTTGGCTGTATAAACTAATTTAGCGCGAGCATAAATGCTCGCGCTAAATTAGTTTTAGAACACAAATACACCTATTACCGTAAAGACTTACAAAGCATCTACATAGCGTGTACGGAACGATTCACGCGCCTTTCGTTTATAGAGTTTTACAACATCATACGGTATAGCAGAGGAAGATACAAACCTCCTTGTCGCATCGGGATATTTTGCAAGCGCTGTGGCCAAGAGCCACGCAACACCCATACGCACATAATAGGGAGAGATTCCTTGCACTGTGCCTTGCTGTGGGGTTTCCGGCTTTTTCTTTACACTCTTATAGTTAGATACTATACATTCAAAATCAATAGAAGCAACACGTTTAAAGACTACATCCAACCACTCGTCAGTAAGAAAATAACACATTGATACGACTATGGCAAACCGAACCTCAAACTCTTTATTAGAGCCATACCATTGTTTCAGAAAAGACCAAAGCATCCTTTTATCAACACCGGCCATCCACTTTGCATGAGAACAGTACGAATCACACACTGCCCAATTGTCAAGTATAGGTATATAACTTTCAAGCATAGAGAGACGCTCATCTAGTGAATATCTACCACTATTTATAAGATAGCCCCACACAACACACTCTTCATGACATAAGGTATCACTAGAGACTGCCTCAAAACATCTAATAATTTCTTTCCCACTCAAACATCTCTTCCGACTTCCATCTTCAAACACCACCTCACATCCTTTACGTGATATTTCTTTTGCCAACTGTTTCATTTGGGGTATATGCAAACCTATAACCCTGCGTGTCGGCAATGCATTTACAACCCTTAGATGCCCGTCTCTATAGTGTAAATCACTGTTGAATCGCCTGCTGACCAATGGCTGTAGCAGATGTTCTATCATAATTATTTAAGTTTTTTACCGTCCGAAAAAGCCTTCCCGACCTTTGCACCGAGTTCCATATAATAGTTGTTTATCGGATCGTATGTAAGGGGACGCAACTTCCCGACATCAATTTTCCCATCAGTAAGTATACGTTCATCCGCACTTATATTTACGATTCTACCTACAAGATGATTGCTATCCTCATCGTAACTTACAAATTCGCACTCGAGTGTCATTGGCAGTTCTTCAATAAGAGGAGCATTTACAAATTCTGATTTCTTTGCATGAAACCCTGCTTTTGTAAACTTCTCAGGTTCATTGTTACCCGATACAATACCTACATAGTCACATGCATCAAGCTGCTCTACAGTACCTACACTTACCGTAAATGATTTGGTCAAAACTATATTCTGTGTTGTCTTGTGTCCTTCGGAGAGACAGATGCCGATATGCTCATCGGTAAAGATACCACCCCATGCTGCATTCATCACATTAGGCTTTCCGTTCTCATCATATGCTGCCACTATAAGGACCGGCATTGGATAGAGCCAACTCTTTGCTGCAAAATTCTTACGCATAACTATACTATTTTTTATAAAACTGCTTTACTATATTTTTTTTATAACTCTGCAAGGATTACCAACAGCTACACTATTATCAGGGATATCCTTCACAACCACACTACCACCACCAATAACCACGTTACTACCTATTGTGACACCCGGCATCACATGTACTCCTGCACCAATCCACACATTATTTCCAACAGTAATGGGATGCGCATACTCAATCCCTTTATTCCTTAAATCGGCTTCTATTGGGTGGCCGGCTGTATAAAACCCGCAATTGGGAGCAACAAAAACATTACAACCAAAACGCACCGGTGCTGCATCCAGAATAACCAAGTTATGGTTGGAATAGAAATTCTCACCCAGATGAATATTGTAACCATAATCACACCAGAACGAAGGCTCTATGGTAAAAACTTCACCATGACTACCTAACAAGGAGGATAGTATTTCGTTTCTTAATGCAGAATCATACGGCAAAGTATTGCACCGTTGGCACTCTATCTTGCAAACTCGTCTTTCCTCAATTAATTGCTTATCGTAATTGGCATCATATAGTTCGCCATTTATCATCTTTTCTTTTTCTGTCATAACTATTTTTTTCAAAGTTACTGATTTTAATGTAATAAATATACCATGCCAAAAACATTTTAACTTTCACAAACAATTAGGGTTGGCACCTGCCATAGCATATGCCAACCCTAATTGTTTAAATAGGTGTTAATAGATTATTTAAGTTTCTGCCAATATATGGTAGTTCCTATACCCCAGATATTACCAAATAGTTTAAGTTTATTAGGCTCTACAAACTCAGCCTCAACATTAACTCGGATACCTTTTGAGGGATCATATATCTTAGCACCATTCCACTCTTTATCCTCGGCATCATATTTAAGACCCTTAACTATTACAACCTTATCTATATCTATATTACGCAGACTTTTGTCGGGATTCTTTACATCCTTACGTCTGTTACCATTCTTATCGAAAGGATTCTCCACCCAAAACATCTGTGCCATATATGTGCCGTCCGACATTTTGGTTACACGCACTTTACTTTTGCTACCACCTCGGTCTGTCAAATACTCGCCAACGATATTATCGGCATTGTCATTAAGATTCTGAGAGAAAGATGGTACTGCAAAGAATATTGCACATACCAATGTAACGATAAACTTTTTCATTCCTTTCCAGTTAATATTATATAAATCCAATGCAAAAGTAGTCCGTTTTAACAACACCTCAAAAGGAAAACTTTTAAAATTGCACATTTTAACCTTAGTTGTGCAATTATTGGATAAAATTTAGACAAAATTAATTCTATATAGATTATAATTTTACTAAATTCGCGTCCGAATCAGAAATCACATTAATTAACATCTTTCAAATCTTATATTACTATATAGATGAAATTTATATATGCAATCCTTGGAAGTATCGCCTTAGCACTTGGTATCATTGGTATATTTCTACCAATATTGCCCACCACTCCATTCCTTCTGCTTGCAGCAGCACTATACTTCCGCAGTTCAAGAAGATTATACGAATGGTTGCTATCACATCCGCATCTTGGCACATATATAAAGAATTTCCGCGAGCACAAAGCAATACCTTTGCGTGTAAAGATTGTATCGGTAAGCCTCGTTTGGATTACACTGCTGTATTGTGCAATATCAATAGCCGGAAACTGGTGGCAGAGTACACTCTTCATACTGCTTGCCACACTCATATCAATTCATATACTACACTATAAAACTTTAAGATAAGAATCACCTGCTAATCAGTGCTACTATCTTTTCGAGCCATCTGCTATCACACTCGTCAAACGTCGAGTATCTGTCGCTATCTATATCAAGAACAGCTGTAACACATCCGTCTGCAAGCAGAGGTACCACAATCTCGCTCTTCGATTCGCTGCTACAAGCGATATGTCCGGGAAAGAGTTGTACATCATCTACAATCTGTACCCTCTTCTCTTTCCACGCTGTACCGCATACGCCCTTACCAAAAGCAATCCGAGAGCATGCCAAAGGCCCCTGAAACGGTCCCAACAACAACATATCATCATATACTCTATAGAATCCGGTCCACCAGAAACCAAACGTATAATGCAGCATCGAGGATATATTTGCCATGTTTGCAATAATATCCGCCTCGCCCTCCACTACTGCCTGCACTTGCGTATAAAGCAGACGATACTTATCCTCCTTGCTACCCTCTGAAATCTTTAATTCCTCGGCCATTTTTATCAATTAAAATCAGAAATATCAACAAGCTTATTCATTATAGCATATACTGTAAGTCCCGGAACCGAGTTTATACCCAGTTTACGTGAAATATTCCTACGATGCGATATTACTGTATAGACCGATATATTGAATTCATCGGCAATCTCCTTGTTTGTTCTACCTTTTGCAACCGCCACTAGAATATCACGTTCGCGCACCGATAGTTCATTTATCTCATTCTTTGGATTCTGCAGTGTCTCCTCAATTGCACTCCGCAATTTCTGTATAACACGCTGCGCGTTGTCATAAATATTGATGCAACCATCATAAAGACGCATCACTCCCTCTTCGTAGCCACTGTTTGTCAATGCAACTATTGAGACATTATCGCCATTTACGCAGAAGAATGAGCGCACATCGAACCTCTCGTTATAGTTTACAACAGCCGGGTTAATCACTACAATATCAGGACGACTTTTTATATTCGTATAATAAGTAGGGTTAGCCAATGTACTCATTATCTCAAAGTCGCTGCTGCGGCTTATTATTTCCTTGAATCCAAGTGCTACTATTTCAGATGGCTCAATGAGCAGTATCTTATATTTGCTGTGCCTATTCATTACTCGTTTCTAATTTTTCGACTAAGGATATAAGTATCTTATTCTCTATCAAGGAGTGTTTCTGTAAGTCACTTTCCACATCATATATATCTTTCAATATCTCGAAACGTATAGGCGAAGAGTAATCTTCGGGAAGATATTTTATGATAATATTCTTAAGGTCGTTAAGTTTCTCACCAATGTAGCTGTGATTCTCTTCGAATTTTGATATTGAGAAATCGAGTTGCAGGCTTTTCCCATTCTTCAATAACGATTCTATATATGGGAAGACAATATTCTCCTCAAACATGAAGTGGTTTGTCACTTCGGCATCATAATCGTCATAGAACTTATCTATCAGACGACGGTTTATACTATCAAGTTCAGCCACCATCATATGAATCTTATTATGTATATGAGGGAAGCATACTGTTTTGTAGTAAACATGCGAAGCGCGCAGATATCCTGTTATATCGGGCAAATCCTCTTTACGCAACATATCCACATTAGGGGTATAATCGCGGAACGAATATATGTTGCATATCATTAGGAATAGTTCGGTTGACATTCTGTATCTTTCACAAATCTCGGCCACAGTAGCCTCGCCAAAACCGAGTTTTATTCCTATACGGTGCAATATAGAGAGCAGTTCGTTATCTGCAGATATCAAGTCGGCCATCTTCATTCGTGCCGAGTATAATGTATTATTTATCATTCTATTATTTATCATAAATTTACAAAATCAATGAACCTATTGTATAAACAAAATAACCGGCAATCCATGCCACAGCTGTATTATACAGGACGGCAAACAAAGCCCATTTTCTGTTACCTGTCTCATCAGCTATTGCAGCAACAGTTGCTATACATGGAAAGAATAGCAATATAAAGACCAGGAATGATGTAGCAGAAGCCGGAGTAAAATCACCCGAGGCAATTATAGCCTCCTGTAATCCCTCTTCGCTCTCGCTGCTATAAAGAACACCCATTGTACTCACAACAAGTTCCTTGGCCGGTATACTTGTGATAATTCCTATTGTAGCACGCCAATTAAGACCCAATGGTTCCATAACCGGAGATAAAGCCTTGCCTATTATTCCTATATACGAATTTTCATAATCATTATCACACAACTCTGTTGTTGTTTGTCCAACACTCTCTGCCATCTCGGGACGCGGATAATAACTCAAAAACCATATTATGATGGTAGATGCCAGAATAATGGTTCCAATCTTGCGCAGATACTGCTCACATTTCTCCCACATATGCCGCAAGGTTGCTTTCAATGTAGGCATACGATATGGGGGCAGTTCCATTACAAAAGGAGTCTCATCTGTCTTGAACTTTGTTTTTCGCAATATACGTGCCGTAAACGCCGCCACAAGCACTCCAAGTATATAAAGCGAGATAAGAACAGTTGGCGCATATTCGGGAAAGAATGTAGCCGCAAACAAAATAAACACCGGAAGTCGTGCACTACACGACATAAAAGGGGTTATAAGAATTGTTATTATGCGGCTGCTCCTACTCTCTATAGTGCGTGTTGCCATAATTGCCGGCACATTACAGCCAAAGCCCATAAGCATGGGAATGAATGATTTTCCATGCAAACCCATCTTATGCATTATCCTATCCATTATGAAAGCTGCGCGTGCCATATATCCCGAATCCTCCATTAGAGAAATAAACAGATATAATATAAGTATCTGAGGTAGAAATACTGCAACACTACCTACTCCACCAATTATACCGTTGACTATAAGATTCTGCAATGCACCTTCAGGCATTATGCTTGTAACAAAATCACCCAGCATACCAAAAGCTGCATCAATCCAGTCTTGCGGATATGCACCTAGATTAAACACAGCCGTAAACATCAGCCACATTAGAGAGAGGAAAAGCGGAAATCCCAACCATTTATTTGCCACCAGACGGTCTATACGCCTTGTCTTTTGCAAGGTATCCTTGCTGCCCACCTTGAAAGTCTCTTGCAGGGCACCGTTTATGAATCCATATTTAGCATCGCTAATAGCTGTTTCCACATCAAGTCCCAGCCTATTGTGTACACTCTTCGAAGCTTTCAGAGCTAACTTTTTCCACGATTCTACATCCTTGCATCTATCCAACAAATGTAGTGCTTCTTTATCCTGCTCCATCAATTTAAGTGCCCAATAGCGCACAGGGAACTGTTGTGGAAGATCATCGGAAACGTGTAACTTAGCCGATAAAGGAGCTAGTTCATCTTCAAGCACATTTCCATAGTTGATATGTATGTGACGTATCGTCTTGTTCTCTCCCTCGAACAGTTCAATTACAGTATCAAGTAGTTTGTCAAGTCCCTTGGCAAGCTTTGCCACAGTAGGAATCATTGGGATTCCCATCATTCCACCCAAATGTTCATAGTCAAGTTTGGCACCGCTGGCTTCAAGTTCATCGAACATATTAAGAGCCACCACTGTACGCAGGTTCATATCTATCAGTTCTGTTGTAAGATATAGATTACGTTCTAGGTTTGATGCAACCACCGCATTTATTATAACATCGGGTTGTTTTTCAAAAAGGTGGCGACGCACATAACGTTCCTCAGGCGAATAGGCCGATATGGAGTATGTTCCCGGCAAATCTGTTATATTTATACGATAACCCTTATAACTAAAGGTCCCCGTCTTTGCATCTACAGTGACTCCGCTGTAGTTACCTACATGCTCGCTGCTACCAGACAATGCATTAAACAGCGAAGTTTTGCCACTATTAGGGTTACCAACCAAAGCCACCTCAATGATCTTATCTCGACGTGTCGATGATGGACGATGTATGCAGTTGCATCCAAGACTGCCGGTGCAGCCCTCGCACGCCGACATACATCCAAAAGAGTTTATCGGAGTCAATTCCTTCTTAGCCTCCTCCTCGGGCAGCACCTCAATCATCGATGCCTCGTTACGACGCAATGAAACATCGTAACCCATTACGTTATATTTTACCGGATCGTGCATAGGCGAGTCCAAAACCGACTTTACCTTCTCGCCACGTATGAATCCCATCTCCATAATACGTTTACGGAATCCACCGTGTCCCGACAGGCGCACTATGACAGCCGTTTCCCCATTCTTCAATTCCGATAATTTCATTATCTTTATATATATTGTAATCTCCTCCAAAATAGCATGGAGAGATATCCGATTAGCACCATCACTTAATTTTGCAAATGCAAAATTAACACTACATTATCTAAACTACAATAACTAATTTATGTAAATTTGCACATCCTATAGTTATTTCTTGCTATATATAAAAAAACTCTGTGCGCTTTTTGCGCACAGAGAAGAAATAATGGGCTAACAATCAGGCAGGTTTACGCCGCAACGACAATATATGCTCAATCGACGCCGCTCCTTCATTATTCAAAGCTCTATAGAATTGTGCATTTTCGGGACTCACATATACAAGCCAATTGGCAAACAGTGCATTCTGTAAATATACCTCACAATGCTTCACAAGGTTATCAAGTTGTTCACTTTTCCAATTGGCGGGCATTTTCAGATTATATATAACCTTATCTTCCTCCAGTGTGAGATGGGAATAAGGTACAAGCAACATTGAAAGAGCTGTAACAGCAGCATACCACATTGGTTCTATTCGTTGTAGATCATCATCGCACGATGCCACAATATCAACAGCCTGCAGCTGTTTCCCAAGATGAGCCGACATAATGTGTAACGACTCTATTATCTTATTTTTCTCAATCTCTATTTTTATTTCCATTCTTTTACTCAGTTTATTCTATTGTTCCATGATGTATCGACATCAATTTCCATTGCTGTTATACGGCTGTCACTAAGCACATTGCCGACAACAGCTATCATATAATAACGATACGATTGTGTAGGTACATAGGGAAAGGAGAGATCGTTGAAGCTACCACGTCTTTCACTACCCGATATTATCTTATAGTTTCTGCCATCGTTGCTGCAAAGCAGATAACATGCAATGCCCTTAAACAAGGTATCGGAATTGCCGTCTATCATTACCATTGCATGCAACATCATATGCATTATCCTTTTATGTATCTTTGTGCCCCACAACATAGGCCTTGTAAGAATGGCAAAAGAGTTGCTCTTTTCCTTTCCCGTACTAAACAACGACAGCAATGTCTTGTTTCCATCACTCTCTTCTATGGCCATAAGATGGGGATAGGTATTAACAAATCCTTTGAATACTCTGTCACATCTACTCCAAGCTCCATCCGATAACGAATAGATATAGCTGTAGCTATGGTTATGATTAGAAACTATAAGTTCCTGTTCACTATAAAGAAAACCGACTACAGCATTTTTCAGGTAATCAACAAAGGATATAATCCTTCTGTAGCACTCTTGCAGAGAGACAACTGTTGCTATCTTATTCAACAGATTGTTCTGTAGCAAAACTTCACAATCAGAATTTGCAGTATCAATCGCTGTCGACAAGTTGGTTACATTTCCACCCATTATAAGCAACAATCCTTTGGAAGTAGAAAAGAGCACTCCCGAGTCAATTCCTATTACAGATGATACATTATTACACACTTCGCGCGACAGTGGATAGCATGTTGTATAGGCTGAAGCACCAGTATCATCTATCGCCATCACCCATATCCCATTAGAACAGAACACATACAAAGGATGTTGTCCAAACTCTCCTTGCGAAAGTGTCACAGTATTGCTACACATTGCCAATATCTTATTGTCCGATGGTGTATATGTCTGCTTGGCGGGAAAGAAGAAGGGATTATCAACCCCAGAGACTCGCATCACATTCTCTCGTATCTCGTAAAGGTTACGTTCTTCGGGAGCATAAGAATCCTCTACTATATCCCATCCGTTACATATCTCTACATCTGCAATTTTTCGTGCCATGCTATTTATATTGCTAACTGCTATTTTCACCGTTATAGTATCACCTGCTGTAGCAACTCCCCTTATATAGAAAAGCGATAAGAATTCCGGTTCTGTCCCTTTGAGACTTATATCAAGGTTAGCATCCTTATAGCTCCAATATCCCGTATTGGAGTATACCAAAGTATACTCTCCTACACTCTGCCCAAAAAGTTTCAGAATATTATCCTTGTAATATTTTGCAAGTTTTGTGTTCGAGACAGCAAAAACAGCACTTATGCTTACATACATTCCTCCGGAATAGTCATTGAGATAACATGCCAGGTTCAGCATTGCGTGCGCTGTAAGTTTAAAATCCTTTTTATACCTCACTCCATCAATTGTAACAATAAAAAAGGTGCGCGTAGCCCTCACATCAGGATACATGATATAAGGTGATAGATAATATCTTCCGTTGTTGTATCCCACTTTTAGTCTTCCTTCAAAATCCTTTTTTATCTGCGCCAATCCATTTTTGGTATTCAATTCGGTAAATATAACAGCATCTATCTCTTTTGTCTCCATACCTTGTGGATAGTAGCAATTGTCAGAGTATCCTTTGAAATAGGTCTCACGTAAATTGCCCAAATGCAATCGCCCATTAAAAACATAGCTGCACGAAGCTGTTATTGTAGATGGAGATATACTCTCGTCTCCCATTGTTGCGCACAAAGCCAGGCTCGTCGGAGAGACATCCTCGCATACATTCAAACGATTCCCATAGATATCATACTCCATTACCTTATAAAAAAGGGAATGTTTAAGTACTTCGGAGTATATTTCACCATCAGGTTTTATCTCGTATCGCTCATAATCAGCCGACAGCACCGTATACACTTCATTCTGATGCACGGACGCAATATTTCCTTTCTCTACCACTTTATGGCCGGGAATAGAGCCCGATGTAAAGATATCCAGTGAAACAATTATATTCTCCCAATTTCCCAAGTCCAATCCTTCAAAAACAAAGGAAGGCTTAAATCCCTGTACCTTTACCGTATAGGTAGAGTAACCATCACTTGGATTGTTTGGTGCAGAATAGAAGTTACCAGAGTCCTTAGACATCTCCTCGACACTGTTCCTATCCTCAACATAGAAGATGGGTGAGAAAGATATATAACTTCCATCATAGAGTTTATATGCCAACCTGAAAAGTGCCCGGTCTATATAGCACCCCATTCCGTTTAGTTTGGATATACACTCATCGTAATAACCTATTGAAGCACGACTCCAATAGGACGACGCACTACTCTCATCAGGCGGATTTCCAAAAAAGTAACAATCTTCGGTCTTTACCTTCACCACCTGCGATGTCGTATTTATGGTTATGTCTGGCATTTGCGGCCGCTCACCCAACCATTTATAGTGATCGGTATCAAATATCGCATACAATATCGCAGTATCGGTAAAGAGAGAGACTATATTTCCTATAATCTCCATCCTCTCTACCCCTACACAATTCTGCAACATATGCAGTGAATCTGCATCAGCCGATTCAAACTTCTCATTGTATATATGTATATGCCCGCCATTCTCGGTAATGCAGAGATACCTCGATGCCATACTGTGCCAATACACCTGCTTATATCTGTATGGGAAACTCGCAACCTTGTCGGGTACAGGTAAAGGTTGTAACGAGCCATTCTTTACACGAACATTCAAGAGATCGAGACAATCTCCATCCTGAGCATACAGATTATCGCAGTTATACACAACCCCTTTGAAAGGAATAATCTTACGCATAACTATTTTCTATTTTTATAATTCTTTTAAAAAGATATCGGTAATCTTTCTCTTTCCGACATAGAGGAGGAACAGTATAACAATCAGTGCTACTATAAAATATTTATAACCGTTACTCTTATTTTTAACCTCCTTCACAACCTCCTTTACACTTATCAAAGTATCTATACGCCATAATGTATCTATGCGCAGATGTTCGCGGTACTGTATGCGTGTACGAGTGAGGTAGACCGTATCTGACCTCTCCCTCACAAGTACACTATCCACAACAAAAATACTATCGCGCGAATGTGCACCCGTATGCTGTTCTACAGTACGAGCATTGCACTCTTGCCTACGTTGTGTAACACACGATACAAACAACAACAATACGAATGAGATACTAAATGCTATTCTTACGCTCTTTATCATACCAATCGAAATAATTATTTAGATAGCTATTGCGTTTTACGACCCTCAGACTTAGCAAATAGTATAGAAAGTCGAGAATACGGAACAGCGTTCCCCCTTCTTGTGTCACCATACGTGCATTACGCAAGATGTTTGTACCATAGAAGTATATCGCCACATAAGTAAGGAACGATACACACTGTACTATAGCATGATGCTCCCCTTTAAAATATCCTATCAGATACAGTGATGCAGCAAGCACAAAGAAGAGTGCAGTATCGCGAAAGAAACAGAAAGCCTTTTTAAAACTCCACTCGCGATGGTTGCTCAGGTCGGCAAGCAAACCGAATATAAAATTCACAGCAAAGAGAATTACCATCCCGAATATCTCGTTTTTTATAGGGAACAACAATGCCACAACATTTGCAAAGAGTGTTGAGATCATCAGTTTCATTGTATCCATGTGTTAAAGAATAAGATATTTTACTAAAAGCAACTCGCTTTTTGACGAGAGTTTTATATATTGTCCCGGCATTGTACCTTCCAATGTAACTTCGCACCGTTGCTCATCGAAACCGAAATCATCGTGGTGTAAATACTCCTCAACACCATCAATACTCACCATTACATTAACAGGATATGGCCCGTTCTTATGCACTCGTATTCTTATATCTCCACCATTGCAACAGTGAGGTGCTGTCTCCCATAAGCCACCGTTATTGAAACATTCCAATTTTATTATAGACATAATTCTATCCTAATTTATTTTGTTGAACATTATCAAGGGATGCCGCAGCCAATGCCATAAAGGAGTTTGCACTATCATGACGCTCAAATACATTCATCAAAAGCGCCGCACATTGATATGCCACCGCATTATGCAGAGCCTCATCATAGCCCGACAACCCTTCCAAAGGATTATATTCAGCCTCGTAAATAAACTTATCTACCGATACTCGTCTATCCTTCGGTGAAGCCCAAAAACAGAGTACGGGTTTATTGTTAGCCATTACCCCTTTAGTACACACCGGGCGGTTGCATCCCGAGCGTGTATATGGATTCTGTTGCATCAAAGCCATTGGCGAATCCATAGGATAGAGTCGTGTAACATCGCGACTCCATCCATCCAAACGGAATGCTATAAGATCTACAAAATCACTCGGCAATGTAATTGTACCCGTACCGTCACCATTAAATAGCAAGTCACCAAGCGATGGCACATAACTTTTCGGGTTCACCGTTCCTGTTCCTCTGTTTTTCTGTACGAAGAGTACAGCCTGAGGCATCAGAGCATCTATGTGACGCGGTAATTGTCGCATATCCTGTGTCAACAATGTAACATTCGAGTCATCGTCCATCTCATTTATCAGCTGCAGCACCCTGCTGCGCAGTTCATCGGCAGTAATCATAACCAGTTAGGAAAATTCACACCAAGTTCCTGAGCCTTTTCTCTCACACAGTGTTTGTTCTGTAATCCCGACAACGGCACCTTATATGGAGCAGCCATAAGCACAGCACGCGCCTGTTGGGTATTTGTCACATCGGGGAAGGTATTATCATCCTTCACATCTACTGAACTATCACTATTATCGTTCTCTTTCTGCTCTTCGTCGATATCCTGTACAAAGCCACGTTTTATTACTCCGTTACGGAAATCGGCACTATTCTCTATAGCACTCTGATAAAGTGGATTGTCTGTCACATATTGTGCAGGAACTATTCCTGCCGAGTTTACAGCACCACCACTGAACTCAACCCTTACCAGAGCTGTTCCTATGCGGAAAAAACAGTTTCTCTCAATCTGTCCGCGAATCTCATATGTCACTCTCTTTTTCATATTCAGTTTCTTTATAGGGGCATGCCAAACATCCGTACTAGGCATGCCCCTGAATAGTTTTAAATAGATTTATTACTCGACAGGTGCCATTATCTCACCAGTATACTCGACCCATGTAGAACCTGTATATGTAACCACTGTTCCGGCTGTAAACCAAACCTTTTGTTCTCCACCTACGGTATGATATACATCTGCAGTCAGCACAACCACATCATTTGTATTGGGCGATGTAGGAAGCTTGGCAGCACTTGTCACCTTAGCAGCACCGGGTATGTCACTCTTTGCAGCAGCACCATTCACCCAGATGTGACTATATCCCTTAAGGCAAAGACAATCGATGGTCATTACAACCTCGCGTTTTGCCTCTTCACCCTCTACACGCTCGGTCTCCATATTCTCATTCTTCATGCAGTAACGTACAAGACCGTTCTCATCTATAAGACCACCACAATGCGAATATCCCAGAGCATCAAGTGTGGGGTCATGCACCAAAGCAATATCGCCAAATACGGTATGTATGCGTGTACATGCTACGCCCCATACCTGATCGTCTTTTACTGTTATATTTTTATGCAATGTAAGATCAATCTTCTGTATGTCGTTCAATAGCTGTTTACCCAAGAACCACACTGCTTTTCGCGAGCAGTTAAAACCTGTAAACTTAACCATTGAAAGGTTTATAAGATCGGCAAATGTGATGGTTGAAGATAGGTCGTACTGACGCTTGAACTGCCAGCGTAATCCTTTACTGAAGTAGTCCCATTGATAACCCATCGAGGGATCCATAGCTTGTACCTTGAACTTACCAGGCTGTCCCACCCACGCTGTACGACAACTCTCGAGGCGGAACTGACGCAAGATAGCCTCGGCAATCTGAGCCTCACTGAACTTTATCTTTTTCTTTTGCGCTTTAAAGTAGTCACTTACAATGCTGTTGCACAACTGTTTCTGCAAGTAAACTCTCTCGGGAACGGGTACTACAGTACTGGGCGAGATAAATTTCTGAGTCTCATATGCTGCGGATGAAAGAAGGATAACCTCGGTGCCTGCAGGAATTGTAGGGACCACGCAATACTCATCTGTTGAATTTACCTTAGGACCATTAACAGCCATAGCGATAGGAGCCTCTGTTGTATCGTTCTTTCCCACGAAGAAAAGCATGAGGTCTACACCGGGAAGTTCAATCTGTCCTGTTGGATCATATCCGTTTACACCTTTACAGATAGCAGTATAATACTCCTGGAAAATTTTTCTGTCACCAGTTGTCGAGAACGGAATCTCGGCTCTTGTTGCCTTAATACCGGTATAGGTTGCATTTGTATATGCTTTGGAACGTTTCTCATCAATCATGTAATGGTCGACCTCAAAGGAGTTTACCTGTACACGTCTTTTCACTCGACGCTTTACAGTGTCTATGACACTCTCGTCACTTGCAACCTCAATAATCTTCTCATCAATCTCGGCCTCTATAAGATCACTCATCTCCGACACATTGGATACAGTTGTAGCACTTCCGTTACCATGCGATGCCAAGCCTGCTATGCCGCGCGATGCACGAGGTGAGCCCGAGGCAACCACTCCCACTGTTGCCATAACTACACCGCCTGCATCATCGGCAAACAGATAAAGAGCCATACACATCAACGAAAGAAGAATAAATAGAGGGTTCTTCTTTACAAAATCAAATGTTTTTTTCATTGTAAAATAGTTTTAATTGGTTTATAAAATATTGAAATAGTAGTTTAAGCCTCAAGAGCCGACTCGATGAGTGAGTTTCTGCGTTTGGGTTTGGGCGCAATCTCGGGAGCTACCGATGAAACACCTTTAGGCATACCGTCGCCAAACTCCCTGCGTAATCTTTGTATATTTGTATTACGCCCTTTAATATCTCCGGCCTCAAATGCCTGCTCTACATCATTGTCATAATTTATGGCATGTTCAAGAGCAGTACATACCTCTATATTGTAATCACCCGACAGGATAGGCAACACCAAACGTTCCCATGCCAACTCGAGAAATTCAGCCGGTTCATAGCCACGCTCTTTACAGAACTGCTCTATAAGCGGCTTGCTAAGCTCAAGATTACGTTCATAGAGTTTACGGTCGTTCGAGAGTGTGAGCAACTCATTTCGTCTCTCTTCATCGGCAATAAGCATCTCTTCGTACTCGGGTGTTCCTTCGTGTATATTCATGAAACCACGTCCGAAGTATCGTGCCATAGCCGAATGTGCATTACGTCTTCCTTTAACCATGTCAGAAAGCATCTGCGATAAGCGCGGATCACTCTCTATTGCTAAAGCAAGTTTCTCGTTCTGCTCACGGTTGATTCTCAGATGCTCAACCAAAAGAAGCTGCGACTCCTTATCGGCAAGATTGAAACTATTGCCGAAAATCTCTTTTAGTTGGCTATTCAAGTCGGAATAGTCTGCTGCATTATCGGCTATGCTGCTATCGGCATACTGATTATTCTCCTGGGGCTGCATTGGTTGCACAGCGGCCTTGGCCTGCCCCATCTGTGCATTTTCATCTGTTTTCTGATACATAATTGTGTGTATTTATTTCGACGGCAAAGAAAACATGCAAACCGCGTGAGGCAGTTGCAAAACTGACAATCTGTGCAAGCGTGTCGGGGTGTTTTAGTCAGTTTTACAACTTTGGTGTTTAGAAACGCAGAACTCAATTAGAGTGTGTACATTTATATACAAGCCAATAGGGAAAATTGCTAATATCCTCAACGATAGACTCTTTGATAAAAGTTATAGTTCCTGTTGAAAAATTAGGCAGTTTTGCAACTCTGTTAGCCATTTTTGACTATATTTTTGCAAGTAACAATCTAAAAAAGTTACTAAACATGAATGAAGAGAAAAAAGACAAAAGTGTACGTGAGCAGCGTAAAGATGCTATTCTCGCCACATTTTTCGAGACTATGAAAAAGCTATCAGAAAAGAATCCGCTTGTAACCTATGGCGAGGTTATGGAGAAAGCCGTAAAGGAGAGTGCCCCACGTTTCTTTGTAAACTACGAGAGTGCGAGAAGGCTTATCTCATTAATGGCAAGAAAGAAAAGACTACCGGTAAACAACAAGAACAAATTGGAGATGTACAAGGAGATTTATCGCCGCTACACCGAGAGCGACAAAAAGAAGAATGGCAAATACAAATCGCTCGAGGAGATACTATCCGAGCCTGCTCCCTCATTCTACGTCGACAGAAGTACATTCCAGGGACTTGTTTACAGAACACTGCGCGAGCGTTGCAACTATAACAATTTCATAAACTCATTAAATAAAGGTATTGCATGAAGAAAGAGATACTTACCATAAGGCACAAAGATATAATGCAACGTCTATTTTTACACAGTTACTACAGAGGCGAAGCGCATAAGACGGCAGGCATGCCAAAACATTTCTCGGCCGGAATACAAGCTTCGGAGAGCGACAGTGATATGCTTGAGAACCATATCTCGACAGCCATCACCGAATGTGTAAAACTGCTATCAAGATATTTCGCCGTATGCAGTGTCAAGAAAATCGATGAAAATGAAAGTAGAATAACCGAGCTCCATCTGCAACCACCATGCAATTTCCCTAGAGAATCTTTGTCACAGATGGAGCAATGCATAGGTAACTATATTGTCATGCGCACCCTGCAACAATGGCTTGCCCAGCACAAACCCGATGACTCCTTATTGGCCGCCGAAGAGGTAAAATCTTCTACAATAGACATACGCGAGACTGCATCATTGCGCAAAAGACCATGCAGAACTGCGCATAAGAGTAACAAGAGTATTGAATTATAGTATAAACTGCACCATATCATATATGATGGAAAAGACAATAATAATAGATAAAGAGCATTTGCTCTATCAAGTAAATCTCAAGAATCACTATATGGGTGAGTCACTCAAGCGCGTCGACATTAATGCCGACACAATGCAAAGCGACACCGATGACAACGAACTTTTCGATATATTCATAGAAGAGGCATGCAATGCAATAGCCTCTTCTGTGGCATTACGTTTTAAAGGTATGAGATACGAAAACGACGGACGATATATAGCTTTTACATTTATAACATCAGGAGAGCCAATGAGCAATATTCTTCCAATGCTGAAGCAAAGCATCAACGACTATCTTGTCAATGAACTAATACTGCAATGGCTACTATTGCGCTATCCTCAGATGAGTCAGAGTTACATATCGCTACGTCCTGCATTGATGAGCAACGTGCAACAGCAATTTGCCAAATTGTCGAACACAAGAAAAACACGCCGCAGAGCAACCGATCTTGGTGGTATATAAAAGAGATGCAAAAGGAAAAGATAATAGAAGAGAACATTGAACGTCGTAAAAAGATAACATTGCCTTACAATCCCATAAGTGGCGAGGGCTCAACCAGCATCGGGCGTTACCCCATCGCTATTGAAGGGTTCCCTATAAAAGAGATACATTTGCCGCTCACAATGGTAGACGAAGAGAGCGTACAAAGACTTAGCGAGATGGGAGCCTACAGATATCTTCAATCGTCCGGGATAGAGGAACCGACGGAGCGCGACATACTGCGACTGTGGCTTGAGTTCTGCCGCATAAGATTAAAACACGATTTTGAGTATTGGGCCAAGAGCACAGCCATTATATCGGATAAGGGCAAGGGACGTGATATTCCATTCACACTCAACAGAGCACAGAGGATATATCTCAAAGAGATGGAGAAGTTACGTATAGCCGAGAGGCCTATTGACATAATTTTGTGTAAAGCACGTCAATGGGGAGGCTCTACCCTCACACAGCTATATATGCTGTGGATACAGTTGGTTCACAAGAGTAACTGGAACAGCGTAATATGTGGCGACATTGAGAAACAGTCATCGGTGGTTGCAGGCATGCTCTCAAAGGTAGTAAACCACTATCCACGATGGGCGACTGGCGGACAAAAACTCACTACATTCCCATTCCAAGGCACTCGCAACAGCCGTGTGATAAACATAGGGAACAGCCGCTATTCGCTAGGTTCATCACAGAAGCCCGACTCGCTTCGAAGTGAAGATATAAGCATGGCACATCTTACAGAGGTTGGTCTGTGGAAAGCAACTGCAGGACGGAAACCGGAAGATCTGGTACAATCAATCTTCGGCTCTATAGCAAGCGGTCCATACACCGTTAAGGTGATGGAATCGACAGCCAAGGGTGTTGGTAACTTTTTCCATCGCACATGGATAGATGCAACCGAAGGACGCAACAATTTTACTCCCGTATTTATCCCCTGGTACAGCATAGATCTTTACAGCAAACCTATATCCAAGCATGAGTATGGCAGTTTCATAGAGAGCATGAACGATTACGAGAAGGAGCTTTTCAGAATAGGCGCTACATTGGAAGCCATAAACTGGTATCGCGACAAGAGGCTCGAGATATGCGATGAGTGGCGTCTATTCTCTGAGTTCCCATCAACAGCCAATGAAGCATTCCAAAGCACCGGACGACGCATTTTCCGCATTCAGTATGTAAGCAACATACGCAAAGACTGTGTACCGGCCCACTTCATTGGAGATATCGATAATGGCAAATTCATCCCACTGCAGCCGGGTGAAGATAAAAAAGAGAACACGCTACACGTGTGGCTGATGCCCGATAGCGAAAATCTTTTTCGTGACAGATATATTGTAACTGTAGATGTAGGAGGCATAAGCGACAAAGCCGACTACTCATGCATAGTAGTAGCCGACCGCCTGGCGATGCGCGATGGTGGCATACCCGAGATAGTTGCATGCTGGCATGGACATATAGAACACGACAAGCTTGCATGGAAAGCAGTGGAGCTTGCTCGTGTCTATGGTAACGCATTGCTTATAATAGAAGCCAACACTCTTGAGACCGAAGGAACCGAGGGCGATAATTTCGAATACATACTGAATGAGATAGCCGGTAAATACAGTAACCTCTACAGCCGCACATCGCAGCAGGAGATAAGACAGGGACGTCCGCGACGATGGGGTTTTCACACCAACTCGTCGACCAAACCTATGGTGATTAATTTCCTTATAAAAGCTATGAGAGACAGCCTATATATAGAGCGCTGTATAGAGACCACATACGAGCTCGATCTATACGAACTGAAGGAAAACGGAAAAGAGATGGGTGCCGTAGAAGGCAATCACGATGACAGAGTCATGGCCACTGCAATACTCATCTGGGCCTGCTATAACTATCCCATTGCATCGCGAAACAATATTGTTACAAATAGACACAAAACGCGAATTGTAAGCGAGGCAAGCATATAACATCATAATTCGCCACCAACAACTGATAAAACATATGGAATATAAGAATAGATACGAAAAAAAAGAGTTAACTTAGTCCACTTCAAAAAGAAAAGCCATTTTAAACAGATGCTCCTTATTAACGACAAGATAGATATACCGAATATAGAAGAGGTTATAGAGTCTTTGCCTCAGCAGCGGCGCGACCAGGTACTCGCCATAAAAAGCGTGAATGGGCAAAGAACCTCGGCTGCTGCATACCTTCTGCTATGCGAAGGACTTGAAAGAGGCTATGGTATAAAGGAGATGCCCGTCTTCATTTATAATGAACATGGCAAACCCCGGCTTAAGGATTATCCTCATATTCATTTCAACATGAGTCATTGTAAGTACGCAGCCATCTGTGCCATCGATAATGTCCCAGTAGGGGTAGACATTGAGACCATAAGGCCCTATAACAGAAGATTGGCGCAATATACCATGAACAGCAAGGAACTTGCAATTATAGAATCTTCAGATACTCCCGAAATAGAGTTCATACGTCTCTGGACCAGGAAAGAGGCCGTAGCAAAAATGATAGGACGCGGACTTAACAATATTAAAGGATTGCTTGACTGTTACAGTGGAGAAATTGAGACAATCGCAAATATTGATAAGGGTTATATATACAGTGTATGTAAGGATAAGGATTAGCTGCAAATTATAGCTCAATCTCCATATTATCATATCCAAGAAAAACGCCCTCGGGAAGTACCTTCTCAATCTTGGCATGTAAGCCTATATGATGCATTATATGTGTAAAGAATGTTCTCTCGGGTTTAAGAAATTCCACGATGCGCAAAGCCTCGAGTACAGTCTGGTGTGTCCTATGAGGTTTTGAAAAACGCAAGGCATTTATCACAAGTAATTTTACCCCCTTTAGTGCATCCAACTCTTCAGGAGTTATATAACTCATATCTGTGATATAGGCAAACTCCCCTATTCTGTAACCCAATATAGGCATCCTTCCATGAAATACCTGTATTGGCATTATCTGTACACCATCTATATCAAGAATATTGCCGGCCGCAATCTCATGTACCTCAAGATTAGCAACACCGGGATATTTATTTTCGGCAAAACAATAGGGAAAGAAACCACGCACGTGCTCAATAGTATCCTCGTCGGCATAGATATCTATCGCACCACTGCGGCAAAACGGGCGAAGATCGTCTATCCCTGCAATGTGATCGTAGTGATGATGTGTAAGCAACAGTGCATCAATCTTCTTATAGCTGCATCTAAGCATTTGTGTCCTGAAATCGGGACCACAATCAATCAGGATATTTTTTCCATTAACCTCGACAATAGCCGATGTGCGTAATCGGGAGTCACGAGCATCGCACGATGTACATACCTCGCACGAGCAAGCCAATTCGGGCACTCCTGTCGATGTTCCTGTACCAAGCAACCTTATCTTCATTCTATAATATTTACCTCGCGTTGTATATCCACACCGAACTTCTCCTTTACAGAGTCGGCAATCAGTTGTGAATAGTTATATATATCTTTTCCTGTAGCATCGCCATGATTTACAATCACCAACGGTTGATGACAATATACACCCACATCACCCATACGTTTCTCTTTCCATCCGCACCGGTCTATGAGCCATGCCGCAGATAGTTTCTTTCCTCCATCAGCTGTATCATACTGTGGCATAGCAGGATACTCTTTCAAAAGGGATGCTGCATGTTGTGATGTAATTACCGGGTTCATGAAGAAACTGCCTGCGCTTCCCAAGACTGATGTATCGGGAAGTTTCGCACTCCTTATATCCTTGACAGCCTCTCTTATACTTTGTGGAGTTACATCGCCGGCATTGACTACCATGTTACGCAGGTTGCCATACTCCAGACTATATTTTGCATCGGGTAATTTTCTCAAACGGTAAGTGACATAAGTGATAACGTATCTGTTCTTACCCGCCTTCTTGAAGAAACTGTCACGATAGGCAAAGGAGCACTCCTCGGCAGTAAAACTGAATAGATCTCCATCCTGCAACCCAACAGCCTCGACACGCTCAATAAGGTTACCGGCCTCAACACCGTAGGCACCCACATTCTGTACAGCGCTTGCACCCACCTCGCCGGGTATTGCCGAGAGATTCTCCAGTCCCTGCCAACCCATCTGTATCGAGTAATCTATAAAATTGTCAAGTGTCACTCCACTACCAACACGCACCAGCACTTCGCTATCCGTCTCTTCCAAAATCTTTATATCCTTTATAGCCGAGTGCAATATTGTCCCGCAGTAGTCACCCATAAAGAGCAGATTGCTGCCCCCGCCAATAACAAAGCATGGCTGTTGAATACCACTCTTTATAATCTCTTCAAGCTCGTACTGCGACTCAAATTCAATAAATGTCGCAGCCTTGACATCTACACCGAATGTGTTATGATGCAACAATGAATAGTCACTCTCTCTCTTTATCATTACAGAATATATTAAATCCGAAAGACTGTTTAATTGGCAAAAGTAGCACATTTGCCATTTCCAAACAAATATTTTCCAACATTACAGCGAAATGACATATTAACATAAGACCCATCAATAAAAGCACATTTACCTAAGAAATAATAACATTTTAACGCTGCCAACACACACATTAAAGAACCAGCAAAACGAAGTGCTGACAAAACGAAAATCCACAACAAAGTCACCCATCTTAACAGATATTCCCAATCATCACCGGTATATCACGCGTATCATATTGATAATCAACGATTTACCCCCCCCATTAAATACCCGATAAAACTCTTGCAGGTGTAAAATAAATTTTATATTTTTGCAAAATACAACTTTTATATTTTTATAATTTATATACAATCAATCATAGCCTGAAGAAATAATATTAATACCAACAATAACGACAAACACCAAACAAATCTAATTAAAAAACAGATATAGTCAATAAATCCTTTACCAACTAAACACAACATGCTTGCCCGAATCTTTGCTATCTTATTGATAATCAACATTTTACCCCCCCCAATCAGCATCTTTGGGCAAGATGCTGTTGATTCTGTAAAGGTATATTTCAAGCAGGGCTATTCAAAACTGGATATAAATCTCGGCAATAATAAAGAGACATTCAACCGCATTGCCGATAGTCTGAAGATAACAAATGCCGACTCTATATATATTCTGCGTGGTATCTCGGTAATAGGAGGTGCTTCCCCCGAGGGTAGCATCAAGATGAACAAAAGGCTTTCGCAGAAACGTGCAAACGCACTTTTCAACTATCTTGCAAAGTATGGCAACATACCCGACTCATTAAAGACATTCACCTACTTGGGACGCGACTGGCAGGGACTTCTCGACCTTGTGCGCAAAGACCCCGATGTACCCTACAGAGATGAAGTTATAGAACTGCTCCGAGATATTGTTGATAAATGCAAAGATGGAGAGAAGAGGCAAGACAACAACATAGGCCGCATCTCGAGCCTAAGAAATGGCGTGCCCTATCGCTACATGTACAACAAACTCTTCCCCGAGCTACGTGCATCACGCCTTATCTTATACTACGACAGGGTATGGAATCCCATATCAATTATACCGTTGAAGTTCGATAGCCACCGACAACAACTGAAAGAAAAGCTGGAGCAGATTCCGGTACCCCCCACAGAGACCCCGTTATACGTGGCTGTAAAGAGCAATCTGCTATACGATGCCATGCTTGTACCAAATATAGGAGCCGAGTTATATCTGGGAAGTAACTGGAGCATAGCTGCCAATTGGATGTATGCATGGTGGGACAACAGCCATAGCGATATTTTCTGGAGAATTTATGGTGGCGATATTGCAATAAGAAGATGGTTCGGAAACAGAGCGAAGGAGAAACCCTTGACAGGACACCATATAGGCCTATACTTCCAGACCTTGACATACGACTTTGCGACAGGAGGTCGTGGCTACATGGGTGGCGAGCCCGGCAGCAACATCTTCGACAGAGCCAATTATATTGCAGCACTCGAATATGGTTATTCATTACCCATAGCCAAGAGACTCAACCTCGACTTTGCAATAGGCTTGGGATACTTCTGGGGTAAATACTACGAGTACGAGCCTAAAGATGGCTGTTATGTATGGCAGGCAACCAAGCAACGCCACTACTTCGGCCCCACAAAAGCCGAAGTATCACTTGTGTGGTTGCTTGGCAAGGGTAATGTAAACAAGAGAATAGGAGGAAGCAAATGAGGGTATTATCGTACATACTTATAGCACTATTCCTCCTTTCGTGCGAGCACAAGGAGCTATGCTACCACCACCCGCACACAGCCAATGTAAGGATCGATTCCGATTGGTCGTTGTTCGAAGAGGAGGAGGTGCCTACCGGTATGACCGTAATGATATATCCACAAGATGGAGGAAGCCCGGTGCGCCACAGTACAAACACCATCGACCATGCAATAGTGAGCCTGCCGGCCGGCATGTATAACACAATTGTATATAACCAAAGCGAAAACGAGTTTACCACAATATCGTTCGAGGGTATGAATAGTTTCTCCACAGCAAAAGTTGCGGCAAACACAGCTACCTCACGATGGTACGAGTCACGTGCCGGTGCCGAGCGTCTTGTAATGCAAACCGAACCTTTCGGAACCGACTGCTACACCGACGCGATAGTTACCCAAGAGATGGTAGAGAGTACAGGAGAGGAGATCCTGGCATCATCGCAACAGAAGAAAAGGATAAATAACGAACCTGTTATTGCCACACACATCCCTGAAGGCATTTCGTATCAGATATCAGTAAAGATACATATAAAAGGTATATACAATCTGCGTTCGGTGCGTGCATCGCTCAAAGGAGTTGCCGGCAGCTATTCACTTTCGGAGGCAGCGCCTACCAACGAGAAGGCAACACAGTTACTCGAGAAGTGGTCTATGACACACGATGAGGCCGACCCCACGAAAGGGTATATAACAGCCGAGATAACCAGTCTGGGATTACCCAAGGGACATAGTGCAACAGCAAGCGAGAACCTCTTTACCGCTTCTATACTGCTTGTAGACAACAAGACAATCATAGATATGCCGTTCGAGGTGGGCGACAAATGGCAGAAAGAGTACGACGAGCAGGGCAATCCCAAGCATAAGCTATATCTTGAGTTGTGGGCAGACACCACTCTCCCCGATGTCAAGCCTGCAGACTCGGGCGATGGAGGTTTCGATGCAACTGTAGAAGACTGGGGCGACGAGGAGAATGTAGATTTAGGAGTATAAAACCATATATAATATTAGGTGTGAAAAATTAATTTATTGTTTAACTATATTTTTTAAGTTATGAAAAAGAGTTTTTATTTAGGGCTTATAACCCTTGCAACTATGTCAATGGCAAGTTGCTCAAATGATGAAGTATTCGAGAGCATGCCTCAGAACAATGCTATCGAGTTCAGTACCTATCTAGGACGTGATGCACAGACACGTGCCCCACAGTTGGTAGCAGACAATTTCAAGAATTTTGGAGTTTTTGCATCGTACACACAAAGTGCAGATTGGAGCAATCACACACCCAACTTCATGTACAACCAATATGTGGTAGAGAATACCGGTACTTGGAGTTACTCTCCTAAAAAGTATTGGCCCACAAAGCAGGGCGAGAAAATCTCATTCTTTGCTTATGCACCTCATGCAAATGATGCAAGTACCGGCATTGATGTCACAAGTAATAATAGTCACACAGGTGCACCTACTATCAAATACACAGTATCACAAGCTAACCTTGCAACACAGGCCGACTTTGTAGCCGATGTATTGATGAATCAGATAAAAGAAGGCGATGGCAGTTCTTTGGATGATGCCGACAGAACAGTTAAATTTACACTAAATCACGAGCTTACCCGTGTTGGTTTCGAGGCTAAGCTCGACCGCCCAGCATGGGGTGATGCTGCTAACAAGACACAGGTAAACATTACCTCTATCAAGTTCCAAACAGCCCCCAACCTATACGAAACAGCAACATATACTTTTGCGACAACAAATGATCCAAACGTAAGAGGTGAATGGAGTGCTCATACTACACACGGTAGCGATCTTGACATCACAAGTTTGCTCAACACATCACCAGCAACAGAGTTAGGAGATTACACCAAAAACGGTATTCTTCTTAAAAACACAACAGCTGTTACTCTCTTCAAGAAAACAGACGGAGTGCAGGAGTATCTATTCCTTATTCCTAAAGATGAAGACGGTACTGACGCTGATGGCATGAAAATAGAAGTAGAATACGACATTGTAACACAAGACGATGCACTTGTCGGCAGATACTCTTGCACATCTGCCAAGAAAGTGATAGTAGTACCGGAAGACAACCTACAACAAGGCAAAGCATACAATTTTGTACTGACATTCGGTTTGAACGAAATTGTACTTGATGCAGTACTTACAGATTGGGATAAAACAGATGTTAATCAGAATGTTGACTGGCCCAAGGTTGATGCATAAACATTTTTATACAATAAATAAATATAGCACAAATTAATGAAAGCTATAGGCTATGAGGGATTGAACCCCCTCATAGCCACAAAGTAAGACGATAAAAGGAGAACTGCAATCGTTTTAAAACCCCAAAAAGAATGATAAGAATAACACCTATATATTATAGACTTTCAATAATACATCTGCTCATTGCAGCATTACTCTCGGCATCGTGCAGCGGCGATAAGAGCGCCCCTCTATACAACGATGACAGAATAACATTCGGGGCAGAGAGCGATGATGGATGGAACGACATTACACGTGCCACAATACTTACCAAAGAGCTATTACACGAGAAGGGCTTTGGCGTCTTTGCATACTATACCAAGAAAGATACATGGAGCGATTTCGATAAATCGATAGCCCCCAATTTCATGAACAACACAAAGGTAACATCGGACAACAACGGTGTCGCATGGGACTACTCCCCACTCAAATACTGGCCTCATGACAAACAAGAGAAGGTTAGTTTCTTCGCATACGCACCATATAACGAGCTATACAGCATAGAGGGTACGAGAATGGTATACAATGTACCGCAGGATATTCAGCAGCAGTCCGACCTATGCTGGAGCATAACAGACACCGACGACTTAAGCTATGGAACAGTGGGAAACGACAAGATTACCTTTAGGTTCAGACATGCACTTGCAGGAATAGGATTTACAGTACAAGCCCAGGCAAACGGCTCATCACCACTACCCGAAGGCATGAGCATAAGGATAAAGAAGATAACACTTACATCATCTACCGACAATACAGGAACCGGCATCGGAGCATTATATACCAAAGGAAAGCTTGAACTTGATAATGAAGCAAATGATGCAGTATGGTACGATTGTCAAGGAGCAGGAAAGTATACTGTATCGCAAAATAACTTTGTGGGCAAGGCACCCGAAGGATTCCTGCTCGACAAGGACAATACCGACAACAAGAAGACGCTGAACATAAACGACTCGTATATAATGGTTATCCCTCAGGATTTCACTAGCGAGGGATTCAATATTGTAATAGAGTATGATGTGATATTAGAGAAGGGAGAGAATATTTATTCTACCTATACCAATGTAGGAACCGGAAACATTAAGACCGACTTGGAATCGGGCAAGATATATACTATAAACATAACAGTAGACCTTAATAAGACAACAGTGGAGCTTGTGAGCGTTACAGAGTGGAAAGATGGCGGAGAAGTTGTACTGCCCGGACTTGTGGCATAAATGGATTAGGAAGATGGGAATGAGACTGTTTAAATATATATTAATAATTGCACCGCTACTGCTATCGGCATGCAGCAACGATGAGCAACAGGCAGCAAGCCTCACCGACAAGAGTATAAAGATAGAGTTGTCGGGAGGAGAGAGAAATATCAGTCGCGCATACCTTATCAATGGAAATGATGCCATATATGATAAAGGTGAGTTTACACTGGACGCCTACAACAACAAGGATAATTCGATATACATAAACGAGGGATGGATATATCTTTTTAATGGCAACTGGCGATTCCGAGATGTTGTAAACCAGGGTAACCTGATAGACTTTTATTGGCCCAACGACAACGATGTAAACTTCCTTGCCTATCTGCCGCACGACTTGAGCAAGAGTGTGGTGAAACGCGAAGATATAACATACGACACAAACGAAGGTGTAAAGTTCTCGGCAGAGATGCCAACTGTTATAGACTACGCGACAAAGGCAGATACCATAGCCGAGAATTTAACCAGACAGGAGTTCATATATGCCTGCCGACTGAACCAAAACTATGAGAGCGATGAAGGACATGTGAAACTAAGATTCGTCCATCCGTTTGCCGTAATAAACTTTCACCTGTTGCAGGCACATCGTGACCTTACAATAAACAGCATAACACTGCATAATGTCGATAACAGGGGACTCTTTACCTGTATACAAGATACATACGAATATTATAAACAGGGCAACGAGGGACAAGAATATCTTACCCATGATAATTGGGATACAGAGAACCCCTCCACCTTTGCGGTAAACCTGAACAAAACGGTACCAGAAGACGGTATAAACTATGAGTCGCACTTAGGAGGCCCATTCATGGTCATTCCGCAAAACTTAGATGGTATAACATTGAGCGTAAACTACTCATGGGACACAAAAGAAAATGAAGAGACAAATAAAGTGTATATAAAGACAGAAGGTATCCCCTACTGGGAGCCGGGAAAGAGATACACCTATCTGCTGAATCTAGGTGATAACCTTGAAGAGATACTTTTCAAGGTAATAGTGGAACCTTGGGATGCCATAGAGGATGATGGGTATGAAAACAAATACGATGTAAAATAAAATGAGAAAGACAATATATATACTGTTATTAATAGCAACTATATGGGGATGCGATAACGAGACTCCTATGGAGATTCCTGCACACGACCCTGCATCCATATATCTGACAGCTGTAACGGGCATGACAGAGACTACACGAACACCCTATGAATATACTGTCCCAAACAGGAGCAATGAAGGTATACTGCGCACCGAGGTGTGGGCTACATCGAACAAAGGGACATACTTTTCCAACGATTGGAACGGCAAGAATCATGGAAATGATGTAGCCATACACACTCTTACAAATTTCGACTCGGAACACCCGAAGCTGCTGAATCAGGCGGTATACCCACAAAGCGGTACACCGGTATATTTTATAGGATTACACCCACAGAATATGTGGCAATTGAGCGATGACGGCAAAAAGACATCGTGCACATTCACAGGATGTGAGGATCTCATGTATGCCACAAGAAAGGAGGGGCAATATGCAAGCCCCAACCCCACGTTGGGGTATCAAGTGCGTGAACTCTATTTTCAGCATCTTCTTACATTGGTAAATATTAAAATGGTTGCCGAAGATCAGATGACGACACAGGCGTGGGGCAAGATAACAGACATAAAAATCTCTAGCAAAAACACCTGTAGCATAAACATTGGCAACGAAGGTACTCAGAATGTAAACAGCGACGTGGATTATGGCTACTCAAGTGCCGATGCAAAGAAATTGCCACTTTTCAAGAAAGGGACAAATGAGATATTTCCCACAGTTGGAGGATACCTGCTCGACTACTATCCCAATGTGTCAACTCCTCAAGAGGTTGCTTACGTAATGTGCTCGCCTGTAGATGCCATTAAAACTGTGGTGGTAGATGGTAACGAAGAGCCATATTACGAGTACACATTGGATATTGTCACTGAGAGACGTAATGTTTCCATCCCTATAGACCTGCGAATAAACAGCGAAACACTATTTGAAGGAAGCACGCGAAGCAGGAGTTTTACACTGACACTGACCTTCAAAATGGGTAACACTATATTGGTATCGGGCGATGTTGTCGATTGGACATTCGAAGGCAACAGCAACGTCGAGCTATAAAAACAGAAAAACAAGATGAAAAGAATATCTTCAATTATATTTGCCATACTGCTTGTTGCATCGTGCAATGACGATAAAGCACCGACAATGCGTGACAACAGCATAGGACTTAATGCTGACATAATAGCGCAACAAGAGACACGTTCAGGCTCACTTGATATCCATAAAGGAACATCTACCGAGGGGATGACAGCCGGTGTATGGTTCTCTACCACAAACGGGAAGTATGACACTACCGACCCTCTACTGATATCACTGCCATTCCACTCTACCATAGAATACAATGGCGGTGAGACACCCACAACACCATACTACGACCCCGATTCGAAAAAGAATCCGTTGTGCTACCCTACAGACAACACCTCGGTATATTGTGTAGGTCTATACCCTGCTAGCGGATGGGAGTGGACGACAACAGCCGATTACACTGTTGCCCGGCATACCGTTAATGGCAAACAAGATATAATGTTTGCAAAACAGATATCGGGAACATGGAATAATCCTTTCCCCAGACAGCAATACAAACACCTGCTTATGTGGATAGATGTAGAGATGAGGGCAACCGACCACGATGCTATAAGGAATTGGGGCAAGATAAACACCATTACAATAAAGAGCCCAAGCAACAAGGTTGCTATCAACCTAAAAAGCGGAGAGGTTGATTACAACGCAGGCAATGCCGAAAATATTGTTATCAGCGACACTCCAACTGAATTGGAGACAACCATCAAGAGTATTGGAACATCAACCTTGTGTATACCCCAAAAGGAAATTACACTAATAATTGAAAGCGACAACTTCAGCAAAGAGGTAAATGTAAATCTTGTGGATGCAGGAGGAAATCTCTTGGACAACGATGCTGGTGCTGCCGGTAAACTATTCATCATAAATCTATATTTCAACACATTCAACGAGATATATGCCAACTGCAGCCTTATACCTTGGAATGAACAAGAAATCGAACTTTAAATGAGTCTATATGAGAATCGCCACACACATATATAACCTTCTTGTATTGTTATTCACAGCCTTGATACTCACATTAACAGGCTGCGAAGATAAGCTACTTGACAATGGAACAGGAGAACATGAACAGATAGGTTTCTGTGCCAGACTGACAGAGACTACACGAGGCATGTCGGGACATATGAACATCCCATACATTAATATTGTAGAGGAGGAATGGATGCTTAACGGCAATGAGCAGAAGAAGAACACACGCGCAAATGTACTAAACAGCCTGGATGGTGTTAACGTTGGGATGTATGCTTACCAATACAACAATATAAATTCTCAAAGCGGAGTAGTATCAAACCATCACTACCGTTTCATAAACAAAGAAGAGTTGCAAACAGCCGACCCAGGCTCTCCGGTGCTGTGGAACACTGTAGTACAGGATTCACTGCGTGTATATGGCTATGCCCCATATAACAACGATAACGTAACACTTACCAACAGCAACAACAATACCACAATAACATACAAAGTTGATAGTGATGTATTTAAACAGACCGACCTTATAGCTACAGAGGTTAAGAAGGTGTCAGGAGAATATAACCAGAATATACCGCTTACCTTCAAACATATACTTACCGGAATACGTTTCAAAGCAGGATTCTCGTGCAAAGTAAAGAGCCTGAAGATTGAAAAGGTATACAGCAAAGGAGAGTATACTATAGGAGAGATATGGCGTAACCGTTCAGAGATAGCCGATTTTGCCCTGCCTATAGCAAGCGAAGGAAAGGTGTGCGAGCAGAATGAGTATATCACTGATGGAGAGTACATATTGATGATGGTGCCGCAGATTCTTCCCAACGACGCATGTGTTGTTATGGAGTATGAAGGAGCAACATCCGGCACACCATCGGGTACCATAAGAGCAAGTCTCAAGGGATTGAAATGGGAAGAGGGCACATTGATAACTTATGTAATAAACCAACAGGCCGAAAAGAAATATGTATACTTTGACCTGAATGCCGGAAATGTAGTAATAAAGACCAAGAGCTATAGCGGATATGTTTTTGTAGGAGGTAATGCTGTTAAAGTCTCTAAAACTTTCTCATCCATTCAGGAACAGGCAAACTATCACTACTATATATATCAATCGACAAACAGCAACAAGAACCAGACAGGATGGGAGAGTGCAGTAGAAACCGGTACATGCCGTATTCCATCCTACAAGCCTGTTGAAGTAAACGGAGAATTCTGGAGCAGCTACATAACAAATAACAGTAGCGTAGAGAGTGTTATAGAGAAATGGGATACAGAGGCAAACATAACATCTGACAAGAACAACGTTACGGTACCGACAACAGCTACAGGTGTTGTCAGAGCTACAGGACGAACCAGCACAGCCAATTACATAAGCGTACTGGGAGAGGCATGTGAAGGAGCCGCTGCCACAATATCCACCACCGACTCCACCATCTGTACAATAACTATCGACAATATATACTCGACACATATGGTAAGAAGTACAGGACGAACAACGGGTGGAATAACATATAAACCTACAACAGATAAGTCCCGACTTACCATAAACATGATTGGAGACAATAGAGTCGGCAGTATCCACTATTACAGTGGCAAAGTCGCAAGTGCACTTTTGAATAACAACAGACTTATACTCCAAGGTAGCGGTTCACTGACTGTTGCCACATCCGACTTCTACAAAGGCATGTCGGCTCAGTCGAGCAATGTAGCAACATATCAGGGAGATAAAATAACAGGTTACTTTAGTAACTATTGGTGTTCGGCAATTGGAGGAAACGACGGTATTGAAGGTAATTCCATCGGCATTTTCATAAATAGCGGAACTGTTTTTGCCGGTACAACACAAGCAGAGAACTGCACAGCCATTGGTGCAGGAGGAAACGACAAAGGTGTAATTACAATATCGGGAGGAAATGTAACAGCTGTTGCAACAACGACAGGAACAGCCATAGGAGGCGGTATCGGTTTCAGCTCAACTGGAGGAGTGGGTAACGTATATATAAAAGGTGGAAACGTATTTGCATATAACCATATAAACGAATGGGAGATACCAAGCGCAGCTATTGGAAGTGCCGGTTCATGGCAGGAGAGAGGAGGTAATGGCGAAGTTGTAATCTCGGGTGGATATGTTTATGCACAGACTGCTTTGGGCACTGCCATTGGAGGTGGCAGTAGTGAGACACGTGAAGGTGGAGATGCAACGGTCACGATATCGGGAAACAGCTATGTAATAGCAAAGAGTATCTCAGGAATAGATAAATACACAAATACCGAGTATGCCGCAGGAGCCGGTATTGGTGGTGGTACCGGTGGTACAGGAAAGACACAATCAGGCAAGGAGGCCTATGGCGGCTCGGCTTTCATTACAATAGAGGGTAACCCTACTATACGTACAGGTTCTATTGGCGGTGGAAAGACAAACAACCCGAAAGGCACAATAGGATATGCTCAGATTACGGTAAAAGGAGGCGATATCATGGCACAGTTTGTCATGGCTGCCGGTGCCGATAAGAGTAAAGATACCGAGTTCAACATGTCGGGCGGCACCATAAGCAATAGTTTTGTAAATGACAAAGAGTATTATCATGTATCGGACTATGGAGGTGCCGTTTACATGGAGGATGGAAAATTCACCATGACCGGAGGAACAATACAAAACTGTACATCCGAAGCCGGTGGCGCGATATACATAAAGAAGGGAGATAACTCGAACAAGACACCCGAGTTCTTGATGAAAGGGGGAACCATAAAAAAATGTATATCGGAAACTCATGGAGGTGCACTATACATAGAAGACGGAAATGTCACCATATCGGGAGGAATCATAAGCGGTAATCTTGCTCGCAAAGGTAACGGAGGAGGTATATATATCGCAGCCGGCAACCTATCTATGGATGGTAATTCCGAAATAAGCGATAACTCGGCGCTGCAAAGAGAAAACAAGCTATTGGGCAATGGTGGAGCCATCTATGCCACATCGACAGAGAGCGATGTTAATATAGATATAAAATCGGGTTATATAATAAACAACACATGTGATGCCAATGGTGGCGGACTATGTGTAAACATGAATGAAAACCATAGTACCGCTAACGTAACAGTGGGAATTGAAGGCAGCACAGATATAACAAACCCCGATATTTCGGGTAACAAGTCGGTACTCTACGGAGGAGGATTATATGCAATAGGAGAAAATGCAATAATAAGAATCTACAGCGGACAGATAATGTACAACCACGTATCCAACTATGTACCCAACGAGAATGTTACAAACATGCTTGGAACGGTTATTCTTAAAGGCGGTAATGTTACACACCAAAAGGTTACATTCGACTCAAATGCCGACGATGCAACGATTGATGGACAAAAGACCTACGTACAGAACATCGTTACTGCCACAAACAGTTCTCTGGTACCACCCGACAACAGTCTGGTTCAGCGCAACTTCTATGACTTCCAGGGATGGAACAGCCGTCCCGATGGTAATGGTATGACATATACAGCCGGACAACTGATGAACATCACAGAGGACATTACGTTGTATGCTCAGTGGAAAGAGCAGTAATCAGATAATTTATTAATTCAAAATAATCAATCTCCATCAGGTAAACGCCTGATGGAGATTGACGTTTAAAGAGAGTGGCTGCGATGCCATCTACATGAAACTTTACAGGAACTTAATGGATAATATATAAACGGGAGATAGTTCCTGAATAATATTCATTAAAGTTTCATATCTATGGCATCGGCAAGCGAACTGTTCAATGGAGGGACCGACGAAGGTATATCAAAATCGCTCTTCTTAAGAGGACGAGGAGCACGATAGATTCCGCTACCTATTAACTCCTGTGTGTCCACATAGAAGATTCCCGATTGTTTGTCAGACTTTACGATGACAAAGCCATCATAAGTCAACTCACTCTCATAAACCTTGCGCAAAAACTCCGCTCTGTCTGAAACGCGCATACACTTAACTCCACTCTCGGTAATCACCTCTTCGAATCTGTCGAGAAGATGATTCATTAATTTTTCATTCAACATCCAACGATATTTAATAATTACAAATAATAGAGAAAAAAACACTTTTATTCTTACATTAAAAAGAATAATTATTTCTCTTTTGCAATAATAAATACCACTTTCGCGTTTTTGCTAGTTTTTGCCCCTATTTTTTAACATCTTTTAACCGAATATTTGATTTTTCGGCACTTAACCTAAGAATTTCTCGAGAATCATCCACACTGCAACCATGTGACAAACATCGCCAAGCAGTACGAAGAAATGAAAGACTGAGTGTATATATTTTACCTTGTGAAAACTGTAAAGTACAGCACCTGTTATATAACTAACCCCTTCGGCCAAAACCAAAAAAAATACCCATCCGTCTACGCGTTCGTAAAAATGTTTTATAGCAACAAGTATAACAAGCCCCATGAGCACGAAACAGGTTGTCTCGATATAGTTATGCCTCTTGAGTGCAAAAAGGCTCATACAGGTGCCTACAATGGCGCACAGCCAGCAAAAGATAAATATACCCCATCCCCAATAACCTGCATCGTAAAGAACAATGAGCGTAATAGGGGAATAACTGCCGGCAATGTGCCAATATATTGCCGAGTGATCGAGCTTTCTCAATGTCTGTTTTGTCTCTCCAATGGGAAAGGAGTGATAGAGAGTAGAAAAAAGATAGGAACTTACGACACCAAATAAATAGAGCCATAAACTCACCTGTACCACAGTATTGCCCAAACGGTAACCTTTTACAAGAAAAATGGTACAAACAACGATTCCCATCAATATGCCTACGCCATGCGAAATGGCATTTACAAACTCTTCACCCTTTGTGTATTTCTTTAGTAAGTTCATAGTAACAAATTTAATGGTGCTAATATATACAAAAAAACGAAGACCATTATTTTGGTCTTCGTTTTTTTGTATATATTACATATCTATTATGCAAGCCATTTAACGAACGCGAAGTCCTGACGATGAGGCAACTCCTCGTGCTTGGGGTACATACGATAGCAGATTCTGAAGCTACCTGCGTTGTTCATCACATACTCGGTGTGGAATGTGAAGATATTACCCTCGCGCTTGATAACGTCAAGAGGCTGTACCGAGAATACATAATCGCGGCCATCCTTATCTGTTGCAAGTGTAACGAGCTCGATACCTACTGCATCGTCCAAGCCCTTCTCATCAACCTTGAATGTGATGCTATACTTGTTACCTGCATTGATAGTACCTGCCTCAACATTTGAGTCACGCTCGGCCGAGATAACCTCGATATCGTTCCACTTGGCAGCAACAGCCTCCTTCCAAGTTGCAAGTTCACGTGCAGCCTTGCTGTCGTTTGCAACGAGGTGATGGTAACGCTGACCCAACTTACCATAGAACTTGCTATAGTAGTCATCGAGCTGACGTTTCATTGTGAAGTGAGGAGCGATACCTGCTATTGAGTTCTTTATATAACCAATCCACTCATCGCTGTATGCCTTGTCGCCACGATTGTAGTACAAGGGAAGAATCTCGCTTTCGAGCAATGTATATATTGTTGCAGCATCGAGCTGATCCTGGAACTCCTGGTTCTGATATGTACGTTTCTCCTTAAGAGCCCAACCTGCACCGGGTTTGTAACCCTCGCACCACCATCCATCGAGAACCGAGAAGTTAAGAACACCGTTCATAAGTGCCTTCTCACCTGATGTACCTGATGCCTCAAGAGGACGTGTAGGAGTATTCATCCAGATATCAACACCCGATACGAGCATCTTAGCAAGCTGCATATCGTAGTTCTCGAGGAAGATAATCTTACCAACAAACTCGGGACGACGTGAAATCTCGATGATACGCTTGATGAGACCCTGACCTGCGCCATCGTGGGGGTGAGCCTTACCTGCGAACAAGAAGATGATAGGACGTTTCTCGTTGTTGAGAATCTTAGAAAGACGCTCAAGGTCGGTGAATAGAAGGTGAGCACGCTTGTATGTTGCAAAACGACGCGCAAAACCAATTACAAGTGCATCGGGGTTAATCTTGTTAACGATATCTACAATGCGCATGGGGTCGCCCTGATTCTTGAGCCAGTTCTCGCTAAATGCCTGACGAATGTACTCGATAAGACGTTTCTTAAGAGCTACACGTGTCTCCCAAATTGTATCATTGGGTACATTGTGTATTGCCTCCCAGATAGAAGCGTTAGACTGGTCGCCCATAAAGTTGGGGTCGAAATATTTAGCGTAGAGGTTTCTCCACTCTGTTGCTGCCCATGTGGGGAAGTGAACACCGTTGGTAACGTAACCTACGTGGTTCTCTGAGGGGAAGTAGCCTTTCCATATTCCTGCAAACATATCCTTAGATACCTTACCGTGAAGACGGCTCACACCATTAATCTCCTGGCATGTGTTGCAAGCGAATGTAGACATACAGAAACGCTCGTTAGCATCACCTGCATTGATACGACCAAGATTCATGAGGTCATCCCATGTGATGTTAAGCTGAGCTGCATAACCCTTCATATACTTGCCGAAGAGTGTTGCATCGAAATAGTCGTGACCGGCAGGAACAGGTGTGTGGACTGTATAAAGACTTGATGAACGTACAATCTCCAAAGCCTCCTCGTAAGAGTAACCATCCTTGATGTACTGTGTAAGACGGTAGAGGTTGCAAAGTGCAGCATGACCCTCGTTGCAGTGATAGATATCTTTCTTGATACCGAGTTTCTCGAGCATGATCATACCACCGATACCGAGCAAAATCTCCTGCTTCAAACGGTTTTCCCAATCACCACCATAAAGCTTGTGTGTTATAGGACGGTCGTACTCACTGTTCATCTCGAAATCGGTATCGAGAAGGTAAAGTGATACGCGACCTACGTTCACACGCCATACGTTAGCATGAACTAAGTAATCCATGAAGGGAACGCTCACTACCATAGGTGTGATACCGTCTGCCTCGTAAACGCGGTCAATGGGGAGTGTATTGAAGTTCTGTGCCTCGTAGTTAGCTATCTGAGAGCCATCCATTGAGAGTGACTGAGAGAAATAGCCATATCTGTACAAGAAACCTACAGCACACATATCGACATTTGAATCTGAAGCCTCTTTCAGATAGTCACCGGCAAGAATACCAAGACCACCTGAATATATTTTCAGTACATGAGAAAGACCATACTCCATACAGAAGTATGCTACAGAAGGACGGTTTGCATCGGGCTTAACGTCCATATATGCGCGGAACTGTGCATATACCTCATCAAGTTTCTTAAGAACGTTCTTATTCTTAGCAAGTTCATCGAGTTTCTCTACACCGAGTTTCTCGAGCAAAAGAACAGGATTCTCAACACACTCCTCATAGAGCTTTGCATCGAGCATACGGAACAAGTCCTTTACATCCTGATTCCACTCCCACCACAAGTTATGAGCCAACTCCTCGAGTTTGGCAAGGGGTTCGGGAATGTACGATTTAACACTGATCGCTTTCCAAGCGGGTTGATTTGAGTTACTAATTGCAATCATATTTTTAATATATGGTTATTTATTTACACTTTACATTGAAACAACTCAAAAATCTGCCACACATAATACATGTGCAAGCAGACGAGATGAATCATTTTCTTTCCGCAGCAGCCTTCAGAGCAAAATCATAAGCGCGTAAATAGTTGTTAATAAAGTGTTTCCACAACGCTTTATCGGCCAACTTAGACACTTTCTGCCTATACTCGGCGACCTCTTTCTCGGAAATTTTTGCAAAGGTACAAATAATTTTTGTAATAACATCGGCTGCATCGAAATAGTTGCTATCATTTCTTTCAACAACCTCTACACCATCACTCAGAAGGCCTTTTCTCTTTAGTACAGAATTTACCCAAAGACCAAATCCCGCAAGATTGGTGGTAATTGTAGGTATATGGAAAGCTGCGCTCTCGAGCGGAGTGTATCCCCAAGGCTCATAATATGAAGGATATATACTTAGGTCATTACCTATAAGGACATCGTAATATTCCTTGTTGAATATGCCATCACTGCCTTTAAGGTAGCATGGAACATATATAACCTTAACCTTGTTCTTGCCATCATAATTGGCCAATCCCATCTTACGTATAGAGACAGCTATTGCATCTTCATTGAAGTTACACAGATGGTGGGTAAGGTATGGATCGGCAAGAGGAATACTCCACTCCTGCTCGTTAGTTGCCAGACGTTTCTGCAGGTCTCCACGTCCGCAATCCGACCATGCCGGCACATCAATGAAGGCTATGACATCGCGCTCCAGGTCATCGTTGGCATTAAGACGTGCCATTGTCTCTAGGAACAAATCGATACCTTTGTTGCGCATCTCCATACGTCCGCCTATACCTATTATAAGTGCATCGTCCGAAATTGTACAACCCGTAAGGGCACGAGCAACACGCAGACGCAAAGCACGAGCCTCGGCACGACGCTCATCGAAGAGCTTGCCTACGGGAACAAAATCTTTCTCAAAACCATTCTCAAGGATAACGTCGATATCGCGCTCTATCAGCTGCTTGCACTCGTTGGCAGTCAACTCGCTCACTGTTGTGAAGCAATCGACATTATGTGCCGACTGTTTCTCTATTGAGTGTTTCGACTGCACATTTAGTTCATCAGCCATCTGATCGCCATTATATCCATCAAAGAAATCGTAGAGTGGTTTTCCGTTAGATGCAATTGAACGTCCTATGCTTGTTGCATGAGTTGTAAATATGGTACCTACAGCGGGCAGGTTTTTCTTGAGGTAAAGTGCTGCACTACCGCTCTGCCACTCATGCGCCTGTACAACGACATTATCTTTAGCTGTCAGATGGAACTTATAGAAACTCTCTATCACACATCCTACCGCGTAGCCAAAAAGGACTGAGTCGTCATAGTCGCCATACGCATGCAATGAGTCGACCTTAAAATTATCCCAAAGCATATAATAGAAACTCTCTTTCTCGCTATAGTAAGCATCAAAATCGACAAGTATAACCTTAGGACGGCCGGGAATCTCCCAATATCCGCAACGCACTTTGAATTTTTCATCCTCAATGCTGTTGCGCCATTTCTTCCACAATCTCTTATCCTCGGTAAAGAGAGGATTATCATTTTCTACCCACAAATCGGGACCTATATATATAGTATTCAACTTCTCTATGGAAGAAAGCGTCTCTGCTTTTGTAGAAAGAACAGTATATATACCACCGACCTTATTACACACCTCCCAGCTAATCTCAAAAAGATAGTCGGGGAGCATTAGATTATTTTTCATTTAGAAGCTATTAAAGTTTCTGATTTTAATTAATGTTGTTTTTCACTTATACCCACAAACGGGGGTATCATCAAAAGAAGATGAAACCCTCGTTGTACTATACTTATAACCGGTTACGTTTTTGTAACCGGTTATAAGTAGAACATCTGTTTTATGCAACTGCTCCGCCAATCATGAATGTAGCAGCAAGCGCCACAATAGCATAAAGCTCGGGGAACACTGCAAGGGTAAGTGTGATACCTGTTGCATTAACACCCTGACCAACAGATACTATACCGTTTGCACATACCTGACCCTGACGGATTGCCGAAAAAAGACCTACCAATCCAAGTGCAAGTCCTGCACCGAAAACCGCTGCAGCCTGGATAGCCGTAATCTCGGGAGTAAGCAATCCTGCAACAAGGAAGTAACCGGCAAAGCCATAAAGGCCCTGTGTACCGGGAAGCGCTGTCAACATAACATATGTACCGAACGCTCCGCTGTTCTTCTTGTAAGCACCGATAGCAGCGTTACCAGCAATAGTAACACCATAAGCACTGCCAATACCTGCAAGAGCAAGCATGAATGCTACACCTACATAGGCGAGTAATAAATTCATTGAAATCATAAACTTTGTTTTTTAGTTTTTATTTATTATTAAATTTTTCTATTTGAAAGGCTTGTATGCTGTACCTCCACCCTCGTATCCTGCGTTCTTGAAGAACTCTACAAATGTAAGGCGGATAGGGTGAACGAATGCTCCAAGTGTATTCATAAATATATTCAGGCTATGTCCAAACAGGAAGATGATAACCATCACAACAGAACCTAGTACAGGAATATCGGGACTCATCTGCACTGCAATGTTATTGAACACTGTAGCAAGCACTCCACCCGAAAGACCGAGTGCAAACAGACGTATGTATGAAAGCATATCGCCCAACAATCCGGTAGCCATATTGTATGCATCCCATAATCCAAGGCCTATATTCAGAAATATATTCTTGCCGGGAGAATTGTAAAGCAACGCTCCTGCTGCACCTGCTCCATATAGAACATATATGACAGCCATAGGTATAGCCGGGATGAACACCATTGCCACTGTAGTAAGGATAATAATCAACCATCCTATTGTTGCAACAGCATACCTGAATCCCAATTGAATTATCTGGTTGGCAATCTTTATACCCATAGCATAACATATCTGTATACCTCCGAGTATAAGAGAGAGGTTGAACAACATGTCATTCGGGTCGTTCAGTTTACCTGTCTCGGGATTCATATATGCAAACGATACATTATCGCGCCACCAATCGAGGAAAGAGATGTTCCACTCATATATATTAAAGCCGAAGAATGTACCGGTCAGCGAACCGCATAGAATGGTAGAAAGCCCCAACGTAAGTGCAAGGCGCGCATATCCTATCATACTGTTACCCTTTTTCATAAGCATAAGCAGTATTGCTGACGCAATTGAAATGACCATACCATAACCCATATCTCCAAGACACAATCCAAAGAATATCATGTAGAATGGAGCAAAGAATGGTGTAAGATCCAATTCATTGTATTTAGGCAACATATATAGCTCGCATATAGGCTCGAATAACTTAAAGAAGGCGTTATTCTTGAAACGGACAGGAACATCGTCACCCGGCTTGGGATCAGATATCTCATAGAAAACAGGTTCCTCTCGTAACACACCCTCAAGTGTCTCTCTATCCTCTTTAGGCACCCATCCCTGCAATAATACAAGGCGCTCGTCAGATACCCTTTCGCCACATAGCTCTATGCGCGAGAACTCAATATTGTGTTGCAACTCATCGACAGCCGCACGTATCACAGGGAGTTTCTCATTAGCATAAGAGGAAAGCTGCTCATCTACCAGCTTTATCTCAAGACGCAAGCGCTCGGCCTCATTCTTCAACGCCCCAAGAGACATCTCTGGTATCTTTACAGGCTCGGCATCTATATCGGGTAAGAGCCCGTCGGGTGTCACTGTAACAAAGTAGAGATGTGTAGCCACCTGATTTATGATGACTGCATTGTATTTCTCTATCCACGCTTCGTCAAAGAGACGTACATTAGAGGTAAACAGAGTTATGGTATAACCCTCGCTCTTTATCTTATCTAGCATTGCTGTATCGAAATCGCCCCAAGGCTCCATCGTGGCGATATCCTTCTCTACCACCATCAGCAACTGCTTCATCTTCTCGGATGTAGCGAGCATCTCATCTACCCTGCCGACGACATCGAGCGCGCCTGCCGATGATGATGCTGTCGACTTGCTTTCGGGTGCCAACATCTCGAGCGTCTTCAACAGACGAAGATAGCGGTTGTAGTCGGTAAACAGCTGTTGCATCTGCTGCGATTCAGTCACACCGTTGTCGCGCAACTCTACATGCAAGACACCTGCACTACGCAATTTCACAAGGAACTCTTTATACTCCTTGTGATAGATGAGTGCAGTAAGTTTTTTCATCTTACTTATCATGCTGTCACCTCCTCTCTTTGCTCTAAAAGCGATTTCAAAATCTTCTGCGAAGATTTGGAGAGATTCTCTTCATCCTCCATAAAACGCTTTATCTTACGTATTGCATCCTGATAACCGGGTATCTGCACCTTCTCGAAGAGGTTAACCTTTTGTGTTGTCTTTTTACGGGCATCCTCCAGAAGCACCAGCTTACGGTTAAGCAGGTCTCTGCTTATCGCTGTCATTGCCATCTGCTTGAGCAATTCTATACCGTCGGCTATCCACTTGGGAGAATTGAACATACTGTATCGGGCAACGACAAATTCAGCATCTTTAAGTACAGGAACCATTACTCCTGCCACTTTCTTGCGGTCAATGATAAGCTTGCCTGTCTTCACATACGACGGGTCAAACTCGTTCCAAAGCATAAACAAGGCACGGTACTGGTCAAGCTGACGGGCATACTCCTCGTCATGTCTAACCATCTCGTCCTTACACTTCTTAACCTCGATACGCAAAGCACTCTCCTTGCTTTTTATAATAGGGAGTGTCCTTTGACGCATCTTCAACTGTTTTTCAAGATGTTGAAGCGATGTCTTGTTATATTGGAATGAAATCATTACGAATTATATTATTTTACCCAATGTTCATCGACAAGCTCTTTACGTATATTAACCTCTTCGGGTTTGAAGTAGGTAGAGAAGAGCCCCCATGTAACATCGAGCATCTCTGTAGTATTCAAGTTTACATCAATTGCAAGCAGCTTGTCGGAATACTCCTTGGCAAATGCCAATGTACGCTTATCGTAGTCGGTAAGGTCAAATCCGTTCTCGAGCTTTGTCTTGGCATTGGCAGCATCGGCATAAAGACGTACGGCTGCATTCATCACCTGCGGATGGTCCTTACGTGTCTTCTTACCGGCAACAAGCTGTTTCAAACGAGAAAGCGAACGGAAGGGGTCTACAATAACCTTACCGATATCACTGTCACGACGCAAGAATAGCTGTCCTTCGGTAATGTAACCGGTGTTATCGGGCACTGCATGTGTGATATCGCCACCCGAAAGTGTTGTCACTGCAATAATGGTGATAGAACCTCCCGAGGGGAACTGTACTGCCTTCTCGTAAATCTTCGCAAGATCGGAGTACAGTGAACCGGGCATTGAGTCTTTCGATGGAATCTGGTCCATACGGTTAGAGACTATAGAGAGCGCATCGGCATACATTGTCATATCGGTGAGCAGCACCAATACCTTCTGATTCTTCTCAACTGCGAAATACTCGGCTGCAGTAAGTGCCATATCGGGAATGAGCAGACGCTCCACTGCAGGGTCTTCGGTTGTATTCATAAAGCATATAATGCGGTCGAGTGCACCGGCATTTGAGAAAAGATTTTTAAAGTAGAGGTAATCGTCATTTGTCATACCCATACCTCCAAGAATAATCTTATCGGTCTCGGCACGCATTGCCACATTAGCCATCACCTGGTTATAGGGTTGGTCGGGATCGGCAAAGAAAGGAATCTTCTGTCCGGTCACCAGAGTATTGTTAAGGTCGATACCGGCGATACCTGTTGCAATGAGCTCGGAGGGTTGCTTACGACGTACCGGATTAACCGAAGGGCCACCAATCTCAACCTCGGTACCCTCTACTACGGGACCACCATCAATTGGGTCGCCATAGGCGTTAAAGAAACGTCCTGCAAGCTGGTCACTCACCTTAAGCGAGGGAGCCTTGCCCAGGAATACAACTTCGGCATTTGTCGGAATACCACCTGTACCCTCGAAAACCTGTAGTGTAACCTCATCGCCCATAATCTTAACCACTTGGGCAAGTTTTCCGTTAACGGTAGCAAGTTCATCATATCCGACACCTGTCGCCTTTAGCGAACATGTTGCCTTTGTTATGGAGTTTATCTTTGTATATATCTTCTGAAAAGCTTCAGTTGCCATATTATATAGGTCTTAAATGGTTAAGCAATCTTTTTGGTAGCCAACAAATCCTGCAACTGTGCAAGATAGCTGTTGTAGTTGGCCGAATTATACTCGGAGTAGTTCATCTGTTTGCACAGGTTGATTACCTTCTTGAAGAAATCAGTAACAGCTTCAAAGTCCTCGAAATCGAAATCGGAACGGCAGATGTCTGTAACCATACTCAATATATTCTGCTGACGCTCAAGGGGTGTTACCGAGTCGACCTCGTCGAATGCATCCTGCTGCAACACAACATAGTCTATCAACTCCGACTTCCAGAATGTAACATGATAATCAACAGGAACACCGTCATCACCAAGGATATTTATCTGCTCGGCAATCTCCTTACCACGCAACAGACGTGTCTTGGCCTCGTTCACCATATCGAGCCATCCATCACCAATACGCTTGGTGATATAATCGCCAAACTCGGGATACTCTATATACTTAGAGTATGAGTCTATAGGATTGACAGCCGGATAACGTTTCTTATCGGCACGCTCCTGCTCAAGAGCATAGAAACAGCGAGCCACCTTCTTTGTGTTCTCGGTTACAGGCTCCTTAAGGTTACCACCGGCAGGCGACACTGTACCAATGAAGGTAATTGAACCAACCTCGCCATTGTTCAGGTATACATATCCCGCGCGACTGTAGAAGTTTGCTATTATAGATGAAATATCCATTGGGAAGGCATCGGGACCGGGCAACTCCTCCATACGGTTAGACATCTCACGCAGAGCCTGTGCCCAACGCGAAGTAGAGTCGGCCATAAGAAGCACTCTGAGACCCATTGCACGATAATACTCGGCAATAGTCATGGCTGTATAAACCGAAGCCTCACGTGCTGCCACCGGCATGTTAGAGGTATTTGCTATGATGATTGTACGCTCCATCAGCTTGCGGCCTGTATGGGGGTCGATAAGTTCGGGGAACTCGGTAAAGATTTCCACAACCTCGTTGGCACGCTCACCGCACGCTGCGATGATAACTATATCGGCCTCGGCCTGTTTCGAGATGGCATGCTGCAACACAGTCTTTCCTGTACCGAAAGGACCGGGAATAAATCCGGTACCACCCTCAACAATGGGGTTCAATGTATCTATTGTTCTCACACCTGTCTCGAGCAATTTGAATGGACGGGTTTTCTCTTTATAATCCTCCATTGCGACACGTACGGGCCACTTCTGAATCATGTTGAGACTCTTCTCCTCGCCATCGGCGCTTACTATTACAGCAATGGTATCTGTTATATGATAATCACCCTCGGCGGCAATGCTCTTTACACTCCATTCGCCTTTAAGGGCAAAAGGAGCCATTATCTTCAACGGCTGATGATTCTCCTCTACACTACCCAACCATGCTGCTGCACCTACCTTATCGCCCACCTTTACAAGCGGTTCGAAGTGCCACACCTTCTCTTCGTCAAGAGGATTGGTGTAGTCGCCACGTTTCAGGAAGACACCCTCCATCTTGTCAAGGTCGTTCTGCAAACCATCGTAGTTCTTCGACAGCATACCGGGAGCAAGAGATACTTCGAGCATATGACCGGTAAATTCAGCTTCCTCACCAATCTTCAGGCGTCGTGTACTCTCAAACACCTGAACATAGACCTTTGCTCCGTTTATTTTAATGACCTCGGCCATCAAACGGTCACCTCCGGTTTTTATATAGCAAATCTCATTCTGTGCTACAGGACCATCCACTGCGAGCAACACCATATTTGCTATAACTCCGGTTACTTTTCCTTTTGTTGCCATATATATATTCTTAATTTTTATCAATTCAATGAGTCGGTGAATACGGCTCCACTCTTCAAGCCGTCGATAAGTTCATTATAACGCTCCATTCCACGTTCGGCATCCATCTTGGACCAACGCTCAATAATATCCAGTTTCTGCAAGAAGACATAGAGCTTCTCTACAGTAAAATAGTTAAACACAGAACTATCATCGAGCCATCTCCAGCGCATCTCATCAATCTGGTGCTCGCGCTCGTGTAATCTATCATTCTCGCACAATCTAACAAGTGCCTCGAAATAGTCTATCTCATTGGAAAGACCAAAATCACGAGCACCCGATGTGCGCAAAGCCTCGGCTACCTCGTTGTTACCCACCACGCACTCTGCCACGTTGAGCTTGTACTTGCGAGCAATCAATGCTATAAGAATATTATTTACATTCAGATTATACTCGAACCATGAAGACAAAAACTTGTTCGACACCGACATTGCATACTCGTAATAATGGGCACTGAGTATATCGCTCCATATATATCCTCCATTCTCTTCGTTTTCGAAATAGAAAACAAGGAAATCATAAATATAAGATGGAACATCCTTACTGCGCACATCGCCCTCCTTGGCCGAGGTGATGATTGCTGCAAGCTCATCACGAGTGAAACATCCAAGTCTCTCGAGCTCTACCTCAAAACCATAAGAAAGAAGAGTGAGCAGATTCTTATTGTCAAACGACAAGAAGAACAGATCTACAAGCGCTGCATCCTGCTTTGTCAGTTGGGGGTACAACTCTTCTCTAAAGCTATCTATCGAGTAATTAACCTTGCTGCCATCAAATGCCACATCGGGCAAACCGGCAACCAGGCAGTAATAATTGCCCATTATACTTTAGAATAAAAGTTCAACAATCTGTGGACGTAAGAAAGATTTGAGGAAAACTTCAAATTCGCCCTCACCAAAATTAACTTTATACGAGCCATCGGCAGGAGCTATGGAGAAAGAGCTCTTCAAACCATTAACCTGCTTAATCTCAACACCTTTATCAAGCAGTGCCTTAGCCTTGGCAGCAAAGAAGCTCTTTAGTTCGGCAGCCTCGGATGTAGATATTACCAAAGGCTCATCGGCGCTCCAGCGCTCCGCTATCTTAACAAGGATGTTTTTAAGAGAGTCGCCTGCAAGAGCCTCTTTTACAGATGCCGAAACAATTGTATCGGTAATGATATTGGCAGCCTCGGACTTTATTGCACTTACAGCCTGTGCACCATATAGTTTCAACTCGGAACGTGTATTTGAATCCAGCTCGGCAGCAGCCTTCTGCGCATTTGCAACTATAGCATCGGCACTCTTCTGCGCCTCACTCAAAATCTGTGCAGCCTTTTCCTGCGCCTCGGCAATAAGGCGCTCGGCCTCGAGCTTGCCCTTCTCAACTCCCTCGTTAAAAATCTTTTCGGTAAGTTCCTGAATTTTATTTTCCATATGTATTTAGTTTGTTTTTCACAATCAAAGCAACAGGCCCATTCAAAAAAGAGCCTATTTTCTTACTCTACAAAATTAACTCTTTTTATTGTATATTCAATTGAAAATGATGTTTAATGTTTATAAAATCTTTAAATTTTAATAAATAGATAATTCCACTCCACACTATTACAAAAATATAGCACATATAGGCCTTATAATAATCATATAAGGCATTTATTATTTTAAAATCGCTACAACATTATAACTATTTATATAAATAGCCCCTATATATAGCAGTAATTTAATAAACATATTAATCGCACACCACTTTAATGATATGCGATTAAAACAGATTAGTAAAAAGCAACACTATTATGTTGCCTGTATCATTTATTCCATGTTGCACCGGAAAATATAAGTTATCGTAATTTAGCTGAATAAATTAAGCGCACGCACTTTTTTAAGTGCGTGCGCTTTAAATAAAATGGGGAGCATGTCACCCTTTTATAAAGAAGGAGATGCTTTTATTCTGAAACAGGACGCACCGTGTCCCCGGAGTAACGGTTGCCGTTGATCCAGTAGTACCTGCTACTACTGAAGTACAAGTACCAAGCGCTGCCGCTGTTGTTGCTACCCAACGAACTCGACCTATAGTAGCCGTAGGTGCCTCTGTAGCGGACATCAGTATCGCCGCGATAGCCCGCAGCCGGAAGGAAGAGACTATTACCATTGGGGCCCGTTACCTTGTAACCTTCGATGCTGTTAACGGTGGTCCACACCCAGGTGCATTTCTCTCGCAATTCATCCATCTCGGCACGTGTGGGCATACGCCAACTGCCACCCCATCGTACATGGGCTACATCATCCTTTGGCTCAAGAACGGTTTTATTATCGACTGTACCATACTTTTTCTTAGTACAATATTTAGTCATGGTATCTTTACTGCCATTACACCATTTATAGGTTGCCCAAGTGTATTTTCTCTTTGTATCGGTCTCGCCCCAAGCGTAGTAATCGCCATAATCCTCGGGCTTTGAGGCACCTACATTGCAGGTGGCCCATTTAAGACCGCTGGGAAGGCCCAGGTCGACATATTCATGGCCGTTTATACTGTTATTACCACTGCCCTGCTTTGCATATGTAGACTGCTGAATTTGTTGCACTGCAACCGTTTGTGTTGGTTTGGTTTCACCACGTTTCAATGCTACATTCTCTTCGGTTGTCTCACCCTCGTTTATTGTAATATCAACGGTTAGTGACTCGTAACCATCCTTGGACAATGTTACTTTGTGGCTGCCTATAAGAAGATCATCTATATTGCAAGGGGTGGTACCATACTCCTTACCATCTATGGTTATCTTGGCACCCAAAGGAGAGGATGCAATTGAAAGGGAGCCAACAATAGGGGTTGGTTGTTGCAGTGTGTATTGCGCATCTTTTCCCTCCTCTACTGTTATGGTCTCGAAAGCGGCTTTGTGGTTGGCCTTGCGGCACTCTATGTTGTATGAGCCTTTATTAAGCCTGCCACTCCAGCTGCCGCTACCCTTGCGCTCACCATCTATATATATTTCGGCGCCACCGGCAACGCTCAGTGTTATTGCTGCAAATTTAGGACGCAGTGTTATCTCCTCGACATATGTCTGTTTGGGATTATCGAGCACAAGCAGGCCTTCGGAGTTATGATAGTCTCTAGAGATTATTCTATACGAATAGCGTCCGAGTGGCATATTAAAGCCAAGCTCGCCATTCTCATCTATATTGCCAAGTGACTCTTCAACAGCATTGGACTCATTCCTTTTATACATAATGGTAGCATCAGAATCGGCAGGGGTAATCTTAAAGTATACCCACTGTTTCTGTATCTTCTGCGCCTGGGGAGAGAGTACCATACTATATACCAAACCGGGCTGTATGGTGGTTCTAAGGTCATAACGACGCACTGGGTTGTAGCCTTCACGCGTTATTGTCACATGCTTGGCATTGCGCTGTAC
>JAFWBM010000012.1 GCA_017507105.1 Bacteroidaceae bacterium
ATTGAGGGCGATTATGGTATCAAGCAGGCGCAGGACGAGTACGACAAACTGATTAGAAACAAAACACCTAAATCAAGAAGATAATATGCAGATAATTGTTAATGGCAAGCCTGCCTACATAAAGAAAGGCTCTTCGTTTCAATTCGTGGCCGAGAACAGGCACTTCACAGGTTCGGACTCCTATTCACTCTCTATTACCTTTCCGCTGAAAGGGTGCAGTGAGAACATTGCAATATTCGGCAATATTCATCGCACGGATGTTGAAAGGGAGCAGGTGAATTTTGACTGCACCATTATAGACAGGAAATTCCGTCGTGAGGGTATTATTACCATTACGAGCATATCGGACAGCGAGGTAAAGACGCAGTTCCTTGAAGGGCGTAGCGTACAGAATTATGATATAAAGTTTGATGAAATTTATATCAATGAATTGCAGTTTGGCTCATATTCTCCGACTCTTACTTCATCGCCATACGATAGTTGGCGCGGTATTGACCGTAGCCAAAATTATGTCGCACTTCCGTGGGTGAACAACTCCAGCGGTAATGTGCAGAACAAGATTACAAAGCCGTCATCAGGTGCGAATTGGCAATGGGGTAGCGATGTGAAAGGACTGTCGTATCAACCTTACCTTGTATATATAATAAGGCTTATATGTATTAGACTTGAATATGAGGTTGATATTTCCGAGATAGAGAAGTCGCAATACAAGTACCTCATTATATGCAATGCCTTGCCGTATGCTTGGGAAAATTACTATTGGGAGTCTATTCTGCCTCATTGGACTGTTACGGAGTTCTTCGAGCAGTTGGGTTATCTGCTTGGGGGTGATTTCAGTATCGACCATAAAGCACACAGCATAGTGTTCCGCTTTATTCGTAGTGAACAGGAGAAGATACAGCCTTGTCGTATCGATAAGGTAGTAGATAGTTATTCTGCCGATGTTTCACAGGATAATGCCTGCAAGTACATCGAACAGGTAGGTTTAAGGTATGCGGACTGCGACCACCAAGCATGGAAGAGTTATGTCTGCGATTGGTTCATCAACGAGAACAGGCGTTCCGTGAAGGAATTTCCCGATATGGGAGAATTTGAGTATTATCTTTATCAATATATGGACGACTCGGACGATAGAGGCGGTTATTGGTATGAGAGAAGCGGTTGCGTGCGTGCAATGAACTACATTTTCTATGTAAAGGATGTTGATACTTATTTTGTCGCAAGGTGCTTTTATTGTCGGAAGCGTACAGGCGACTTTACTTGGTGGCAACAGGAGTATGTGGTTATGCCTATAAATGTTTTTAGAGAGAGAAAAAGCAGTAATGAGAATGGCGAAACCATTGAGCTGAAATGCGTACCTGTATGGCTGGATAATGTAGAGGGCTATAATTGGAGTATATATCTCGACCTGCCGGAGTTTGATGCGTCAGCTTCTGAAGAGAACTATGAGCACACGAATGACAATAACGGCTGGAACCCTTCAGGGCAACAGATGCCTGTCGTAAATAATCTGCTTGCCGGGGAGAGGGGAGAGAAAGACGGAATTCTTCGATAAGATATATCTTGGTTTTTGGACGGGAAATGCACTTACAACATACCTTATGCCGTGTCCGATTATTGATTACATTACAGTCGTCGGTGAGCGTACCTATCATATTAAAGATATGTCGCTTCGTCTTACGAATGGTTATAACAAACAGCAATTCTATACCCTTGAAGAAAATGTCAAATATACTTTCTCCTTCCTTGCAGATGATATACCTAACCCTCGTGCCCTGTTCTATATAAAAGGGCAGAGGTTTTTGTGTGAAAAAATAACTGCAACATTCACTGAAAATGGAATGTCGCAGTTATTGAAAGGGGTGTTTTATAAGGTCAGATGATTGCTCTTGAAAGGTCGTTTGCGTGGTTGGCTATGGTAGATTTCAGCACCTTTGCATAGATTTGTGTTGTCTTTACATCTTTATGGCCTAACATACGCGCGACCTTTTCAATAGGTATGTCGTGCGATAGGCTTAATGTCGCGAATGAGTGCCGGGCAACGTGGAATGTTACAGGCTTATTCAGCCCCAATCGCACCTCAATCATATGCAGGCTATCATTCGCTTTTTGGTTACTTATTTTGGGGAGCCTGAAATTGTACCTTTTCAATACTTCCATTGCAGGTGGTAGTATGGGGGTGAAAAAATTAGTACCTGTTTTCAGTCGAGAGCCGTCAATATAAAATAGGTCGTCTATTTGCTCCGTCATCGTAAAGAAATCAAAGTCCTGCGTATCACAAAAGGCAAGTCCTGTATATGATGCAAAGATGAAGAGGTCGCGTACACGGGCTTCTCTTTGGGGAAGTTCAATTTCTCGCATTTTCTTCAATTCAATTTCCGATAGAGGCCTGCGCTCTTTGCATTTACCGCGAGGGAACTTTACAATGTCGTAGGGGTCTTTATCTATAAGTCCTCTTTCATAAGCAAGTCTAACGTATAGTTTTACCCTTTTATGATAGTTGTAAACCGCTACATCTGTCCTTGTTCCGTCTTCTCTCAACCACAAATCAAACTCCTTCAGCTTCTTAACGGTGAGGTCGGCCATAGTAATTATTCCTCCCCACCTTTTTAGGGCATCTACGGCAACATATTTTTGCCGTTTTGTGCTTTCTCTGCTTTTCTCAACTTCAATGGCCTTTTGCATGAACTCTATAAAATTGTTGTTAGAGCCATTATTGGATTTTTCTTCCTTGACCTTTTCTGCTGTTCTTGTCTCTACTCCGATATGCTTGTTGAAATTATCAACTGTCATATCTTCGCCAAGAAGTTCCATAGCACTTACTATCTTCTGATAGTTTGTGATTTCCCTCTTTAAGAATGGGGCATCTTTGTAAACTTCCCATTCTTCGGGAGTCATTGAGTCCACGATGATTTTCTTTACTGCAAGTCGGGATAGTTGAATTATGATTTCAACATTGCCCTTACCTGTTGCTTCAACTCTCTTTCTTCGGTCAAAGACCACTCTTACATTTGTTGCCATAGTCGTAATTTTTTTTGCGAGCAGTTGAGAAATAGCAAGGAGACTGTTAATTATTCTTAAAAATGCATTGACTCTACGATTATGGCTGAATTTTCGTGAAAGTTGGCAAACTTGGTTTGCATTTTAGGCAGGTTGGTTTGCACTTGGTTTGCATTTTTTGTCTTTTTCAGTCTTTTTTTGTCTTTCTCTGTCTGCTCAATAGTTAAACAAAAAATAAATTTAAGTTACGACTATCTAACAAATAAACTATTGATATTCCTTTAATTACCTCGTTTTAAGCATATAAAAAAAGGAAAGTAAGATAAATAACTTACTTTCCCCTTTGTGATTCCGCTGCAATCATTCGTGATTCCGAAGCGTTCTTTGTGATTCCGGAGCGATTCGAACGCTCGACCCACGCCTTAGAAGGGCGTTGCTCTATCCAGCTGAGCTACGGAACCGACCTTATAATAATGCAAGTTTCTCGCTTGCGGCTGCAAAGATAGTATATTTATTGAAAATTGGCAATAAAATTTAAAAGTTTTTTCTTTGTGTGTACCAAGAAACAAAAATTATTATAGTTCGGCGTCATCTTATATCCACTTTGTAGTTGTGTGAAGAACAAAAAAATCCCATTTGTGTTTTACTATTACCGGATACCTGCTACATTCTTATATTTTTATGCTGTATGGTATCCTGTTTCTATGGAAATATTTTCAAGTATTATATATTATGATGAGAATTAAGGATGTGAATGGGCGTGAGATTCTCGATTCGCGTGGAGTGCCCACAGTAGAGGTTGATGTTGTTCTTGAGGATGGTACACGTGGTTGCGCTTCTGTGCCATCGGGTGCCTCCAAGGGAGAGCATGAGGCGGTTGAGCTTCGTGATGGTGAGGCTACACGTTATGCCGGTAATGGCGTGTTGCGGGCTGTTATGAATATAAATAAAAGAGTTGCTCCAATGCTGCAAGGGCATTGTGCGCTCGACCAATATGAGATTGATTCGGCAATGTTGTCGCTCGATGGAACAGATAACAAGAGCAATTTGGGCGCAAATGCAATTCTTGCAGTGTCGCTGGCTGTTGCCAGAGCCGCAGCTGCTGCGCTGCGATTGCCGTTGTTTCGCTATATCGGTGGTATAAATTCTCATATTTTGCCGGTACCCATGATGAATATAGTGAATGGTGGGCGTCACTCAGATGCTCCGATTGCTTTTCAAGAGTTTATGATACGTCCTTTGGGTGCCGAGTCGCTGCACGAGGCTGTGAGGATAGGTTCCGAGATATTCCATACTCTTAAGCAGGTCATTCGTAAACGTGGTCTCAGCACTGCTGTTGGCGATGAGGGTGGATTTGCTCCATCTTTTCATAGCATTGAAGATCTCTTGGACTCTATTACAGAGTCGATAGAGAGTGCCGGATATAGACCTTACGAAGATGTTACTATAGCTTTAGATTGTGCTGCATCGGAGTTTTATCGTAATGGTGTATACGATTATACGGTGTTTGAGAAGGATGGGGTGAAACGTAGTGCTACGGAGCAGGTCGATTTTCTTGAACAACTGGTATCACGCTATCCTATTGACAGCATTGAGGATGGAATGGCTCAGAATGATTGGGAAGGATGGAGATTGTTGACTGCTACGCTTGGTAGCAGATGTCAGTTGGTGGGTGACGATTTATTTGTGACAAATGTGAAATTCCTGCAACAAGGAATAGAAAAACATTGTGCCAATGCTATACTGGTGAAACCCAATCAGATTGGAACGCTTACTGAAACGCTCGCCGTTGTCAGGATGGCCAAGGCTAATGGCTTTTCCACCATAATCAGCCACCGTTCCGGTGAAACGGAAGATACTACAATTGCCGATATCGCGGTGGGTATAAATGCTGGGCAGATAAAAACCGGTTCCATGAGTCGTAGTGAACGTATTGCCAAATATAATAGGCTTATGCGCATAGAAGATCTCTTGGGGCCATTTGGACGATATTCGCAGTTGAGATATTGAATTCAGAGGCATAATAAATGAGGGCTGTGCTTAAACACAGCCCTCGCGGTCTAAACAAAACAATCTACTAACAAGCTAGCAGATTTTGTCGTCGCATATAATCTACAATAGCATTCTCAATTAAAGCATGTCCATCGTCGTTGGGATGTATGCCATCATCGCACAGATAGTCGAAATGATTTTTCTTCTCCAAAAACACCGATGTTATATCTATTACAGGTACATGTTTTGTTGCGCCCAAACGGAATATCTCCATGTTGTAACGCTCATGCCAACGGTCCAGATTCATTATTGAACCATTTAGCCATTGCAAAATGTTCTCTGCATTTAATCCTTTTGATAAGTGCGCAAAGAATTTTTGTGGGTCTAATATTGGCAGTGATAGCAGCACCGGACGGGCGCCCCAGCTACGCACTACATCAATAATATTGCTATATTGCTCTACAAATTGCGGTATGGGTACTGCCGGTTGATGCTCTTTCTCGGGTGCGGATGCTATCTCGTCCCATTTGTAGTTGCAATCGTTGCCACCATATTCAAATATTACGAAATCCGATTCTTTGATGCTCTCGCTGTGACGTTCTATAAATTTCATTGCTTGTGAAACGGTGCTGCCGAAACGTGCAAAGTTTTCAATCTTTATTCCCAGATTGCGACAACAACGTGATGCAAATCCCTTATCACTTATTTTATATTTGGTATTTCCGTCTATTGAATTTTTCTTGTCTACAACAACACCTTTCATCACCGAATCGCCAAATCCACAAATCAATTTTATCTCCATGTTCAACTGTTTAATCAAATTTTCATAACAAAATTACGGGTATGCTTTTTGATGCCAAAATTCAAGGGAATCGACCCCCGGGAAATGGGGCAAAACCCAGAATGTGTGGCTAAAATCGGTATATAGTGGCGAATTTCGTGTTGCTATTTGCCGAAGCTTGTCCTTTTTTGTAATATTATATCTCTTTATAGAATGGCTTATATGTGTTGCCTAAAGCCTCTTTTTGCTGTTCGTGCGTATGAGTAATGAGTCTATAGAGAAATAACCCGGTCCCCATAAAAACATAATACAGAAAATGCATAGATAGATTAATGCCGGCTCTTTTGTTGTTATGGGGTCACCCGAGTGTACGCTGAAAAGGGCCACTGCCATTGCTATTATCATAGGTACAAGGCTTAACCTATAGGCTGCTCCAAGTATGAAGCCTATGGAACATATTATCTCGGCAAACATGCATAGCAGGAGTGAAACGGTGCTGCCTACTCCAAGGGGGTCGGGAAAACTCAGCGCAAGGCTTTCGAATGCAATCCATTTAGATATTCCATGATTGAGGAACAGGAAACCGAAAATTAGGCGCATAGCCAGCAAAAGCGATGATGTTAGCATGGGGCCCGCAGTGTCGGGCAGTAGATATCTTTTGATTCTTTCCATAATTATATAATAAGTTATTAATATGTGTTACTGCAGTGGCTTTACTTTATCTTATTAACAGCAGACTCTTAGTATCTTATGCTGAGGTGTACTATTCTCCTAGTATATTACTTTGTTATGGGAGATTAGTTTCTATCTGTGGCACTTTTGTAAATAGAACACTGTAGCAATCATGTCTGTTCTGTGTTAAATGTAACCGGATGTAGCTATACAGCCATAGAGTCGTGTAGCCAAAGCTACACGACTCTATGGCTGTATTTGAATTTAATTATATATTGTTTTATTGCAGCTGAAAACGAACACTTACATTCACTATGTATGTAAGTTTGCTTACCTGTATGGAGGGTGCCTCCTCGTCTCTACTCTCTTCGGATGCTGCCGAGAGCATTACATTTGCCTTGTACATTCGTGGTTGTGGGCTGCTCTGCGAGTTCCACGAACTGATGCTTATAGCTTTGCCAATCTCTTGACCCACTGCTGCGGCATAGGCACGTGCCTGTTCCTGAGCTTTTTTAAGAGCTTCGACACCAAGTTCTGTTATAAGTGCATCCTCGTTGGTGTATTTTGTTCTTGTAAGTGAGATGTTGGTAATCTCCTTCTCTTCCAATTCATATATTACCTTCTGCATAGTTGCTGCATCCTGCAGTTTCAGTATATATGTAGCTTGTGTGCGTGGAACAACTCTCTTTGAGAAAACCTTGTAACTAACGTTGCTTCCCATGTAGCTTAGTGATAAATCCTCGGCTATATCTATGTTGTTAGCCTTAAGTACATTTATCAATATATCCTGCATCTGCTGCAAACTTTTTTTGCCTTTGTAGTCGCTCTCTTTGATTCCTATTGTAATGTATAGTTCGTTTGGTGCAACCTCTCTCTCTACTTTTGCCTGCATATCTATGTAGGGTTGAATATTCTCTTGTGCTATTGAAAATGTAGAGATTGATGCAATTATGCAAACTAACATTGTTGTAAACAGATTCTTTCTCATAATCTATATCTTTTTTCGTTTATGTAATTAACGTTTGCAATATAGCCATAGTTTTCCAGCGTACAATTTTTAAGCCTGCTCTTTTTTGTTAATTTAACTTATGTGCTTTTCATTTTACTTATTTTATAGGAATGTATTGGCTCTATGGCATTGTATCTTTTCTATAAACATGCCCAATATCGTTGAACTTTGTTGTATGTACTCTTGTTTTTTTAAGGTAATCTAAAAATTTCAACGTATGAAAAGATTTGTAAAATTGGCAATTATGCTGTTTTTTGTTTCAGCATTTCCATTTATGGCAAATGCCCAGCGATGGGGACGTGTTGAGGGTGCTCCTGTTACGGTGTACAGTTTCACCGAGAATGTGAATACAGCCCCCGAAGTGGTAAATATCTTCTATACTACACAAGGAGAGTATTTCCGCGACCCCCTTGCACCACGCTTTATTCTTGTTGATCGTGAGGGTAAATGGGCATTGGGTATTGGTGGATATGTGCAAGCGCGTGCCGAGTTCGATTTCAATAAGATTGTAGACAATATAGACTTCTTGCCTTCAGATATACAGCGTGGCGATGGTCCCTCTACACAATATCAGATGGATGTTACAACGTCTACGCTCTTCGTTAAGTTGGTGGGGCGCAGTCGGCTGTTGGGTGATTTTAATATCTTTACATCGGGTGATTGGCGAGGTGACGGCAAGACTTTTCATCTGTTAAATGCCTACCTGAAGAATAAATATATGACATTGGGATACACAACCGGAGGCTTTATGGATTTGGCGGCCTATCCAGCCACTGTCGATAATGCAGGTCCTTGTGGAATGACTTTCTATCGTGCTACCCAATTTGCTCTTAATTATGGGTTCGATTGGGGCCTGTCAATGGGTATAGGTGTTGAATCGCCCGATATCAATGCCACCGAAAATGAGTATGTCAGTGTCGGTGCCCAACGTTTTCCCGATATTCCTATATATTTCAAGTATCAATTTTATAAGAACACGCATGTGCGTGTAGGCGCAATAATGCGAGATATTTCATATCGTAATCTGGTCAATGGCGGACAACGTCAGAAGGTTGCGTGGGGTGCGCAGGCCAGCGCTCTTGTAACCATCGGCGATTTCCACATAAGCGGACAGTATTCATTAGGTGAGGGTATAGGTTCTCTCATCAACGATGTTTCCAATGTGGGTGTAGATATTGTTCCTACTCCTGACAAGCCCGGAGATATGATGATGCTCTTTACGGATGCATGGTTTGCAAGTCTGCAATATAATATATCGCGTAGTCTGTTTGCTACAGCTACTTATAGTCAAAGCAATCTGCGTTCACGAAACGGGTTTGCAGGTGCTAATCCCGAAATGTATAAACGCGGACAATATCTTGTTGTCAATATGTTTGCCAATCTTAGCGAAAATATGCAACTAGGCTTGGAGTATCTGCATGGTTGGAGAATGGACTTTGACGAGCATACCTATAATGCCAATCGTATAAACTTCTCGGCTCGATACAATTTCTGAAACTCTATAACAGTGGTGCGCTCCATTTAAATAGCGCACCACATTTTTATTAACTTTTTTTACAACCTTATTTGATATTGCGAATAGTTTTTCTATTTTTGCTCACAATTGAGTACTTTGCACTAGTACGTGCATGCCCTCTTTTTTGACAAAATTACAGCATAATCTACTGTTTTTTTAAAAAGAATGCAAGTAAACACAAAATATAACTAAAAAAGATTATGGAAATATCTTATCTGTTGATTGTCACCTTTATGTTTGTATTGGCGATAATAGATCTTACGGTTGGAGTAAGTAACGATGCTGTGAATTTCTTAAGTTCTGCTGTTGGCAGTCGTGCTGCAAAGCTCAAAACAGTGCTGTTGGTTGCTTCAATCGGTGTTTTTGTCGGTGCTGCATTCAGTAGCGGTATGATGGATATTGCACGACACGGAATATTCCAGCCTCAGTACTTCTATTTTAGCGAGGTGATGTGTATCTTCCTGGCAGTGGTAATCAGTGATGTATTCTTGCTCGACCTCTTCAATACTCTCGGTCTGCCTACATCAACCACTGTGTCTATGGTGTTCGAGTTGCTCGGAGCGGCGTTTGTAATCTCTATTATAAAGATGGCCTCCGGTGAGATGGATGCCACAATTGTCGATCTGCTCAATACCGACAAGGCGCTTACCATGATTATCTCAATATTCCTCTCGGTAGCCATCGCATTCGTTTTCGGTCTTGTTGTTCAATGGATATCACGTCTTATATTTACATTCCATTTCCGTAAGAATTTGGCAAGCAAGATTGGAATATTTGGTGGTATTGCAGTGACAGCCATTCTCTATTTTATGCTTATAAAGGGTCTTAAGGGCAGTACTTTGGTTCCGACTGATATAAAGGCCTATATTAATGAGAATACAATGATGCTTCTTGTCGGCTCGTTTGTATTCTTTACACTTCTAATGCAGTTGTTGCATTTCCTTAAGGTAAATGTTCTTAAGATTGTTGTGCTCATTGGTACATTCTCGCTTGCGCTTGCTTTTGCCGGAAACGACCTTGTGAACTTTATTGGTGTTACATTGGCCGGATTGTCATCATTCCAGGATTATACAGCCAACGCTGCCGGTGTTGCTGCCGACCAGTTTGTAATGACTTCATTGCAAGAGTCGGCCAAGACTCCCGTCTTTTTCCTTATAGGTGCCGGTGCCGTAATGGTCTTTGCGCTTTGTACAAGCAAGAAAGCCAAGAAGGTGTTGCAGACATCTATCAATCTGTCAAGCCAGAAGAATGACGAGAACGATATGTTCGGCTCTTCACCTTTGGCACGAAACGTCGTGCGTGTAACAACAAATGTCGTTACAGCAATCTCCCGCAAGACTCCTCAGAATGTGAAAGATTGGGTTAATGCCCGTTTCCGTCCTCTCGAAGAACGCGAGGATGTTGCATTCGACCTTGTACGTGCATCTGTGAACCTTGTGCTTGCCGGCTTGCTCATTGCTGTAGGTACATCAATGAAACTTCCTCTCTCTACAACATATGTTACATTCATGGTTGGTATGGGTTCTTCTCTTGCCGATCGTGCTTGGGGACGTGAGAGTGCCGTTTATCGTGTTACCGGTGTGGTTTCTGTAATTGGTGGATGGTTTATTACAGCCGGTGCGGCATTCATTCTTGCAGCGCTCGTTGCAACCATTATGTATTACGGTGGTCTGGTTGCCATGTATGTAATGATTGCAGTGGTAATTTACCTATTGGTACGCAGCCATATCAACTACAATAAGAAACAGCAGGTGAATGCCGAGGATGATAAAATGCAGATTATTATGAATTCCGAGGATACAGACGAGGTGTGGGGTGTTCTCAAACTGCATGCAGCAGAGACTCTTTCTCATACATTGAAGTTCTCGGCAAATACATATAAGATAATGTTCGAGGCATTCTCTAGAGACGACCACCGCCCATTGCGCAGTTCTCTTATAAAGATAGTCGACGAGAAGGGTACTATGAAGAAGATGCGTCGTTTCGAGACACGAGGTATGCAGCGTATAGAGCAGAGTGTTGCGTTCGAACGCAGTACATGGTATCACCTCTGTACAAATAGCTGTCAGCAGATGCTAAATACACTTATACGTATAGGTGAACCAATGAAAGAGCATGCCGAGAATAGTTTTAGCCCCTTGTCCAAGGAGTATGTTAACGAGTTTAAACCATATTGCGAGCAGGTGTATCAGACACTTATAGACATCAATAATATAATAATAAACAACGATTATTCTACAGCAGATGAAGTTTCATCGCGTGCCAAGGACTTAAAACATGCTCTTGCCAATTTGCGTAAAGAGCAGACAATACGCTTACATAAGAGTTCGGGCAGCCTGCGTATGGACTTCGTATATCTGAACCTGATACAGGAGTCGCATGAGTTCCTCAGCGAGGTACGAAACCTCCTTCGTGGTGGTAACAAGTTCTTTGCTCCCGATAATAATGCAAAAAATGCAGAATAATGTGAATCGACTGTGGCTATAGCGTTTGCAGGGCTAATGTAACAATATAATGTTGCACTCTTTGCTCCCGTCTACCGCCATAAACAGATTGTAATATAGCAAACGAGACACTGTACAGTGTCTCGTTTGCTGTTTGTTATAGTTAGGTTGGTTCACATTCTGCAGCAATTTTATGCAGTCGATAATTGCAACTAGATTAAGTTGCGAAAATGCAAGGAGATATAGAGTGTGGCTCTTTTGAAAATTAAATCTTCTGCATTGTTTTTTAACACTATCTTGGTTTATTATGCATGGCTCTAATATATAAAATTGTTGTTTAATAGAATTTATATTATTAACTTCGCCGAAACACCCATGCAGCGTTGTGTAACGTGCTGTATTGTGTATACGAACTTATTATCGATAATGCAGGGTGGTAATTAATATTAATTTGTAACTTAAAACATATGAAACATATTGGAGCACACGTATCGGCAAGCGGTGGAGTAGAGAATGCCCCGTTGAATGCCGAGGCTATTGGAGCCGATGCATTTGCACTTTTTACCAAGAATCAGCGCCAATGGGTATCAGCCCCTCTTAGCGATAAGAATATAACTCTTTTCAAGGAGCGCTGTGCAGGCAAGTTCGAGCCGAAATATATTCTTCCTCACGATAGTTATCTTATCAATCTGGGTAGCCCCGATGAAGAGGCGCAACAGAAGTCGCGTGCAGCATTTATAGACGAGATGCGTCGTTGTCAGCAACTGGGACTTACGATGTTGAATTTCCATCCCGGAAGTCATCTTAATAAGATATCGATAGAGGAGTGTCTCGACAAGATAGCTGATAATATAAATCTGGCATTATCTCTTACCTCCGGTGTTACAGCTGTAATAGAGAATACTGCGGGGCAAGGCAGTAATGTGGGAAACCGTCTCGAGGAGATAAGATATATAATAGACCGTATAGAGGATAAAAGCAGGGTGGGGTACTGCATAGATACTTGTCACTTCTATTCGGCAGGATATGATATCGTTGCCGACTATGAAGGCGCATTTTCACAACTCGATAAGGTGTTGGGTTTGGAATATCTTTGTGCATTTCACCTGAACGACACTAAGAAACCTCTGGGCTCCCGAGTGGACCGTCACGAGAGTATAGGTTTGGGACTATTGGGTATGTCTTTCTTTGAAAAATTCATGCGTGACACTCGCTTCGATGCTGTTCCTATTATCTTGGAGACTCCTGACGAGAGCCGTTGGGCGTCCGAGATAGAGTTGTTGCGCAGCTTGGAGTAATTTTTGTGCTACATAGTAATAATGGTTGTTTATTCACCCTTGCTCAAATATGAAATAATATATCACAATTAGGCAAGGGTGATTCTTTTCTTATTTTATAGCTCATTATCATTCTCAGTGCTATTACTTTCCAATTCTTTAAGTAACTCCTTTTCGTGTCTGTTTATATATATGCAGCAGTATGCAAACGATATAAAGGATACAGCAAACAATATGGTTGAATGATAATCCTCCAATAGTTTGCTACCTGTTAGGATAAGCACGATGAGACTTGTCAATTGTGTTGTTAATAGAGTTTTAGATTTCATGTCGTTATCTTGTTTTTTTTAACTCTTATCGAATGACCAGAAAATTATTCCCTCGTTATCTTTCTCACCTTCGCGCACTTTCAGTGTCGCCTGATGTACAAATTTCCCTTTTCTGTAAAGTGTGACTTTGCCCACTATGCCCGGTTCTGCCTTCTCTTGCAGAATCCTTATATCCATCTTGTATCTGTTGTTTTTGAGTATCTTCTCCCTTTCGTCAAGAAAATCTTTGATATACTCTTTGCACATGTAATCTTTGTATATGCAATACTCTTCCGATAAATTACTTAACCAGGTATCGCGTTTAACAAAACCATATCGTAAAAAATCGATCCACTCCATGCACTTCTCGAAGAAACATTCGCAGAAGAAACCTCTTTTTCCTACATCTATTCCCATAACAGTAATCTTTTATTATTAAATATTTTTTAGTTTAATATATTTGTCTTATGTTTGCATTGTAAGTCAAAAATGGCTTATGTAAATGGCTTTACAATTGCTTTTACGTGGGTGTTAGCCTGCTTTGGCTGCAAATATAACTTCTAAAAGTAAAAGTATTGTTGTATAATTAGCAAAATTTGGCTATTTGGAATTATTCTAATTGTCATATGCTGATATGCTGTATTTTACCCTTATTTGTGTTGCCGATTATTAATTTAAAATATATAGTTATGAATAAAGATTTGAGTAATCGTATTTTGCAAGTGCTTAAATACAAGAATCTTAGTGTGAATAGTGCAAGTAAAGTATTGGGGATTCCCCAGCGAACACTCAACCGTCAGGTTAACGAGAACGCTAAAGTGGGAATGGAGTTGTTGTATTCTGTTTTGGATAACTTCCCCGAAGTGTCGGTACCTTGGCTTGTAATGGGTAGGGGAGATATGTTGTGCGATGAGAGTAGCTCCTCTTCATCCATTCTCAATTGTGTACCTTACTATAGCGAACTTCCTGTAGCGGCAGGTCTTAAGGATACGTTTGATCCATCAAAAGAGATACCTACGGGTTATATCTCTGTTCCTCAGTGTAATGCCCAATTCTATTTTCCTGTTTATGGCACATCTATGGAGCCCGAGATACATTCAGGTGATATAATTGGTGTGAACAGGGTTGAGTCTATGCGCGATATAGACCCCGATAAGATATATATGATTGTTACCAATGAGTCGAGAATGATAAAACGATGCTATCATGATAAGGACAATAATGAATTATTGTGGTGTGTCTCGCCCAATTATCCCTCTTTTACCATTAACAAGAACGATGTCTGTGCTATATTCCATGTCGTAAATCGCATTGAACAACTATAGGTTTTCAAAATGTTATAGATATAATATCTTAACATAGTTTTGCATTTCTCGGCTTTTTTGTTATCTTCGCATGCTCATTTGTCAAAATGGTGAATTATGCGAATGAGGTATATGTGTAAAGAGTATTGTTTATGTTTATACAGAACATTTATGCAATTTCCTTGTTCGCATAATGTATTTGCATGGTAATTAAAGAATAAAAATATATCAATATGCAGCAGATAACAGGAACTATCTCGCAGGTGATTGGCGCTGTGATAGATGTGAATTTCGAAGAAAAAGGCGAGGATGGCAACGTTATCCTTCCCTCTATCCACGAAGCCTTGAAGGTTGTCTATCCCGACGGTCACACTCTTATTCTTGAGGTTCAGCAACATATTGGCGACGATACGGTGCGTACTGTGGCTATGGATAGGACGGCGGGTCTTTCGCGTGGAATGGAGGTGGTGGCAACCGGCGAGCCTATAACCATGCCGGTTGGCGATCAGATAAAAGGACGTATGATGAATGTGGTTGGCGATTCCATAGATGGAATGAAGAGCCTGGATAAGAGCGGAGCCTACCCCATTCATCGTGAGCCTCCCAAGTTTGATGAGCTCTCTACGGTGCAGGAGGTGTTATATACCGGTATCAAGGTTATAGACCTTCTTGAACCCTATTGTAAGGGTGGCAAGATCGGTCTTTTTGGTGGAGCCGGTGTTGGTAAGACTGTACTTATCATGGAGCTTATTAATAATATAGCCAAGGGACATGACGGTTATTCGGTGTTTGCCGGTGTAGGCGAGCGTACTCGCGAGGGTAACGACCTCTTGCGCGAGATGATAGAGTCGAATGTTGTGCGTTATGGCGAGGAGTTCAAGAAGGGACTTGAGCGTGGCGAATGGGATCTTTCCAAGATAGATTATGACGAAGTGGCAAAGTCGCAGGCCACGCTGGTATATGGCCAGATGAATGAGCCTCCCGGTGCTCGTGCTTCTGTTGCTCTCTCCGGGCTTACTATTGCCGAGTCGTTCCGTGATGCAGGTGCAAAAGAGGGTAAGAGCAACGATATACTATTCTTTATCGATAACATCTTCCGATTCACTCAAGCCGGTTCCGAGGTATCAGCCCTTTTGGGACGTATGCCCGGCTCGGTAGGATATCAGCCTACGCTTGCCAGCGAGATGGGAGCCATGCAGGAGCGTATTGCATCTACAATACATGGCTCTATCACATCGGTTCAGGCTGTTTATGTTCCTGCCGATGACCTTACCGACCCTGCTCCGGCAACAACATTTACCCATCTCGACGCAACAACTGTACTCAGCCGCAAGATAGCCGAGCTCGGTATATATCCGGCTGTAGATCCTCTCGATTCTACATCACGTATTCTTGATGTGAATGTTGTGGGAAAAGAACATTATGAAACAGCCCAGCGTGTGAAACAGATTCTGCAACGCAATAAGGAGTTGCAGGACATCATCTCTATTCTGGGTATGGATGAGTTGAGTGACGAAGACCGTCAGACTGTTAATCGCGCACGTCGTGTACAGCGTTTTCTTTCGCAGCCGTTTACCGTTGCCGAGCAGTTTACGGGTGTAAAAGGTGTTATGGTCTCTATTGAAGATACAATACGTGGTTTCAATATGATTCTTGATGGAGCTGTAGACCATCTTCCCGAGCAGGCTTTCTTGAATGTGGGTACAATAGAAGAGGCCATAGCAAAGGGTGAGAAGATGCTTGAACAGGCAAAATAAGAAGTCGGCTTTAGTTTGTGTCAATAACATTTAATAGTAATCAATAGAGTAGTAGTGTGATGTCGTCAAAAAGCTATAAAATGGAGATTGTTTCTCCCGAGAAAGTAATCTTCACCGGTAGTGTCGAGAGTGCCACTTTTCCGGGTGCAATGGGTAGCTTTACCGTATTATATAATCATGCTCCGCTTATCTCTGTATTGGATAGAGGAATAATGCGTTGGACTCATGATTCGCAAGAGCAGACATTGTCTGTAAGTGGAGGCTTTGTAGAGGTCGAGAATAATAATGTAACTGTTTGTGTGGAAATTATTTAATTTGTATGGGTTCGGGTAGAAGTTTAATAGTAAGTCTGGTCGCTATATCGGCAGTTCTGCTGATCTCTTTGCTGGGTAGTATCATGTTCATATACCTGTTTCCCCAGTATGGCTGTAAGGAACACTGGATTGTTCCGACTCTCTTTATACTCTTTTATTTCATAACTTTCTACTTTGTTTTACCGCCTGATATCGGTTCAAAGCAAGCCATTAAGAATATGATGCTTTTCCGATTGATGAAGCTGATGTTATTGCCTCTTTCTATAATTATAGCGGCATTTGTCTTCAGGGAGAGTGCTAAAGAGCTGCTTGTAGCATTTTTGGCCTACTATTTGCTTATGATTATACCCGAGACGTTGTATATTCTCTATTTGAAAAAATGTTCAGGTAATAAATGATTGTTGCTTTAACCTTCAGAATGACAAATATATATGCTCGAATGTTTTAATAGATACCTTAGGATGTCGCTGATACGTGTAGTGTTGCTTGGGTTGCTTCTTTCCACTCAGGCTCTCTCTCCTTTATATGCCTCAGATAGTGCAGCCTCAGCCGATGTAGATGTCAAGAAGATTATATTCGAGCATGTGAAAGATGCGTATGAATGGCACATTACTACATTGGGAGACAAACATATATCCATATATCTCCCGGTGATACTCTATACCGAGCGTACGGGATGGATTCTCTTCTCCTCGAAGGAGTTGCATCATGGAGGCGAGTATAATGGTTTTTATGTGGCTTCACAAGGTGTAAATGAGGGAAAGGTTGTTGAAAGAGTAGATGGAAAAGAGGTTCGTCCGCTTTTGGATATATCTGTAACCAAGACTGTTTTTGCTTTGTTTATCAATGCGTTGCTGCTTCTGGTTATAGTTCTTTCCATAGCCCGTATGTATAAGCACCGCAGGTCGGCAGGCAGGCTGAATGCTCCGGGTGGATTTGTAGGTGCATTCGAGATGCTTGTCTCTATGGTTGTGGATGATATTGCCAAGCCTAACATAGGTGCAGCCTATGCGCGTTATGTGCCCTATCTGCTTACTGCCTTTTTCTTTATTTTCCTCAGTAATATAATGGGTATAATACCGTTCTTCCCCGGAGGCTCCAATGTCACCGGTAATATAGCAGTTACGATGGTGCTTGCCGTATGTACCTTTTTAGCTGTAAATCTTTTTGGAAATAAAGAATATTGGAAAGAGATTTTCTGGCCGGATGTTCCGGTGTGGCTTAAGGTGCCTGTTCCGCTTATGCCCTTCATAGAACTGTTCGGAATCTTTGTAAAGCCTTTTGCATTAATGATTAGGCTCTTCGCGAATATTCTTGCAGGGCACACCGTTGTATTGGCATTCGTAAGTATAATTTTTGTGACAATGGCGGTTAACTCTTTGATAGGTACCGCTATGACTTTTGTGTCGGTTGTTTTTACCGTATTTATAAACTTTTTGGAGCTTTTGGTAGCCTTTATACAAGCATTCGTATTTACAATGCTCTCATCGGTCTTCATAGGCCTTTCATTGCCTCAGCATCATACAGATAAACATAACGATATTAATGAGATATAAAGTTTGATTATAGTATTAATTTAAAATATTTAGGAATTATGTTTTTAGCAATTCTTTTACAGGCAGCTGTTGCTGCAAGTTTGGCAAAGGTTGGAGCTGCCTTGGGTGCTGCTATCGCAGTTGTCGGTGCTGCTTCGGGAATAGGTCGTATCGGTTCAACCGCTTTGGAGTCTATAGCACGTCAGCCCGAGGCTGCCGGTGACATCCGTTCGGGAATGATTCTTTCTGCTGCACTTATCGAGGGCGTCGCCATGTTTGCGGTGGTAGTTTGTTTCCTTGTTCTTTTTGTGTAACGCAAATCAGGTTTAGACAATGTCGTTTTTATTACCCGATGCAGGTTTGCTTTTCTGGATGCTTGTTGTGTTCGGAATAGTGTTTTTCATACTTGCCCGTTATGGCTTCCCTATAATTGTAGATATGGTCGATGAACGTAAGAGGTTTATAGATCAGTCGCTACAGAATGCTAAAGAGGCCAATGAAAGACTTGCAGCCATAAATGCCGAGAGCGAATCATTGCTTAAGTCGGCACGTGACGAGCAGGCACGTATCCTGCGCGAGGCGGCGGTAACACGCGACGAACTTATAAAGGAGGCTCGCGAACGGGCCGACAAGGAGGGTGAGAAGATGCTGGCCGAGACGCGTCGTCTCATTCAGATGGAGAAAGAGGAGATGATGCGCGATATGCGACGTCAGGTAGCCGAGCTCTCTATAGAGATATCTCGCAAGATTTTGCGTCGCGAGCTCTCCGACGATGTCAGACAGGGTTCGCTCATAGAGGAGTATATAGATGAAACATTAAAGAAACAATGAGCTTAGGAGTTGTTTCAGTGAGATATGCCCGTGCTTTGCTCGAATACTCTGTTGAGCAGCATGTCGAGGACGTGATGTATGAAAATATGCATCATCTGCTCTCTGCCTTTATGCAGAATAGGGAGTTTGTATTGGTTTTGCAAGACCCCTCGTTGTCGGTAAAGGAGAAAGTTGAGCTGTTGTGCAGCGCTGTTGGTAGTCCCATAGACGAGTACCGTCGTTTCTCCGATATGCTTATAAGGAAAGGCCGCGAGGAGTACATCAGGTTTGTTGCACATGCATATATCATGTTGTACCGTAAAATCAAAAATATCATTCCTGTGAAGTTGACTACCGCATATGAACCCGACAGCCATTTGCTGCAGAGTATTGTAGAGCTGGTTAAGGGCGACTCTCAGCAAGTGTCGGTTGAGCTCGACAATGTGATTGATAGCTCTATAATAGGTGGTTTTGTAATCGATGCCGACTCGTTGCGTCTCGATGCGAGCGTCAAAGGAGAGCTGAACAGGATAGAGAGGAGTTTGGTAGATGACAGCCGTCGTCTTATCTGACAAGTGTTTGTATTAATGTAAAAAGTTTATTTAAATGGATATAAAACCGAGCGAAGTGACCAAAGTGTTGCTCGAGCAGTTGAAAGGTGTAGATAATTCCCATAAATACGAAGAGGTGGGAACTGTGTTGCAGGTGAGCGATGGAGTTGTGCGCATCTATGGCCTCTATAATGCTCAGGCCGATGAGCTCCTGGAGTTTGATAATGGAGTTAAGGCTATTGTCATGAACCTCGAAGAGGATAATGTAGGAGCAATTCTTCTTGGTCCTACAGATAAGATAAAAGAGGGTATGATAATAAAACGTACCGGACGTGTTGCATCTATAAATGTCAGTGAGCAGATGTTGGGTCGTGTTATCACTCCGCTTGGCGAGCCTATAGACGGCAAAGGCGAGATTGGTGGCGAATTGTGCGAGATGCCGCTCGACCGTAAGGCGCCCGGTGTCATATACCGTCAGCCGGTAAATGAGCCGTTGCAGACCGGCTTGAAGTCGGTTGACTCCATGATACCTATCGGTCGCGGACAGCGTGAGCTTATTATCGGTGACCGTCAGACAGGAAAGACCGCTATAGCGATAGATGCCATAATAAATCAACGTGCCAACTACGAGGCAGGCAATCCTGTCTATTGTATCTATGTGGCAATAGGTCAGAAGGGTTCTACTGTCGCCTCTATAGTGAATACTTTGCAGAAACATGGTGCAATGGATTATACCATAGTTGTTGCGGCAACTGCAGCCGATACAGCAGCCATGCAGTATTATGCACCTATGGCAGGTGCTGCCATAGGCGAATATTTCCGCGATACGGGACGTCATGCCCTTGTGGTATACGACGATCTCTCCAAGCAGGCTGTAGCTTATCGCGAGGTGTCGCTCATCTTGCGCCGTCCATCGGGACGCGAGGCCTATCCCGGCGATGTCTTCTATCTGCACTCACGCCTGCTCGAGCGTGCAGCCAAGATAATTAATCAGCAAGAGGTGGCACAGCAGATGAACGACCTTCCGGCAAGTCTTGTTGGCAAGGTAAAGGGTGGAGGTTCGCTCACAGCTCTTCCCATTATCGAGACTCAGGCTGGCGACGTGTCGGCATATATACCTACCAATGTTATCTCCATTACTGATGGGCAGATATATCTGGAGACCGATCTCTTCAACCAAGGATTCCGTCCTGCCATTAATGTGGGTATCTCGGTCTCCCGTGTCGGTGGTAATGCGCAGATAAAATCAATGAAGAAGGTTGCAGGAACCTTGAAGATTGACCAGGCTCAGTTCCGCGAGCTCGAGGCTTTTGCAAAGTTTGGCAGTGATATGGATAGTGTTACGCAGATGGTAATAGACCGAGGACGCAAGAATAATGTATTGCTTGTGCAGCCTCAGTATCAACCAATGCCTGTTGCCGAGCAGATTGCCGTTCTCTATTGCGGAACGCATAACCTGTTGCGTGCGCTTAAAACCGATGAGGTTGCACTCTTCGAGGAGCAATTTCTTGATATTATGCGCATGCGTCATAAGGAGAATGTGTTGGATGTGCTTGCAAGTGGGCAGCTTACCGATGAGGTATCGCAGATTATAGAGAGTGTAGCTGCCGATGTGGTGGCCGGTATTGCTGGTAAATAATATTACGATATGAGTCTTAAAGAGGTTAAACAACGCATACTCTCGGTTAAGAATACGCAGAAAATAACTTCGGCGATGAAGCTGGTTTCTGCCGCTAAGTTGCGACGTGCCCAAAGTGCTATAGAGGGCGTGCGTCCCTATAAGGGTAAACTCGACGATATGTTGCTTTCATTCCTATCGGGTAACGACAAAGTCGCAGCGCCATATACGCGAATGAGCGAACCGCGTCGTGTAGCTGTTGTGGCTGTCTCTTCCAATTCAAGCTTGTGCGGAAGTTTTAACGCATCCGTGATACGTCTGGCCAAGGAGTGTATTGAACGGTATGCTGCCATGCAGGGTGTTGGTATAGAGATATACCCGATAGGTAAAAAGATGTACGATGCGTTGCATAAGGCCGGCTATGCAGTCGACGACTCATTGATGCAACACTCGGTGTCGCCACAGTATGCTTTGGTTGCTACTGCAGCCTATGGATTCATGAACCGTTTTTTGGCTGCTGAGATAGATAGAGTAGAGATTGTATATTCGCAGTTCTGCTCGGCCTCTAAACAGATGCCCGTATGTAAGACATTTCTTCCTTTCGATATTTCATCATCCCTCAAAGGCAATGATAAAGGTGCATTTGTGGATTTTATTGTAGAGCCCGGTAAAGAGGAACTTATAAACGCACTTTTGCCCAAGGCTGTTGCGTTACGTCTTTATACAGCTTTGCTCGATTCTGTGGCAGCAGAGCATGCAGCTCGTATGTTGGCTATGCAGATTGCAACCGATAATGCCGATGAACTTATCACCGAATTGGTGCGTGAGTATAACAAGAGTCGTCAGCAGGCTATTACCAATGAGCTTCTCGATATAATGTCGGGCAGTGTCAGGTAGCCTCTGTCGGGTTTTTATAGAATATAGATTATGGCAGCGAACAAATTTGTTCGCTGTTTTTATTCTATTGTAACTATTCTACACGCAAGCTCCTACCGATTCATTTGCACTCCTATGGTGAGAATATGCAGTTCTTAAATTTAATTTTTTGTTTTGGTCTGCTTGGCCTTATTATCACTTGCCGAATCCCGGTTTTGCTATCTCTCTTTTTCTCTTTTTACGGGTCTTGAAAAGGTGAAAAAATCTTAAAATTGACTATTTGTAATTAAAAAGAGTATTGCTATTGCATAAAATTGTTGTATACATTCATATATGGGCGATTTGAAATTCTGAAATGACAAAATGAAAGTAGAATAGTCTGTATCGGTGTTATTATGGTAAAATAAATTCGTTTGTGTTTTTACCTTAATTTAATAAAATTACGGTTCTATTATTGTGATAATCAAAATGTTAACTGTGTTAAAATAGTTTAAATGTTAAATCTATGCTGTTTAGACAAACTTTGTGTGAAAAAGTAATGTAAATGCAATTTTTTTATTAACGTTTGTTTGAACTTATATATTTTTGTTGTATATTTGCCGCCTTAAATGTCGCATTATACGATATTGTTAAAGAAAACATAGCTTAACAACTTAATTATTATTAACTTAAATTCATTTCACATGAAAAGAGTGCTATTTTTGTTGACCTATATCTTTATAGGTATAGGTATGGCAACAGCGCAAACCTCTGACGTTTCGGGTGTTGTTTACTCCGAGGCAGATGGTTCGCCTGTAATTGGAGCCTCTGTTTGGGTGATGGGCACTGAAGGCACAGGCTACGGTGTTTCAACCGACATAGAGGGTAAATTTACAATTAAGAATGTTCCTGCCAATGCTACTCATCTACGTGTATCTTATGTAGGTATGGCTACACAGGAGGTAAAAGTTCAGCGTGGTAAGGCAATGAAGATTCTTCTTGTCGAGGATGGCGTATCACTCGACGAGGTGATGGTCGTTGCTTTCGGTACTGCTAAGAGATCTGCTTTTACCGGTTCTGCTAAGGTGGTGGATGCCGAGTTGCTTGAGAATACTCAGGTAACCAGCGTAACAAACGCACTTAGCGGTAAGGTTGCCGGTGTACAGATGACATCTACTAACGGTGCCCCCGGTTCTGAGTCTTCAATTGTTATTCGTGGTATCACCTCTATTAATGCTCAGGCTGATCCTCTTATCATTGTTGACGGTGCTCCTTACAGCGGTGACCTCGACAACTTGAACCCCAACGACGTTGAGTCAATGACAGTCCTTAAGGATGCTGCTTCTACAGCTCTTTATGGTGCACGTGCTGCAAACGGTGTAATCATGATTACAACAAAGCAGGCTAAGAGAAAAGGTGATGCAGTTGTTACATTCGATGCAAAGTGGGGTGTTAACACCAAGGCTTTGCAGCAGTATGACATTGTTAAGAGCCCTGCTCAGTACTATGAGATGCATCACGCAGCCCTCAAGAACTACTATATAGATGGTGGTTTGAGTGCTGATGCTGCATGGATTAAGGCTAACGAGAACCTTTGCGGTAGTTCAGGTAACGGTGGTCTCGGTTATAACGTTTATACTGTACCCGATGGTCAGTATCTTATCGGTGCCGATGGCAAGCTCAACCCCAACGCAACACTTGGTCGCGTAGTTAACTATAAGGGTGTTGACTATCTTCTTACACCCGATAAGTGGGAGGATGTAGGTATGCGCGATGGTACACGTCAGGAGTACAATGCTTCTGTAAGCGCAGCTAACGAGAAGTCATCTTTCTATGCATCAATCGGTTACTTGCTGAACGAGGGTATCACATATGGCTCAGATATGGAGCGTATCACTGCTCGTTTGAAGGGTGACTATCAGGCTAAGAAGTGGCTCAAGGTTGGTGGTAACCTCTCTTACACCAAATTCGAGTTCAACTCGCTTTCTAACAACGGTTCAAGCACATCAACAGGTAACGTATGGGCTTTCACTTCTCAGATGGCTCCTATTTATCCTGCATACTTGCGCAACCCCGATGGTTCTGTAATGGTTGACAACAATGGTTTCGGTATGATGGACTACGGTAACGGTATGAATGCCGGTATGATTCGTCCTTTCATCTCTGATGCTAACCCCATCATGGACAACAAGCTCAATACACGCCAGGCCGAGGGTAATGCTCTTACTGCACACGGATTTGCCGAGTTCAAGTTCTTCAAGGGTCTTACATTCACAGTTAATGCTACAACCAACCTTGACGAGACACGCTCTACAACAGTATTGAACCCCTACTATGGTCAGTTCGACACAACCGGTGGTACTGTTTCAAAGCAGCATGACCGTGCTTGGAACTACAACACTCAGCAGATTCTTAACTACTCACACACATTCGGTAAGAAGAATCACTTTGATATCATGCTCGGTCACGAGTATTATAAGGTAGAGAATACTGCTCTTTACGCTTCAAAGAGCAAGATGTTCTCTCAGGACAACCAGGAGCTTAACGGTGCCGTTCTCGATGGCCAGTCTTCAGGTTCTTATAAGACATTCTACAACAACGAGGGTTACATCGCTCGTTTGCAGTACGACTACGACGACCGTATCTATGCTAACGCATCAATCCGTCGCGATGCCTCTTCACGTTTCCACCCCGATAACCGTTGGGGCGAGTTCTGGTCATTCGGTGCAGGTTGGCTCATCAACAAAGAGAGCTGGTTCGACGTTGACTGGGTTGACGAGTTGAAGATAAAGGCTTCTATCGGTCAGGTAGGTAATGACCAAATCGGTAGCTACCGTTACACCGACCTCTACAACATTGTAACAGCAGGTGGTAACGTAGGTTCATACTTCGCAGCAAAGGGTGCCAAGGATATCACTTGGGAGACAAATACCAGCTTCAACGCAGGTTTTGAGTTCGGTCTCTTCAAGAGAGTGACCGGTAGCGTCGAGTACTATCGTCGTAAGACAACCGATATGCTCTTCAGCTTCTCAGTTGCTCCTTCACTTGGTTATGCAGGTTTCTACGACAACGTGGGTGACATGACAAACCAGGGTGTTGAGCTCGAAATGAACGTTAACATCTTCAACAAGAAGAACTTAAACTGGGATGTTTACTTCAACATTGCTACAGTTGACAACAATATCGACATGATTCACGCCGACAAGAAGACAGCAAGTCTTTATACATTCGGTGGCAAAGAGTTCAAGGGTTACAATCAAGGTAACTTCTTTATCTCAGAGGACCTCTCTATGTTCACATGGCGTTTGAAGAAGTATGCAGGTGTTGATCCCACTACCGGTGAGTCACTATGGTATGAAAGAATCGAACATGTTGATCCTATTCTTGATGAGAACGATCAGCAGGTATACGATGAGAATGGCGAACCCATGAACCATGTATGGTATAGCAACGAAACCACAAATGATTGGTCTAAGGCTACATACTATGTTCACGAGGGTCAGTCTACTATCGCCGACTTTACCGGTGGTTTCGGTACATCATTCGGTGCTTATGGTTTCGATGTAAGTGTTAACTGCTCATTCCAGGTAGGTGGCAAGCAGTACGACAGTACTTATGCTTCATTCATGGGTTCACCCACTACATCTTCTGTAGGTGGCAACTTCCACAGCGACTTGCTCAACTCTTGGTCAGAAAACAATGCTAACAGCAATATCCCCCGTATGCAGTTTGGCGATCTTTATTCAAAAGCTTCATCTACACGTTTCTTGACAGATGCAAGCTACTTGAATATCGACAACATCAACGTTGGTTATACTCTTCCTGCTAAGTTTACAAAGAAACTTGCAGTTAACTCGTTCCGCGTATATGTAGCAGCAGACAATGTATTCTACTGGTCTAAGCGTCAGGGATTCGATCCTCGTCAGTCTTTGACCGAAACTTCAGATGCATCTAACTACTCTCCTATGCGCACAATCTCGGGTGGTGTTACAATTAAGTTCTAACTCCAAAAGAAATAAGAATATGAGAAATTCAATTAAAATATTTTCCTTGATAGCTTTGTCGGCATTTTCGTTGACAAGCTGTATTGAAGAGACCTTCCCCGAGGATAATGTAGCAACCGCAGGTCAGGTTGCAGCATCATCTACTGCACTCGAGGCTGCATTGCGCGGTATCCCCTCACAGATGGCACAGGGTTACTTGGTGTATGGTGATCAGGTGCATGAGACCGATATGGGCTTCCCCGCATATATGATTGCCCAGACTCAGATGCTCGGTGATATGTATCCCGGTGATGCTGATAATACAGGTTACGACTGGTACCAATCATACAATGTAACTAATAGAGGTACAGGTGAAACTACATATTTTGCTTATCTTCCCTGGTTTACATTCTATAAGTTTGTAAAGACTGCCAATGACGTTATCTCAATTGTAGGTCCTGTTGATAACCCCAACCTTACAGATTATGCTAAGGGTGCATCGGGTGTTGCACACGCATGTCGTGCATTCAACTACTATATGCTTACAGTGCTTTTCGAGCCTAAAGAGAATATCTACACCGATTGCTCTGATGTTCTTGGCCTTACAGTACCCTTGGTAACTGATTCAACAACCAACGAGACTGCAAAGAACAATCCTCGTCTTACTCGTGACGAGATGAAGGCTTTTATCCTCAACGACCTTACAATTGCCGAGGAGTGTTTGAAGAACTACACACCCGAGAACAAGACTCTTCCCAACCTTGCTGTAGCATACGGTATCCGTGCTAAGGTTCACTTGTGGTTCGAGGAGTATGCCGAGGCTGCACAATATGCACGTCTTGCTATTGAGGCATCGGGTGCAACTCCTGTAACAGATGCTCAGTGGAACGATGTTCAGGCTGGTTTCAACACTGCTAACCAGGCTTGGATGTGGTACATCACATACGATGTAGAGAACATGAGTAACCTTTGTAACTTCACAGGTTGGATGTCAGCTGAGGCTGACTGGGGATATTCTTCACTCTATATGCCCGTTATCGACAAGTCTTTGTATGACAAGATGGGTAAGAAGGACTTCCGCAGAAAGAGCTACGTTGACCCCGATAGAGAGAATAACGCTCGTCAGACAGTACGTTCGGCAGAGTGGCTTGCCGAGAGACCCGACTATCTTGCACTCAAGTTCCGTTGCAAGGGCGGCGACTATAACGCTTACAATGTAGGTGGTGTTGTTGATGTACCCGTTATGCGTGTCGAGGAGATGTATCTTATTGAGGCCGAGGCTGTAGCAGTTTCACAGGGTCTTGAGGCCGGTGTTGCTTTGCTCAACAACTTCATGAAGTCTTATCGTGATGCAGATTATAACTATTTGGCTACAGATCTTCGCAACTTCCAGCTCGAGGTTCTTACTCAGATGCGTCTTGAGTTCTGGGGCGAGGGTAACGCTTTCCCCTCTGCTAAGCGTCTTGCTCCCGATGTAGTTCAGAACTACGAGGGTACAAATGCTCCTGCCGATCCTTATAAGATTAACTGCAAGGGTATTAAGCCCAACTGGAACCTTGTAATTCCTATCAACGAGGTACAGGCTAACGTTGCTCTTGATAAGAAAAACAATCCCAATCCCACTAACACAGTTAAGGGTCCCACTCCCATAGGTGAGTTTGCTCCCGGTAATGTGGGTACAGATGAGGGTACAGAGGATGCTGAATAAGGGCAACAAAAAATAACTAAAAAAAGAGATTAATTATGAAGACTTTAAAATATTTATTCGCTTTTATGTTGCCTCTTTTTGCAATGGCAACAATAAGCTCGTGTAGCGAAGACGAGGCAAGCTACTCGCCTGCATCAGTACCTGCAGGTGCTCAGGTTTACTTCCACTCTTCAAATGCTGCCGTTGTAGATCTCGAGGCTGCAGAGGGTACTTTTGAGTTGCTCGTTGCACGTATAGATACTACAAATTCTGTCTCAGTTCCAGTAACATTGAAGTGCGACAGTCTTGATGGCTATTTTACACTTGTAAATGAAAATGTCGAGTTTGCAGCAGGTGAGGCTCAGGCTACTGTTACTGTCTCTTATGATGGTGCAGCTGTTCTTGATACTCTTGGTTATGCAAATTATGTAGATGTTGTTGTTGCCGTAGTTGATGAGGCTAACTCTACAGCTTACGGTATCACAGAGATGACTATTTCTGTTAATATTCCCGAGCCTTGGAGCGACTGGGCTCCTGTAAACAAAGAGGGAACAGGTACATATACCTATACTAACTTCTTTAGCGGTGTAGACCCTGAGCGTCCTGTTTACTATCGTGAGTTCTTGTTGAATGACGTTGATGCACAATTCAGGGTTGAGGGTGTTTATTATGGTGTAGATTTGATAATTGACTATGACCGTAAGACCGGTAACTGTCAGGTTAAACCTCAGTATGTAGGTTATGACAACTCGTCTGGTTCTATCTATGTAACAGATATGCCTCACTTTATGGATGGTCTTACATATGATAAGTATCCTTGTACTTATGATAAAGAGACAGGTACATTCAGCCTTACAACAATCTATTCTACTATGGAGAATATCGAGGGGAACACCGGTAGCTACTGGGGATCGTATGGTCCTGAGATTATCCAGCTTGATGGATTCTATGTTCCTGATACAAGCGTAGGTCTTGAGTATCTTGGTGTATTTACAAATGCAGCCGGTGAGTCTTCTGCAGTAGTTTCTGTAGACCTTGGTGTTGATGCTGACTCTTGCCGCGTAGCAATGTTCGACTCATACAGCGAAGAGAATCTTGCTGCTCTCTTGGCAGGTGAGGTAGAGTATACTGTTCTTAAGGCGAGCAACTATGTTTCTTTCCCTGTAGAGGCTTCGGGTAGCAAGACTGCAATTGCAATTACTTATGTAGGTGAGGAGCCCACTGAGGCAAACAAACTTACATTCAAGGTAGTTCTTGGTGAGATTACAGCAGATGAGATTACAGGTGCTCCCATCGAGAATTATGAGGGTGAGTGGAGTGTTACGGCAACATGGAAGGGAGAAGTTTCATCCTATGTAGGTAATATTCAGCAAGTTGAAATAGATGGAGATGTTTACCTTCTTGGAACAGGATTCTCCGGTCCTGTCGGAGCCGGTATAGGGTATGATGACTCATTCCTTATGTTGTACGATGCAGAGACCGGTCTCATCACTATGCCTGCACAGAATTGTGCCGATCTCGAATATGATGGCAATACATATAATACTATTTTGGCCCTATGTGACTCTGAATCAGGTCAGATTTATGGATCAGGTGCTTTAGTAGGTGGTTTTAATAAAGACGGTAAGATTGTATTTACAAACCATCCTGATAATTCGGTACAATATGATTCTTGGATGTTCTATGCAATAGATTTCTCTGTAATCTCCGATTTTATCGGACTTGAGCTTGCTCCGGCAACAGAGGCAAGCGAGGCGCCAGCCAAGGCACTTAAGCTACGTGGTTTCAATGGTGGCTTGACATTTGTTAAGAAACCAATTGTAGTTGAAGCAGATGAGAATGCAAAATCTTTCTAATAATTATCTTTAATTGATAATATTATTTCAGCAGCACTTCCATAGGGAAGTGCTGCTTTTTTGTATTACGGGTATATAGGTTAAAGCAAAATAAAAATCTCTCTGTCGAAAATCATTCGGCTGTACCAGATTCAAAAGCGGATACTAAAATAAATTCAGATTATGGGAAATCATTGGCTCATCCAGTAAAAGAACTCTTTGGTAATTTGTTTCCACATGATGTTCGTTCTTTGATTTTTGTAAGTTTATTGGTTGTATTTTCTGTATTTTTGTAGTTTGTTGCTCTGTTTTTGTAAATTATTGTATAAATTGTTGTATTATTGTTTTCTTTGTGTTAGTTTTGTAAACTGAACTAATATGTATATTTAAAAAACATAACTATAACGCTTATGAAGAAATTTACACTAACATTATTATCACTGTGCATTGCGATTTTGGCTTTTGCCGTTCCTGCACAGCGTGTGGCTAAAGTATTCAAACAGGCCGATGGAACAGAAATAACTGTCTTCCTTGTCGGTGACGAGGCTTTCCACTTCTACCAGACAGACGACAATGTACCCCTTGTTCGAGAGGCTGATGGCAGTTTCTATTATGCGACAGTGTCGGCAAATGGTGCTTTTGTATCTACGAAGATGCTTGCTCACAATGTTGCCGAGAGAAGCGAGAGCGAGCTGAACTTTATTAAGTTGAATAAAGAGGCCGGTATCGATTTCAGTGTTTCGCAAATTCACAAGGCGCGTGCGCAGCAATTTACACAGATGCGCAAGGTCGGTAGTACCAATATCTTACCCGAGGGTGTAGTTAACGTACCTGTATTGCTTGTCGAGTATAGCGATGTGAAGTTCTCTTTTACAAAGGAGGAGATGTCCGATATGTTCAATAAGGAGGGATATAGTGCCGATACGTACTATCCCAACTTGAAGTGCATCGGTAGTGCCAAGGATTATTTTATTGCACAGTCGGGCGGTAAATTTATTCCTAACTTCGTTGTTTCGGATATCATAACACTCAGCAATAGTATGGCATACTACGGTATGAACGATTCAAACGGTAGTGATACAAGACCTACAGAGATGGTTAGGGATGCATGTAAGAAGATTGATGCAGATTATGATTTCTCGCAGTTCGATAACAATGGCGATGGCGAGGTTGAGTTCATATATGTTGTATATGCAGGATGGGGCGAGGCTATAGCAGGTGCCGATCCCAATACTATATGGCCCCATCAATGGTATATGTCGGCAAGAGGTAATAATCTTACACTCGATGGTGTTAAGCTCGATGCCTATGCTTGTAGCAATGAGTGCTATGCACTTCCATCTATAGGTACATATATGAATGGTATAGGCCATGTGTGTCACGAGTTCTCGCACTGCTTGGGACTTCCCGATTTCTATGATGTTAATTATAACAATATGGGTATGAGCTCATGGTCTATAATGGCATCGGGTAACTATAATGGCGAGGGTTTTGTTCCTCTGGGATATAGTGCTTACGAGAAATCGTTTGTGGGATGGATGGAGCTTGAAGAGCTTACCGAGGCAGGTTCTTATGAACTTGAGCCGCTCATAGAGAGCAATAAGGCATATAAGATTGTCAACGATGCCAATCCCGATGAGTTCTATGTGTTGGAGAATCGTGTGTGCGAGGCATGGGACAAGTATATGCCTGCCGAGGGTCTTATGATTACACACGTTGATTATGACCAGAATATATGGTGGTCGAACAGTGTAAATACAACTGCAAGCCGACAGCGTGTTACTCTTATACCTGCCGATGCTAAATTTGACAATTCAAGCCTTGCCGGTGACCTTTGGCCCTATAAAGGAAACAATGAACTTACTGATGAGTCGAAACCTGCAGCTAAGGTCTATACAGGCGGTTATATGGGTAAGCCTGTCACAAAGATAACAAAGGAGGCGGGTTATATTTCGTTCGACTATCTAGGTGGTGTATTTGTTGAGGTGCCTGCTACTGCCGAGGCAACAGATATAACCGAGACCGGATTTACTGCAAATTGGGGCAAGGTTGATGCTGCCGCAAAGTATAATGTTGAACTATACAAGGTTGCTCCTGTAGATACAACTTCCAATAATAACGGAGGTGACGATGAGGATGCTGTAAAGGGTGCACCCATCGGTGACTATGTAGGTAAATGGGAGTTCGATAACTGGAGACAGAATGAGTATTACACATCGGAGGCCGAAATATCTCTTTCTGAGGATGCAGGTACACAGTACTTGTTGTGTAAAGGATTTGCCGATATTGCCGAGGAGTATAACTATGACGATACATTTGCTCTGTCATATGACGAGGCTACAGGTCTTGTAAATCTGCAAGCACAGTATGTAGACAGCATTATGATTGATAGTGTAAAGTACGAGGTTATATTGTATTTGGGCAATTCTCAGACTATGCAGGTTGTAGGCGGTACAGTTGCAGGTGGAATGAAGAATGGCAATATTGTATTCGATACTACTACCACATCGGGTTATGAAATAGACTGTTTTGTATATGTATTCAATAAAGAGGGTACTTTGTATCTGTTGTCATACTTTAACAGTCTGGAGTGGGTGCCCTCAACTGCTGCATCTGTTGCTAAGGTTGCAAAGATGCCTGTTATGGAGAAGCTAATTCCTTTGAGAAAGGCTGAGGCCGAGGAAAATGTATTGCTGAAAGAGGACTTTATGGGCTTTACTGCTACAAACAAGTCGATAGGTAAGAATTACGATGATTACTTCTCTGTTCCGGGATGGAGCGGAAGCAATATCTTCAGCGAGGGTGGTGCAATGCGTATCGGAACATCGAAGTATGCGGGTTCGGCTACAACACCTACTTTGTCGTCTAACAAGATGGTAGAGGCTAGGTTTGATGTGGATTTGTTCAATAGCTCGGATAATGGTGTGATGCTGACAGTTTCATATGATGTCAATGGAGAGACTACAGTATTGGCTACCGAGAGTGTTAAGGGGGCACAATCGCTTGTATATGAGTTTATACCCGGTGGTGACTTTAACATGACTATATCTACTGCCGATGGTAACAATAAGAGAATTCTTGTAAATGGTATCGAGATTGTAGAGAAGATGGGTAAGGTTGCTACTCTTGTCGAGAGTGCAGAGACCGAGGAGACAAGTTATACATTTACCGACCTTGAACCCGACACAGAGTATAAGTATCGTGTACGTGCTATAGATGCAGATGGTAACGACTCGGAGTATTCGGAGTTTGTATTTGTTGTTCTCGGAACACCTACAGAGATTGAAGATGTTACCGTTGATGAGAATGAGCCCGCTACAATTTATGATGTTATGGGTCGCAAGGTTGATTCAATAACTTCAAAGGGATTGTACATTATTCGTCAGGGTTCTAAAGTAACGAAGATTCTTGTAAAGTAATCTTTAAGTAGTATACAATAAAAATAGTCATTGGCACTTTCTTGTGCCAATGACTATTTTTATATTGCTTGTTATATCATATCCGCGCTCTATTGAAGGCGGCTGTCAATTTTACTTACTAATATATAAACATATTATATTCAGTCTCGAAACCGATTGTGCTTTCGGGGCCGTGCCCGGGATATACAATGGTCTCTTCGGGCAGAGTAAATAACTTATTCTTGATATTTGAAATAAGCTCTTTGTGATTTGAGTCGGGGAAATCGGTTCGCCCTATGCTGCCCCTGAAAAGGGCGTCTCCTGTAAATAGCCACCCTTGGGATGGGACATAATAGGCAAGGCTGCCGGGTGAATGGCCGCCTGATGCAATAGCTACAATCCTCTGCCCGTTGCCGAATAGTATCTCGTCGCCATCGTGTAAAACGCGTTGAAGCGGTGGTATCTCCTTGTCGTATCTTATGCCGAAACGAGCTACGCGCTCGGATATATTTTGCGCCCAATGCCAATCTCCATCATTGGCCTGTGCATGCAGTCCATACTCTTCGGCTATGAATGGGCTACCGAAAATGTGGTCAAAGTGCAGATGGGTGTTCAGATAATGTTTGAGCTGTAACTCTTCACTGGCTATAAACTGTTTCAAATTCTCCTCTTCGCTTTTGGAGAAACAGCCGCAGTCTATAAGCACCGCTTCACGACTTTCGTCCCAAAATAGGTAGCTGTTTACTTCTATGGGGTTGAATACAAATATCTTCAGTTCCATTTATCGCTTCTTAAATAGGTACATAAACTACTTTCTTGTCGGCAAAGAACTCTTCTTCAAAGATGTTCTCGAGTGGGGTTATCTCTACAACCTTGCTGAATGGCTGTGTCTCGGCCTGCATATCCCCACCTTTAAGGCATATTACACCGTTGGGGAGTGCGTTCAACTGCTCTTTTGATATGTTTTTGCGACAAATCTTTATAAGCTCGGGAAGCTGCATTACTGCACGGCTTACTACAAAATTGTATTTATCTTTTATATCTTGTGCGCGAGAGTGTGTTGCACGTACATTATCGAGCCCAATCTCTTTGGCTATCTCTGTTGCAACCTTTATCTTTTTGCCTATGCTGTCGACAAGGTGAAACTGTGTCTCGGGAAACATTATTGCAAGTGGAATACCGGGAAAACCTCCGCCACATCCAAAGTCCATTATGGTGGTTCCGGGACGGAATGTGATTACCTTTGCTATTGCCAGCGAGTGAAGCACATGATGCAGATAGAGGTTTTCGATATCTTTACGTGATATTACATTTATCTTATTGTTCCAATCGTAATAGAGATCGTATAGCGCTGCAAATTGCTCTTTCTGTTTAGGGGTAATATCGGGAAAATATTTCAATATTATATCCATCGTATTTTTGTTTTAATGCGTTGTTACGTTAGTTGTTCTTTTCTGTCGGCAACATTATGTCTTTCACTTGGTCGTAACCCAAGGCTATGGTGGTGCTACCCAATGCGTATGGGGCTATCTCGTAACTGCAGTAGTGGAAATATATGCTGTCGTCGGTAAGGTGGATGTTTGTTGTGGGCCACAGATCTATGTCGGTAAGGTAACCTTTAGAGTGTATCTCTTCGAGTGTGCCTACCCCTAACTGTCGGGCAAGGGATGTGGTGAGGCGTTCGACAAGTGTATGTGTTGTCTCTTCGGCAAAAATATCGTCGAGCCCGAATGTATATCCGCTGGCACTGTCTAATGTTATATATACCTTGTCTTCGGTGCCATGTGCCCCTCCCTGATATGTTATGATATCTACCTCGCAACAGATGGTACCTTTGCGGCTCTCTATTATTTTACCATTAATGCGGTAGCTGTAGTTGAGCCATGCTGCGGAGTGGTTTATACCTTTCTCGTTTAGATAGTGTGAGTGATTGCTGTAGTAGTCGGCTTTGCATTGCTCGATATAACTGTTTATATTATCCTCTATGGTATTGTCGGGTTCGCATCCTAACGAGGCGCAACAGATGTAGTGGTTTATTCTCTTTGCCCTTTCGTCGTCGGAATCGAGTATTGGCAGTGAGATCTCTATTGTCATTGCAGGTGATTCCCTGTTGAAGGTATCCATAGGGAATGTGTCGCAATACTCCATAATGCGGAATTTGTCGTATTGCTGCCGAGACTCACTCTTTGGTTTCTCTTTGCCTCTCTTATCCGGTGTGGCATTGCCGCTGCATGCTGCAATGAGAATAAGGGCTGATATAAAAAATATTATCCTATGTATGCACCTTTTCATATCTATATTTGTTTATGTTCTGTCGGATGCGATATTCTTTTGCGAAGATAATTATTTTGTCTTATATTCGCAAGTAGATGGTATGGCCTTGCTCTTTGGAACGTTGCACCGATATATTGTAAACAATTTAAATGGTTTATTTATGGAGGTGAAAGGAAATTTTGAGAGTATACCTGATGACACACTTGTATATATTACCCTTAAATACAATGATATAAGATTACAACTTGTGGAGATTCTCTCTCTCTTATGCGGACGGTTGCTCTTATATTTTGCGGTGTCGTTTCTTGCTGCTCTCGCTTTTCTATTTCTGATGGTTGCCGTTGCACTTTTTCTATCTACATATATAGGCATGCCTGCAGCTGTTATTGTGGTTGCTCTGATGTTGGTGGTGATGGCTATTGTGATATATAGCAGCTGTCGGAAACTATGTATAGACAAGATGGTGAAATTCTTTTGCGGCATAATGTTTGCACAGGAGGGCAAGAGCAATGGATAAGAGGTATAGTTGTATAGATTCTTTAGAGGCTTTGCGAAGTGCAAGGCTGGAGAATGAACGCGAGATGAGGGTAGTGGAGAAACGGCTTAAGAGGAGTGTGAAGTATACTGTTGATGATGTGGCCTCGCTGTATGGAGTGGCATCGATTATTGGTGGTGTATCCTCTGTCTTTTCGGAATTGTCGCTGCTTAAAGGAGTATATAATTTTATTATGAATATTCTGAAGGATATATTCTCGGATAATGAGAAGAAGGAACAAGGGGGATAAAGTATTTTTGTAGTTGTATGATTGTTCTGTTTGAAAAGAGTCAATCCTCTCCTTTAAAACAGACTTAAACAGCTTTTTGGGAAGTAGACAAACATTTATATACACGATATTATGAAAACAGAGTATATTGCGGCTATTATTATTCTTTTGTTTATTGTTGCATTATTATTTATTGTGCTATATATCAGAGAGATATTGAGACACAATGCTGCAAAAACCGAGTGTGCAGTAATAAAAACCGAGCAGGCGGCTGCACTGCAACGGGCTGCACGTGCCGAGGAGGAGTGTAAGAATCTGAAGAAAGAGTGTGAAGAGCAGGCCGGGCTTGTTGTACGTCTCGAGAGTGAGAATAGTGCAACGCAAGCGAGGTTGCTTGCCCAGAAGGAGCAGTTCGAGAACTCTATGCAACAGATGCGAAATGAGTTTAAGGCTTTGGCAAGCGAGGCGCTTGAGAACAATAGTCGTATATTCAACAGGCAGAGTGAAGAGCGTCTCTCGGCAATGCTTAAACCGTTCGGCCTCGATCTTCAATCGTTTCGTCAAAAAGTGGAGACGCTGTATGGAGAGGAGAACAGACAGCGTTACTCTTTGCAAGAGAGTATAAAGAGCCTGGTTGAAGCCAACAGACGTATCAGTGCAGATGCCGTCAACCTGACAAATGCACTTGTGGGTACACGTAACAATAAATTTCAGGGCGATTGGGGCGAGACAATCCTAGAACAGATACTCGAGAATTCGGGACTTGTCGAGGGAGAGCAGTGGGAACGTCAGGCTACATTGCGTACCGATGAGGGACATACAGCCCTAAACAGTGAGACGAATCGTGCAATGAAACCCGATATAATAGTACATTTCCCGGGTAAGCGCGATATAATAATAGATTCAAAAGTGTCGTTGAATGCTTACATGGCATATCTCTCTGCCGAGGATGATGTTGCACGAAACCTTGCCCTTAAAGAACATCTGTTGAGTATAAGACGCCATATAGATGGACTCTCGTCCAAATCGTACGACAAATATAATATACACTCTCTCGATTATGTGATGCTCTTTATACCGAACGAGCCTTCATATTTCATGGCTATGGAGGCCGACAATTCTTTGTGGAATTATGCCTATAAGAAAGGAGTTGTGCTTATCTCTCCCTCTAACCTTATATCTACACTCTTTGTGATAAATTCGTTATGGACGCGAGAACGCCAACAGAGAAATGTGCAGAAGATTGTAGATACAGCAAATGCTATATACGATAAATTTGTGAGCTTTACCGAAAACTTTACAAAGATTGAGAGTGCATTGGAAAAGGCTCAGGATGCCTACAGAGAGGCTCACAGACAACTCTCTACAGGTAAAGGCAATATTACCAAACGTCTGCATGATATCAAGAAGCAGGGCTTGTTGACAACCGGAAAGAGTATATCCTCGTCGTTGGTCGAGGATGATGAATAGAGGTCCGACATGGCTATATCTCTTTACCGATAGAGTGAAGTGTCTCGGAATAGAGTGGCTTTTCTCAATTTTATCCATCTTTTTATCTCTATTTGGATGAATTGATATATATTTACAAAACTGAAATAAAAACTTCTAATAACTAATAACTATTACATATGGATTACAATGTTCTATTTTGGTTTGTGCCTGCTGCGTCTGTGCTGGCCCTTACCTTTGCCTGGTATTTCTATAGGCAAATGAAAAAAGAGAGTGAAGGTACCGAACGTATGGCATATATAGCAGAAGCTGTGCGTAAAGGTGCAATGGCTTATCTTAAACAGCAGTATAAGGTAGTGACTATTGTCTTTGTCTCTTTGGCTATTATATTTGCTATAATGGCCTACGTGTTTAAAATCCAGAACGAGTGGGTGCCTTTTGCTTTCCTTACAGGTGGTCTGTTCAGCGGTTTGTCGGGTTTCCTGGGAATGAAAACTGCAACATATGCATCGGCACGTACGGCTAATGCAGCACGTGTTTCAATGAACAGTGGCTTGCGCATGGCCTTCCGTAGCGGTGCTGTGATGGGACTAATAGTGGTGGGTCTTGGTCTGCTCGATATCTCGGTGTGGTATCTTATCCTTGACAGTTGTATCCCTGCCGACCTTAACGATACAGGTATGAAACTTTGTATAATAACAACGACTATGCTTACATTCGGAATGGGTGCATCTACACAAGCACTCTTTGCACGTGTAGGTGGCGGTATATATACCAAGGCTGCGGACGTTGGTGCCGACCTTGTAGGAAAAACCGAGTATAATATTCCCGAGGATGACCCACGTAACCCGGCTACTATTGCCGACAATGTGGGAGACAATGTGGGCGACGTAGCAGGTATGGGTGCCGACCTATACGAGAGCTATTGCGGCTCTATTCTATCGTCGGCTGCGCTTGGCGCTGCTGCATTTGCTGCAGACGGATCTGCTATGCAGACAAAGGCTGTGTTCGCTCCAATGCTCATTGCTGCAGTGGGAATTGTATTGTCTATAATTGGTATTTTCGCTGTGCGTACTAAGGAGAATGCCGATATAAAGAGCCTTATAGGTGCATTGTCGCGCGGTACCAACCTGTCGTCGCTGTTGATTGTTGGTGCTACATTTGCAATCTTATATATGTTGGGCATAGAGAATTGGATTGGATTGTCTTTGGCTGTGGTAGTTGGTCTTATAGTAGGTATTGTGATAGGACGTTCTACCGAGTATTATACATCGCAGTCTTATGCTCCCACACGCAAAGTGTCTGAGGCAGGAAAGACCGGTCCTGCTACTGTCATTATATCGGGAATGGGATTGGGTATGTTGTCTACAGCTATTCCTGTGCTTGCTGTGGTAGTGGGAATAATCCTCTCTTATCTGCTTGCTACAGGCTTCCAAATGGGAAGCGAGAGTGTTTCTCTTGGATTGTATGGTATCGCTATTGCCTCAGTGGGTATGCTCTCTACTTTGGGTATAACATTGGCAACAGATGCTTATGGACCTATTGCCGACAATGCCGGAGGTAACGCCGAAATGAGCGGTTTGGAGCCCGAGGTACGTCGTCGCACCGATGCGCTGGATTCACTCGGAAACACCACAGCTGCAACAGGTAAGGGATTTGCAATCGGTTCGGCAGCACTTACAGCGCTGGCTCTTCTTGCATCTTATATAGAGGAGATAAGAATTGCTCTTGAACGCTCTAATCCCGAGGTACTTATCAATGGAAAGCCTCTTATGAGTGCCAATATTGTCGATTTTATGCATTACTTTGATGTTACATTGATGAATCCTATGGTGCTGTGTGGTATTTTCATTGGTGCAATGATGGCATTCCTGTTCTGCGGTCTCACAATGAATGCTGTGGGTCGAGCTGCGCAGAAGATGGTATCTGAGGTGCGTCGTCAGTTCAGTGAGATAAAGGGTATACTTGAAGGAAAGACCGAACCCGATTATTCACGTTGCGTAGAGATCTCTACACGTGGTGCACAACAAGAGATGATACTTCCATCGTTGCTTGCAATAGCTGCTCCGATATTGACTGGTGTTGTTCTCGGAGTTCCGGGTGTAATTGGTCTTCTTATCGGAAGTCTATCATCGGGATTCCTATTGGCTGTATTCCTTGCCAATGCAGGAGGTGCTTGGGATAATGCCAAGAAATATGTAGAGGAGGGTAACTATGGCGGTAAGGGTAGTGATACACACAAAGCTACCGTTGTAGGTGATACTGTAGGTGACCCCTGTAAAGATACATCGGGCCCGAGCCTTAATATTCTTATAAAACTTATGAGCATGGTTGCCATAGTAATGGCCGGTTTGACTCTTGCATTCAACCTTATAGGATAAGGATTTCCATTAAGGGTATATAAACATATAAATGGTGTGCCAAAAAAATATTTTGGCACACCATATTATTTACTAAAAAAAGAGTAACTTTGATGCCAAACGTTAATTAGAAGAGTTATGCTTCCGATAGAAACACGAAACGAGATTATAAAACTACTTAAAAGAGAGGTGGTGCCTGCAATGGGATGTACAGAGCCTGTTGCTGTGTCGTTATGTACGGCTAAGGCTGTTGAACTTTTGGGCTCTGTTCCACAACATATAGATGTAAAACTGAGTCCTAATGTGTTGAAAAATGCAATGGGAGTGGGAATACCGGGTACAGGAATGATTGGATTGCCTATTGCTGTTGCTCTGGGCGCAATTGTAGGACGTAGCGAGTATAGCCTCGAGGTACTGAAGGATACTACACCGCAATCGGTGGAGCAGGGTAAACGTATGATTGAGGAGAACCGTATAAACGTTGCTCTTAAAGAGGGTGCATGTGATATATTGTATATTGAGGTTGAGGCTATAGCTGAAACCGATAGGGCTGTTGCTGTGATATCGGGCAGTCATACGAACTTTGTCTTTTTGCAGCGTAACGGCGAGGTGCTTCTCGATAATAGCAAGGTCAGTAATTCGGTAAAAGAGGCGGCTGCCGACGTAGAATTGACGATGTCCAAGGTTTGGGAATTTGCAACAGAAACCCCTATTGAGGAACTTGATTTTATCCTTGAGGCTCGTAAACTTAACAAAAATGCGGCAGAAGAGTCACTTAAAGGTGAATGGGGACATTGTCTAGGACGTATAATAAGTGGTGATGCACGTAATAAAGTGTTTGGAGATACAGTCTTTACAAGGATGGTTTCCTACACATCGGCAGCATGCGATGCACGTATGGGAGGTGCGCAGATTCCTGTCATGAGTAACTCGGGTAGTGGTAATCAGGGTATAGCCTCTACACTTCCGGTTGTGGTATATGCCGAGGAGACCAATGCCGATGAGGAACATCTGATTCGTGCTTTGGTGTTGAGCCACCTTACTGTAATATATATTAAACAGAGTCTGGGTCGTTTGTCGGCACTATGTGGATGCGTGGTTGCATCTACCGGCTCAAGTTGCGGAGTGACATATCTTATGGGTGGTGGATATAACGAGGTTGCTATGGCTGTAAAGAATATGGTGGCTAACCTTACAGGTGTAATATGCGATGGAGCAAAACCAAGTTGCGCTCTTAAACTTGCAAGTGCCGTATCTACTGCACTATTTTCTTCTGTGATGGCAATGGAACATCATTGTGTAACTTCGCTCGAGGGTATTGTTGATGATGATGTCGATAAGTCGATATGTAATCTTACTTCGATAGGTGCGCGGGGTATGCAGCAGACCGATAAGATGATTCTGGATATTATGACAAACAAGTAAATATCCTTAAGATGTATAATATACTGACAGCACTTCATTCAATTGAATGAAGTGCTGTCAGTATATAGTTTTTTATAGAATTTCATCTTCTGAAAGAGATTCTTCTGATAGTGTGTTAAAAGCCTACTTGTGTTCCCAAATTCTATCCGGGCTTAACTTTGACCGGGTAGTTCTCTTTTTATCGGACTTAAGTAGAATCCCAGCCTGTTATTCCAATATGATATCGTGCAAAAGTGTAAGTTCAAAGTCTGTTGCTCCACGATTCAGGAGTATATCTTTGTCCTCTTTCAATGAGGTAAGCACTTGTGCTGTATCATTTAGTGTGGCTGCCTTTTTATATAGATTTACGGCATCCTCTTTTTTGCCACTTATCCACTCTACATGGGCAGCATTAATATAATCCTCGTATTTAGCTTTTTTCTCTTCTATAAGCTTTGAATAGTAATGTCTGGCCTGTTTGTCATTACCGTTGAGAAACGAACACCATGCAATGGCACGCCATGCCTGTAACGATTGGGGTGATAGATATTCCACTTTGAAGAAGTATTCGAAAGCCTCGTCGTATTGCTTTAGTATAGCATGACACTCACCGGCTTGTAACAGCAGGGACATATTTTCGGGAGCTATATCATGTGCAGCTTTGTAGTATTGCAGTGCCTTTTCGTATTCGCCCATTGTGCGGTAGCACTGCGCAATGTGGCGCATTGTCCATAGGCTGTCGGGATTGACAATATCGGATTTTGTGTAATAGTCTAAGGCATCTTTATGTCTATTGCATTTCTGTAGCGCATAGCCCATCTTTTGGTAGAATTGGGCGCTTTTACTATTCTCATTCTCCAAGATGGTTCCTATTTTATAAGCCTCTTCATAGTACTCCTTATCAATAAGGTAGTTGAAGGTATACATGACGGAAGCTGTATCGTTTATCAAGAAAGAGAGATACTTGTTGTCGAGTAAAATGAGTGATAGGGTAAACGGGTCGGTATATTTGTTCCTGAATAACGAGAGCTTGAAGAAACGGTAAAGGTCGTGTATATAACTGTTACCAATATTCTCGGCCTCCTTCTCTTTGCTTTCCAAGGATATTGTATCGGGACCCTCATTTGCTAAATCTTTCTCATCTATAGCTCGTTGTATCATCATCTGGCGCTGCTCCTTTTGTAGTTGTTGGAGTGTGAAACAGAATGAATACTTGTCGCTGTTGCAAAAGAAGTGCGATGAACACATTGCCTCTAGCAGGCTTTTGTTGCTGTCGGCAGGTAATATTTCTGCTATTTCCGGCACTTTGCTGTCGAATGGACGCATCCAGTTGTGTAACTCATCGAAAAATGAAAAATGTTTCAGTTGCGAGAATGTACTCATATATACGTCGGCACCTTCCATCTGCCATTTTATCATCTCATCAAGTTTGTCTATTATCTTGTCATTCTCTACCCACTCTTGCCACTCGGGATTCTTACCATCTTCATCAGTATCCATAATAATTCCCTTACTCAATTTACTATCGTCTAAAGAGGGATTCTTGAGCATTGCAGGTATAATCTCGTCGCGCATCTTGCGGTCGATTTCCTGTGTCTCGCGGCAACGCAGTAACTGTATCTGTGTGTTATGTATACGCTGTCTGATTGTTTTGCTGTCTCCTAGAGATTGTATGGCATATATAAGCTCGGGGAAATTTTCAAGGCGTTTCTCATAGATGAAGACAACAAGCATGAGTCCTATAAGTGCTCTTACCGATATCTCGAGTTCGTTATTGTCTGCAAGGCGGCAGATAAGTGTTATCTTTTGTGGTTCGAAACAGTTGAATACTCCTAGGGTTATTGCACTTACTAAGGTGGCACGATCCTTGAGATCAACCTCCTGGTCGGTTAAAAGAGCATATATCTCGTCGCATGTAGGTGTGTTCCAGTCGTCACTGCTCCATATGCTATAGAATAAATCCTTTAGTAGCTCCTCGTGATTTGCAGCAAGTTTTTTTTCTACCTTCTTGCGTTCTGCTTCCGGCATCATGTGTACAACAGCTAGGTTGGCTCTGTTTTCGGCAAGTTTCTTGTGCATTGGGAAGATATCTTCACTATTGCCATATTGTCTGCGGTATAGCAGGTAGACAATGTTCCTTTTTTCCTCGCAATCTTGTGTCCACTTGTCATTCATTATATAGCATTTGCCAAGAAGCTCTTTATATAGCTTTTCACGATCGGGGTCGGGCATGCCCTTGCGCATATATTCTAGCATGTATCCATAGGCGTTGCGTACTTCCGAGAACTTGGTATAGAGATTCCAATCACCATCTTCGGTGATAACCTCTGCCAACTTATCAATGGCCTGTTTCAGTTGGTGTTTGTCAAGCAGACTCTCTATGTGTGAATGTATATCGTTTTTTTTCATATGAAATCCCTATACTGTTTTTATTAAACCGGAAAATCTTTTAAAATGCTTTTTATATATTACTCAGTCTCTTTTTTATCATCTTATCTGAGTTCTATACAAATTTAAGAAGAAAAATGATAATATTGTATTCTTTTTTAAAGAAACGAACAAGAGGGCAACCTTAATGTGGTCACCCTCTTGTGAATTATTTGGTAAATGGTAGATTATTCACCTTTTACTGCTGCTACACCGGGAAGTACCTTACCCTCGATTGCCTCGAGAAGAGCACCACCACCGGTAGAGATGTAAGAAACCTGCTCGGCCATACCGAACTTGTTGATACATGCTACAGAGTCGCCACCACCGATGAGTGAGAATGCACCGTTAGCTGTTGCCTTACCGATAGCCTCGGCAATAGCGCGTGAACCTGCGGTAAAGTTATCGAACTCGAATACGCCAGCGGGACCATTCCAAAGGATTGTCTTTGCACTCTCGATAGCTGCTGCAAATGCCTTGCGAGCCTCGGGACCAGCATCCAAACCTTCCCAACCCTCGGGGATATCCTTAACTGAAACAACCTGTGTGTTAGCGGTGTTAGAGAAATCGTCGGCTGCAACACAGTCTGTAGCCAATACGAGGTTTACACCCTTAGCCTTAGCCTGCTCGATGATGTCGAGTGCCAACTGCAATTTGTCGTCCTCAACAATTGAGTTACCAACTTTACCACCCTGTGCCTTTGCAAATGTGTATGTCATACCACCGCAGAGGATAAGATTGTCAACCTTGTCCATTAGGTTCTCGATGATACCAATCTTGGTTGATACCTTAGAACCACCCATGATTGCGGTGAAGGGACGCTTGATGTCCTTAAGGATGTTGTCAACTGCCTGTACCTCCTTCTCCATCAGATAACCAAGCATCTTGTGGTCGTCATCGAAATAGTCGGCGATGACAGCTGTAGATGCGTGACGACGGTGAGCTGTACCGAATGCGTCGTTTATATAGCAGTCTGCATATGATGCTAGAGTCTTGGCAAACTCTTTCTGTGACTCTTTCATTGCCTTCTTTGCATCTGCGTATGCGGGATCCTCTTTATCGATACCAACGGGTTTGCCCTCCTCCTCGGGATAGTAACGAAGGTTCTCGAGCATAAGAACTTCACCTGCCTTCAAAGCAGCTGCAGCCTCGGCTGCCTTTGCGCAGTCGGGAGCAAACTGAACTGCAACACCCAACTTCTCTGATACAGCATCAACAATCTGGCTCAAAGAGAACTTTGCGTTTACTTTGCCCTTGGGTTTACCCATGTGTGACATGATGATTAGAGCGCCACCCTCGGCCAATACCTTCTTTAATGTAGGAAGTGCACCGCGAATACGTGTGTCGTCAGTAATTTTACCCTCTTCGTTCAAAGGCACGTTGAAATCTACACGAACGATAGCCTTTTTACCTGCAAACTGAAAATTGTCAATTGTCATGGTTATAAGTTTATTGAGTTAATAATGAATTTATCTCTTGTGGCGCATATAACTATGGGTTGCCGGTGTGTCGGTAACCTTCATTTAAATGCTCTTCAATATGCAAAAATAGTATTTTTAAATAAATAAAACTCAATTACACAATTAATTTTTATATGAAGTTGTCTAATTTTATCTCGTTTGATTTCTAATGGAGTAAAAACATGTTTGTTCCCTTTATTCCAATGAACTACTGAAGGATATTTTCATTATAAGAAACTACTTTCTTACATTTTCTTCTGTTTGCCAATATAGTGCTTGCACACTTCTGTAAGTCCACAATTGTTACATTCGGGTTGTCGGGCTTTGCATACATATCTGCCATGCAATATGAGCCAGTGGTGTGCCTTGGGTACAATCTCTGTCGGGATATGTTTCATCAGTTCCATCTCTACGCTGTATGGGGTGGTACAGCGTTTAGGTACAAGACCTATGCGGTGGCTTACACGGAATACGTGTGTGTCGACTGCCATAGCGCTTTTCCCCCATACAACCGACTGGATGACATTTGCAGTCTTGCGTCCTACACCGGGTAGTGTAACAAGCTCTTCGAGGGTGTCTGGCACTTCGCCTCCAAAGTTCTCGCACAATTTTTGTGCCATTCCTACCAGGTGTTTTGCCTTGTTATTAGGGTACGATACGCTTTTTATGTAGTTATATACTTCATCGGGATGTGCCTGAGACATCTCCCATGCGTCGGGGTATCGGCACAGGAGGTCGGGGGTTACCATGTTTACGCGTTTGTCGGTACACTGTGCCGATAGTATTACTGCTACCAATAGCTCAAATGGTGTGTTGAAGTTTAGTTCTGTCTCTGCAACAGGCATTGCCTGTTCGAAATATTCTATTGCGTATTTATATAGTTCACTCTTTTTCATTTCAATAGTCTCTTATCATGCGAAGATAATTCATTGCTTTTTCTAATCAAAATAAACCTTTATCTTATTAAAGCATCGTTATTGGGGAATATTAGGATATAGTTATAGCCGCCAGTCAGCGGCTATAACTATATCTATATTGTGGTATTTGTTATTATTCGAATACTATCTCACCAAAAAACTCGGGACGATGGAAACTTGGCTCGGGCCAGTCGATGGGATTCCATGATACAAAGTGGGGAGTGGGGAGGTTGTCGCCGCACTTGTAAAAATTGGCACGCATGGTTTTGCCACTCCACGATTCTATGTTGCTACGGAATAGTGCAGCAGCAGGTATTATTTCAATTATGCTCCATCTATTCTCTCCTTTACGTAAAGGGAAATTCTCTTTTCCCAATGAGGGAATACGCTCTATCGTGCCAAGCAGGTCGAGTGAAGCGTCTTCCTTGGCTGCTCCTTCGGGATGCCATGCCATCAACATCTTACCTATACATGTACATTCGAAATTGTAATAGTCCATGTTGCCTTGAGGTGATACGAAAAATTCCACACATGGGTCGGTCCATATTTTGCCGAAGTCTTCGGTAACAAGAGTGTGTATGTCATTCTCTGTTACATCGAATCTTATATATAGGTTCTTGCCATCATGAAATAGTTTGAAACTTGTCTTGGGAGTATAGGGAAACTCTTTTTCCCAGTTGCAACAATCAATGGCATTTGATTCTATCCCAGAGAAAATTTTTTCTAACTCGTCGGCACAATGGCAGGCCGGTGTTATCTTAGGAACAATTATCTTTTTCATATCTTAGATGTTTAGTTTATGCTTGTGCTATCTTTGCGAAGATAATGCTATTTTATTAAACCTCCTATTTTTAATTATATTTTTATAATTATTGTATAACTGCTACCAAGTAAGGTCGTCTCATTGGTTACTGATGTATATATTCACTTGTTTTCTCTTTAATGGTTATCCTGTGGCTGTTATATACACCGCAACCCAATCTTTCCATTATATAATGTAAAGCCTTTTGTGCTTTTACCGAGTTACCGGCGCTATCGAGCGGAGGGGCAAATGCTGCAATTCCGAATGTACCGGGCAACACCCCCATTATACCCCCGCCTACACCGCTTTTTGCGGGCAGTCCTGTGCGGAACATCCAGTCGCCTGTATTCTCATAGAATCCTACAGCAGCCATCATGGATACTATTCTTGGCGAGAGTGATGCGTTGAATATTCGTTTCCCTGTTATAGGGTTTACACCTCCGTTGGCAATTGTTGCTGCACATATTGCAAGCTGTTTGGTGGTAATACCAAGTGAACATTGACGTGTGTAGAGGTCCAATGCAAGGTCGGGATCGTCATATATGCGGTTATAGCTTTTCAGTAGCCATGCTATTGCTTTGTTGTTGTGATTGCTGACACTCTCGGAGCGGTATAGCTCCTCTATGAGATTTGCTTCGCTGCCACATAGTTCTTTAATGTTATCTGTTATTGCTTGCCATTTCTGCAGGCTGTTTCCTATTGGTTGCACCATGCTTACTGCAGATATGGCACCGGCATTGACAAGTGGTGTGCTCGGATGATTTTTCTCCAGCAATATGGCCATAATTGAGTTAAATGGCATGCCTGTTGCATCGGCTCCAATCATGTGAATAATAGTTTCTGCTCCATATTGTTTGAGTATCAATATTGCTGTCAACACTTTGGATACGGACTCAATACCGAAAGGATAGTTGCAGTCACCTACAGATAGAATCTCGCCGTCGGGTAGACATGCTGATATACCAAACAGCTTACTATCTATACGTGACAGGTATGGAATGTAATTTGCATTCTTGCCACCCTTTTCGTCTTTATATTTATTATAGCTCTCTTGCAGTAGCGATAGCAACTCTTGTTTTGTTATTTCGGTTTTCATCTACTTCTATAATCTATCTTAGACAAAATTTATTACAATCGGAAGAGATATCCCTTCCGATTGTTGTTTTTCTTATTTACCTTTACCGGTGTGTGTGAAGATTGTTGTTTTTATCTTCATCTTGTTCTCCATTGCTATTCGTGTAGGAGTGGGGTATTGCAGTTGCTCGAGTTCGGAAACCGCTGCTGCTATATCGGTTAGTAACTGATCGGCCATGTCACGGCTGAATCCTTGACGTACAACTATTCTCATGACTACTGTGCTCTCTATGTTAGCCGGCATGGTGTATGCCGGTACCATCCATCCGCTCTGTTTCAGTTTGTCCTGCAGGTCGTAAAGAGTCCATTTGCACTTCTTGTCATATTCGGGATTCATCTCCCAAATGAACAAGGGGTTGCTAACCTCATTGCTATAGTTGCGGAACGGATGCATCTTTCCTATCTGCGCATGCATATATTTTGCAATCTCCATCGAATTTTCGTGTACGGCTTTGTAGCCCTCGAATCCTAAGCGTATGAACTGATAATACTGTCCCAATATTTGTGCTGCGGGACGTGAAAAATTTAATCCCACCTGAGATATCTCGGCACCAAGGTAGTTTACGCTGAACGACATTGTATCGGGCAGGTACTTCTTATCTTTCCATACAACCCATCCAAGTCCGGGATATACCAAACCATATTTATGGCCGCTGGTGCTTATGGAGAGTACCCATTTTAATCTGAAATCCCACTTTCTTTTGGGTTCTAGGAATGGTAGGATAAAACCGCCCGAAGCTGCATCTACGTGTATTGGGATGTCATAACCGGTTTTGCTGTTGAACTTGTCGAGTGCGGCATCAAGTGCCTCTACATCATCGTTCAACCCGGTCCATGTAACTCCTTCTATGGGTACAATGCATATGGTGTTCTCGTCACACATGGCAATTGCATCATCGGGACACAACGATAGTTTATCTTTGGTCAAAGGGACGGTACGCATCTCTATTTGCCATAGTTGTGCAAATTTCTCCCATACAACCTGATATCCAGAGGATATTACAAAATTAGGCTTGTCATGAGGTTTACCCTCTTTTATACGGCGTGCCTTCCAACGTTGCCATGCAGCTACACCACCAAGCATACATGCCTCACTCGAACCTATACCTAGTGCTCCGGTCTTCCATTTCGACTTTTCGGGACTGTTCCATAGGTTCGCAATGATGTTTATACACTTAGCGCACATCACTGCAACTCGCGGGTATTCGGTTTCGTCTATATAATTGATAGCTATAGCATCGTTCATGAGTTTTGTTGCATATTCGTCCATGTACGTAGTGACGAATGTTGCAAGGTTAAGACGTGGCTGTGTCTGCGCATAGGTCTCGTCTTTAACCATACGATAGGCTATTTCGGGTGTTGTTGACTTTTCGGGAATCTTATCGGCTGGAGCCGACTGCAACATCTCTTTTGAACCGAATACGGCTGTTGTTACGGTTGCCGATTCATTCTCTCCTTTTCTTTTTTCCATACTTTGATTCTGTTTTAAAGGTTATAAATTATAGATAAAACATGTACAGATGAAACACGCTTTATAAACACTGGGTTCAAGAAATGGTGTTAAAAGATTATTAAATATATCTCTCTTGTATGCTGAACAATAACAGATGTTGCTTTGTTGTGACGATAAATTGTTGTTATGAAAGTAGAAACAGGAAAAGGTGAAATATCACTTGCCGCTCTTTGGGGAATATGGTCGGTGTCGGCCCTTACCTCTCTTCCGGGGCTAGCTGTATCGCCCATATTGGATAAGATATCGCATATTTTCCCAAGCTCATCGCAGATAGATGTTCAGTTACTGACCTCGTTGCCGTCGTTAATGATTATACCATTCGTTCTCATTACAGGACACATAACCGAAAAAGTAGGTTATTTTAAAACTCTGGCATGCGGTTTATGGGTATTTATGATTAGTGGGGTACTGTATCTATTGTGTACCGATATGTGGCAGCTTATAGTGGTGAGCGCACTGCTTGGAGTTGGTGCAGGTATCATAATTCCATTGTCAACATCACTTATCTCTCGTTTTTTTATTGGGGATTACCGTACACAGCAGTTCGGGTACAGTTCGGCAATAACTAATATTACGCTTGTGCTTGCTACTGCGCTTACAGGATATCTGGCCGAGGTGGAGTGGAAATTACCTTTTGTTGTTTATCTGTTTCCCATCTTCTCGATAGTGCTTCTTCCCTTTATCAGAAGGGCCGACAGTGGGAGAGTAATTGAAGAACATAATAGAGTTTCTGTTTCAAAGGGTATTGATTATGGCAAGTTGATTCAATATATGCTCTATTATTTCATTGTCACCTATTTGACGGTTATCGTAAGTTTTAACTTGCCCTATCTTATGGGTGAATATGGATTCGATAGCGGAACATCGGGGCTTATGATATCGTTATTCTTCCTTGCAATAATGTTGCCGGGTTTCTTCCTGCCCTCTATACTTCGTTTTATGAGTGGTAAGGTGGAGCGTAGCTCTCTGTTGATGATAATGGTAGGACTGCTGGTTATTTATCTTTTTAAATCTCTACTGTCTATAGCATTAGGATGCGTGGTAATGGGAGTCGGATATGGTATTGTGCAGCCTTATCTTTATGATAGAGTCTCTTCAGTTGCATCATCACAAAGAGTAACATTTGCACTTGCGCTTCTTATGTCTGTAAATTATGTTGCAATACTTGTGTCTCCTTTTGTAATAGACAATGTTCAAGAGTTTATGCATGTAAGTTCGCAACGCTTTGCTTTCGGATTTAATGTAGTGATATCTATTCTATCGCTTATTGCAATGCTCATACGTAGAGTTATTATATATAAAAATCACAAAGAATATTCTTAGTGATTTTTATATATTTTACCAAAACCAGCCCTTCTTTTTCTTCTTCTCATCGTTGTTCTCTGCGAGGGCCTCTCTCCATGTCTTGTTGTTCTTTACCATGTCGTATATCATTCCCCAATCGGGTATTCCGCCAATATTGCGGTCATCAATGAATAGTTCGGCATCCAGCTTGCAGTAACCTTTACCATCGGCTACATTCTCCTCGGGGAAATTCTTGTTAACAGCATAAAACTCTACACCTCTTTCGCGGCACCATTTTACAGCCTCTTCAAGTAAGGGACCTCTTCTCACAGTCCATAATATAAGTTGATGTCTCTCCTTTATGAGCATCTTGAGTGTTGCTGTAGCAAACGGAATCTCTTTTCCAATCTCGGGATACTTGTGTTCTACGATAGTACCGTCAAAGTCAACTGCAATAATCATAATTATTCTCCTTTTACATTATTCAATACAAAAGTATAAATATTTTCTATTATTTAGCTGCGATGAGGTTATTTTTATTCTAATATTTCTATAAATACATTATTTATGAAATGTAAACAGTACCATTTAGGATATTATTATAGCTATTCTCTTTTACTCTGCACACATACTATCGTTAATATGCATAAAAGCGGGAAGCCTTATATTTGCTCCCCGCCTTTTACAATTAGGCTTAAGATAACATTTTTTCTGCGATTGTCTTTGGCGGTGTCTCGCGACAACTGTGTGGTGATAATACAAATTGACAATCGGCTTAGATAAGTTTCAATTATTATATGGTTTATTCTTCTGTGGATATCTCTATTGCAAAAATATCAACTCATAAAATCTGATATCCACATTGCAAAGATATAGATGCTTCTCTACTCCTGCAATCATACTTTTTGTGATTTTGGTAGCTTTGGTATAGCAATATATTGCTATTTTTACATGCTATCTGTAAATTTCGGGCACCCTATATTGAAGGGTGCCCGAAATTATAACCTAAAAATTTATAACTCTCTTGCATACTACATTTAGTCAGATAGAATGGCTGCCAATGCTGCTATACCTACAACTATTGTTGCTGCTTCGACTGCACCATTGCAATGGTTATGGTGAACTACTACAGGACGATGGCATGATGCGTGATGTTTTTTATGTTTTACAATGTGATGATGGTGCATGTGTGCATGTTTGTGTGCATTATTATGTGCTGCTCCATTGAACCTCTTGCCATCTTTGTTCTTATTTCCTTTTTTGCCTCCTTTTCTTTCTTTATAGACATCACCTTTCTTCTCTTTTCCTTTTCTCTCCTTTCTGTCGATTTTTTCAGTACGTTCCTTGTTATCTCCACGTTTAAAATCTTGTGCCGAAACTTGTGCAGACATGAACATTGCGCTCATAATGACTGCGATAATCATCATCTTTTTCATAACTTAGAGTTTTTGTTGGTTTTTAATATAGTAACTCTCTCTTGTCTGATGCAAAGATATTGACACAATAATCCCCCTGCAACTGATATCTCCTACTTGTTGCAGGGGGATTCCCTATTGTTGATAGGATTTTCCTCCTATGGCCTGTACATGTTTATCTGTGGAGTTCTGATGCCGGGCTTGAGTTCTCCTCCTATATATATAATATTGTTCTTGTATGCAATCATAATTGCTCCGGCACGCGCAAAGGTGCGGTCGCTCTTCAGGAGTTTCCAGCTATTCTCATCAATGTTATACTCTATAAGATGGGGATTGAAACGGTACCATTCTGCAGGGTGATGCATGTACTCCTCTTTGCTTGTAAGAGAATATGTACCTGATATTGCATCTGTAAAGATCTCTTTGTCTACACCGCCTGCAGCTATTATAGTGTTTTTATCAAACAATAGAGCCGTACCACCCGATAGCGAGATGGCTCTATCACTATCCTCCTTGAGAGTGACATCTGTCAGTTGTTCCCATCTGTTTTCGGCAAAGAGATAGCGTATACCATCGCTATGTGTTATTGCCCTGCCAATGCTATCGGCAGGGGAGAAACCTCCCCATATGTATAGAGCCTTTTCGTTTGCAGCGCATACTGGCTGTACACGTGCACGTGACGGGGGTGTTGGCAATTGAGCCCATTCATTTGTTCCATCAGAGAGGTTAAGAGCGAATACTATGTTTGATGGTTCCCCGTTAATGTTTCCACCTATAATATATATAAAATTGTTAGCAATGGTTGCAGTTGCATTGTCAACAGTGTAGGGTAGTGAGGGTAGGGTATCTACTTTGCAATCATCGGACAAATCTATGCTGTATACGGCAGATGACGCTCCTTTACTGTTTGTACCTCCTGCAATAATCAGTTTCTCTCCAACTATAAGTGATGCACCGTAGGCCGATGGTTCAGGAAGGACTCCTGCTTTATGCCATATAAGTGTGTCTCCTATGGCTGCTTTGTAAATTCCTTGATAGAAACGTTTGCTGCCACCTTGCGAGGCCGGTGTGTCGGGGAAATTACAACCACCTGCAATATATAATGTGTCTCGGTATACTGCGGCATAACAGGCCGAGACACCCATTTCGAATCCCTGCTCGAATGGTGGCATTGTGCCAAGCTCCTTGATATAATTGCTCGCGCTCTTGTAATTGTTGGTGCAACCCAAGAGCGCAATAGCAAGAATTATAGGATATAACCTTTTCATTATTCCATGTTTATGGTTTTAGGACGAAGCATTGTAATCTGTATTACTAGTGACAATACAGTTACTCCACCAAGCAAAGCGAAACCTACACCCAATGAGAGGCTCCCGAGCACTGTTGTGATGGCTGCACCTCCAAGGACACCTGCCATATTGATGAAACCATATGCAGTGGCACGTTGGCGCGAAGGAATGAACTGACATAGTATAGGCATGTTGTTGGTGTCGAAGAAACCATATCCGATACCGAAGCAAAGTATGGCAAGAACCACTGCAAAAAGGCTGTTGCCAAGTCCCATGAATACGAGTGACGGTACAATGAGTGCAAGACCTATACAACTTGTATATACACGTCCGCGTACATTGCTCTGTACCCATTTGTCCGAGAGCTTACCACCAATCATGGCGCCAATGAATGATGCTCCTGCAAGGCTTATCACTGCAACAGGACCTGCATAATTCATTGCAATGCTAATATCCATTCCCCAATTATTGCTTATGACATTTGCCAGCAACTCGGGCAACCAGTTCTTTGTAGCCCATCCCGGCATACTTAATGTGGTAAAGACAAAAAGAACAGCCCAAAAAGCCATATTGCTGAGGATAAGCATAATGCTTTTTACTACGCTTGGTTGATTGGGATCAACAACAACATTTTCTGCACTCTTTTTCTCGCGTCCCGGGTCGCTTATGAAGAGTATGAGTACTACGGAATATATCATTCCCACAAGTCCGCAAATGAGGAATACACTGTGCCAGTTGAGCAACCCCGAGAAAATAGAGCCGAAACCTCCGGCAATCTGTCCCAGATATAATCCTGTCATGTGAATACCTATAGCCATTGAACGTGTCTTACCACTATGTATATCGGCAATGAGTGAAAGCGCTGCAGGAATATATAACGCCTCGCTGAATCCCATGATGGCACGTAGCACGTATAACTCTTTGTATGTATCTACATATCCCATAAGGAATGTTACTGCCGACCATACAAAAAGGCTGCCGACAATTAGTTTCTTACGGTTCAGACGGTCGGCTATAGCTCCCGATATGGGACTCATCAGGCCATATATCCACATGAATGCAGCCATAAGAGCACCCCATCCCCAGGGGCCTGTATAGCTTGTTGCTACCTCTACAATGTCTTCTGACATTGCAAATCGCATGGTACTCAACATCTGACGGTCCATGTAGTTGAGGAAAGCTACACCCGATAGCAATATAACTACCAACCAAGGGTACCATTTCTTTTCTGTAATCTTACTCATCTCTTTTTATTGTTCTTATAGTTTGTTTGTCAATATGTTGCACAAATCGTAGCTCTTTATGAGCATACGTGGTATGTGGAACGGTCCTTTGAATATATTACCTTTTGCGGGCTGTGCAACAGTACCGTCACGATGCAGATATCCGTACCACTCACCCATCTCCTCATCGGGGAAGTGTGCATAGGTCCATTCGCTTATCTGTTTGTGCCATATAAGGTATTTATCGTCACCGGTAGCTTCATAGGCATATAGTGTTGCTATGATAGCCTCTGTCTGTGGCCACCAAAACTTCATATCTTGTGAGTAATCTTGTGGAGGCAGATTGCGGCAGTCGCGGAAGTTTATTATGCCGCCGTATTGTTTGTCCCAGCCCCATTCCCACGACCAGTCTAGAATCTGAAGTGCTTGTGCTGTAATCTCTTTATCCCATCCTCGGTTCTTAGCCTCTTCGAGCAGGAACCATGCAGTCTCAATACAATGACCGGGATTTATAACTCTACCGTTTATGGTGTCGATAAATTCGCCATTGGGACCAACCATCTCAAGCAGTGCTTTGAATTCGGGTTTCATGAAATCCTTAAGTGACGATATAGATTCTTCTATTTGCAAATTTAGTTCCGGATCTTGAATAACCTCGCGTATACGTGATGCTGTATTTATCAGAATCATTACCAATGAATGTCCCTTGGCTTGCAAGGCTTCCAGGTATTTAGGTTCCATATATCCGGGTGTGGCTACAAAGCGACGTATATCCATAAAGAGTTTAAGCGCCTTCTCTGCATAATTGTAGTCTCCCGATGCCTTTGCATACTCGGCCATAGCAATTGCTGCAAAACTCTCCGAAAATACGTAGCGACGTTTGCGCAGTGGTGTTCCATCAGCCATTACTTCAAAATACATCCTACCGTCGCTGTCGAAACAGTGTGCCTCAATGAAATCGATGGTACTTTTTGCTGCTTCCAGCCACAATGGATTCTTCTCTACTGTATTATATGCAAAACTGCATACAAAAGCGAAACGTCCCTGAAACCACACCGATTTTGTACTGTCCATTAACGAGCCGTCGCGGTCGAGGCATGTATATACACCACCGTTTACGCGGTCCAATCCGTTCTTGAGCCAGAAAGGCATAATGTTCTCGGTAAGGTCCTTGCGGTATTTGTCACTCCAGTCGGTAAGATATTCTTTCCAATTCATGGTAGTCTTTTTTTCTTATTGTTTATAAAATGTTTAAGGGAGCAGTTATCTGCTCCCTGTATTTTTAGAATTTGTTGCAACGCTCGAAGAAGTTGATTGCCTCAAGCTCCTTACGCATTGCAGCCTCCTCCTCGTCTGTCATGTTCTGGAAAGGAGTACGGTTCTTTCCAAGGTCAAGGCCAATGAGCTTCATTATTCTCTTACCACCCACGATGTTGCCGCGATAGTGGCAAATAACGTTGATAACCTCCTGTGAGAAGTTCTGCAATTCGCGTGCCTTCTCAAGGTCGCCTGCGTTCCATGCATCGATGATACCGGCAAGGTTGCATCCGTTGTAGTTTGTTGTTCCACCGATGCCGCCCTGAGCGCCGCCCATTGCGAGGCAGGGGAGGATAGTCTCGTCCTGTCCGTGCAACATGTCATATTTGCCATTCTTGTATAGGCGACATTGGTTATACTCGTACAAACTCTCGAATGTATATTTTATACCGGCAAAGTTTGGTATGCGTCCGTCTACTGCCTGCAGGAAACTTACCATTGAGAGGAAAGCTCCGTTGAATGCAGGAATATGGTAGAAATAGAATGGTAGCTTTGGTGCTGCCGATGCAATCTCTTCGCAATATTTTACAAGTTCTTCAACGCGCCCCACCTTGGGGAATGGAGGTGCCATCGCTCCAATACCGAAAACACCAAGTTTCTGTGCGTGCTCGGCCATACGACGGCTTGACTTTACGCATGTACTTCCTACATGAACTATGATTTTAAATCCTTCTGGAGCTGCAGCCACCCATGCCTCGGTAAGTTTCATACGCTCTTCCTCTGTAAGCATATATCCTTCTCCCGAAGAACCGTTTATGAACACTCCTTTAAGACCATTCTTGGCCAACATCTGTGCATAGGCAGGAATGGGCTCGTAGTTAACTTCTCCGTTCTCGTAGAAAGGTGTGAACGGTGCATTGATAAGACCGATAATCTTCTCCATTATATTACTTGTTTTTGTTAGATGTCTGTTATATATTATCTTGCAAAAGAAAGTAAAAAAAATCAAAAGAACAAGAAGAGTCACGAAAATAAATTTTCCATGAACATATGTGTATAAAAATGCCGTCCATGTCACACATGGACGGCATTTTTATTATCTTCTATTCTTATTTAAGGAAATAATCGACAGTTGTTACCACACGTATCTTTTTCAGTTGTGGTGTGTTGGGGTCGCTGCTTATACTGAACTGCCCTTGACGTGCCTGTCTTATTCCGCCGAGCTTGCTCTTGGAGTCATCGGCGAATTTCTGTGCTACGGCACGTGCATTACCTGTTGCCTCTTCCACCATAAGAGGCTTTAAATCGTTTAGCAGTGTAAACTCGTATTGTGTTTGGTAACGGTAATCTTGTTCTATTGCAATACCCTGTTTCATTAGTTCGGCTTGACTATTCATGAGCTGCATTACTTTTTCTACTTGTGATGATACAACTGTTATTGCCGATTCTACTCTATATCGGTATTTGATATTTTCAGGAGTGTAGGATTGTGCTTCACGGTCGGTTACTATGGGTGCAGATAGTATGATTTCATCATCTGTTATGCCATTATTCTGCAGAAATCCAATGATAGTCATTTTGTTCCTTTCCACTGTATTATAAAGTTCATCGAGGTTGTTGCCTACACTGTTGTAGGGTAGGGGCCATATAATCTTGTTTGCCATCACTTCGCGCTCGGCAAGTCCTTTTACTGTTACGTATCTATCTTTGTCTGCAATTTTTTTTATACCGTTACCAATGCAGTTACCAAGTACCATAAGACCTATCATTATACAGAAACCTATACCGGTTGTTCCTGATAATTTGAACTCTATATTTTTCATATTATATTTACTTTAGGTCGCTAATATAACGAAAAAACAAATACTCTTTCACTAATTTGGAAATAGCTGTGTTAATTATATAAAAAACGTGGTTGCCGCAATCTCGGCAACCACGTTTAAGATTCTTTTTCTAACAATTACTTTACTGTTATTGTTGTCATGTTCAATGTTCCTGTTACATTAAATGTAACACTACTTGCGCTGCCGCTCCATACACCTGAACTGAAGTTGCCGCTGTCGGGTGACAAAGTGGTTATTTTCTTGCCTTCCAACGCAATGCTCGAGATATCGCTACCATCAGCAGCCGATATAACTATTGTTGAACCGTTATATGCACGAAGTTCGTATGTGCCATCAGTCTTTGTCCATATTCTTGCACCGTATGATGCAGAACCCTTATCCAACTTGATGCTTATGTTGCCGTTTGTAAAGGTTACACTTTCAAATTCTACGCCTGTAGAGGCATCAGTACTAGGAGTTATCGAAGGGTCAAGTGCCTCGGGATTTGTAAAGTCGAATACTACAGCTTCGCCGGTTGGTGTGTCTGGGGTGTTAGGCTCCTCTGGTTCTTCAGGGTTTGTGGTGCCACCGTCTACAACTTCTACTTTCACGGCCATTGTGCTTACATATTTAGTACCGCTTACACCTATTGTATATCCGGTTACCTTTATGACATCGTTGTTGGCTGCGTTTACAATTCCACTCTTGGGATACTGTATGCTACCTACAGCTGTTGAGGCTCCATCTACATTAACGTTGTAGTAGTTACCGTTGATGGTAAGTTTTCCAGTATATTCAACGTATTTAATGACGGGTGCATTGAGGTATGCGTCAAGGTCGGCACCATTCATAACTGTTGCTGATGGATGGTTTACTGTGGCAGTACCCACTTTCTCTACTGTTGATGTGTTGGGGAATTGTAACAGACCACCATACATCGATAGTGTGCCACTTATTTTTACAACATCGCCTTCGCTGTATCCTTTGTCCTCACCAAGAAATGCAAGTACTGATGCAGTTCCATCGTTGATTAGGAATCCGCGTGCGTATGTTGCGATAATTGTTCCTTGCACAGCTACGGCAGAGCCTTCACCTGCTTCAAGGGCATCAGCAATAGTGCTGACTCCTTCAGGTGTATCGGGAACCTCGGGTTCTGTTGTGCCTCCTGTTGTCTCACCACTACCATGTGCAACAACTACGTTCTTTACTTCCCATGTACCTGCTTTAGTCTCAGTAGATGTGTACTTGAAAGCTATTCTAACGTTAGCCTTACCCATAAATTCGGCAGGTAGTGCAATCTTGCCACTATTGCCGAATGTCCAGTCGTTGGCGTTCTCTTTCGCGTTGAAGCTTATTGCTGTCCAATTTGCTGTCGCTGCATCACCTGCATAATCGGTAGATATCATCAACTGGTTGTGTTCTGCAACCTTTCCTTCCTGGGTATAACGTATTACGTAATCGAATGTTATGTATGCCTCGGTCTCGTTGCTCAAGTCTATTGCTGATGAAATCAACCAACTCTGTGCTGCACCGTTTGCATCGCCCTTTCCGTCACCGTCCGAGTCGTAGTATCCTGTAGCTTTTGCACAGCTATAATCAATTACCCAAGGATAGTTGCCCACTGTCTCTTGTGTGCTGAATGTTCCGAAACTTGTTGCAAATGTTTCGCTGATATATGCGTCAGCAGGTATTTCGGGCTCGTCGGGTGTAACGCCGTCTATCTCATATTTTGTAACCGATTTAAGTCCGGGTACGCCGAAGTATTTTTCCAAGCTACCTGTGAGTTTTACCTGTTTCTTGTAGTTTCCGGGGTTGTCTACAAGGTTCAATGCACTGCGCACTGCTCCGGTAGGCAACTGTACAGGCATACACTTGTTATAATCTTTTTCGTCGGCATTGTCGGCAATAAGAAGGTTGGTAAGTGTGGTTGCAGCACCGCTGAACTTGCATCCATCGATATAAACCTGTCCGTCAACAGTTCCAACAATGTAACCGGTGACTACTGCTGGAGTAGCTTTGCCATTGAATGCGGCCAAAGCTTCGCTTACTGTGTATGTACCGGCCTCTTCTGGCTCTTGGGGTGTTTCAGGTGTACTGTGTGCTACTATGAAGTTCTTTACCTCCCATGTTCCGGCTTTTGATTTGGCTGTGTACTTGAGTGCAAATACAACAGTTGATTTGCCCATGAATTCGGCAGGAATTGCAACACTTGCATTATAAAAAGTATTCCAATCGCTACCCTCAACAGCGTTGTAGGGAACGTTTGTCCATGTTGCAGTAGCCGGGTCTCCTGAATAGTTGTCGCTTATGAGCAATTGATGGTTTGCAGCAACCTTACCACTTTCGGAATAACGTATGATGTACTCAAATGCAACATATGCCTCAGTCTCGTTTGTAAAGTCTACTGGGTCTGATACAAGCCAGCTTTGGGCTGCATTGTCCTTTGAGCCATCGTAAGATGTTGCTTTTGCTGTACTGTAATCTATAATCCAGGGGAACTCTCCTTCTGTCTCAATGGGTGTGAATACACCAAAGTCTGTCGAGAACTTTTCGTTGATGTAAATACCCTCGGGGAGTGTACTGCCGCCTGTACCCTCACCGGGGAGAGTGTAAGGAGCTGGGACATCTTCGCATGCACTGAATGTGAGTGCTGCCAATGCGAATAATGCAATTTTTTTCATTAGTTTCATAGTTCTATTTTATTTTTCAGTTTTATCTATTTTTCTTTTTGTAATAAACTTAACGGTTTACAGGCTCAATAGGATAAATGTCACTTGTGGCACTTAGCATGAATTGCCAATAGTCGTTGTAGCGTGTAAGTATGCCCACAATGTCGAAATTACCTTGGGGTAATACCTCATTGGCAAAGTCGGCATATGTGCTGAAACGGAATATTACATTTGTGTTACCCATCTTTATTCTGCGTTCAACAACATTACTGCTGTTTGCTTCGTCCTCTGGAGCATAAAGGTTTGTACCGTTGGCCTCTACAAAACTTACGTTGTTCATTCTTACGTATAGTGGTAACTTCTCTTTATTACCATTGGTAAAGAAATTCTCGTCAATCAGTTGTGGTTCTATTCCATAATAATCCTCGGCAGGAGTACCCAATAATTTTACATGCTTGGGATAGATTACTTTCTGCATGCGACCAATCTTCCCGTTGTATAGTCCACCAATCTGTGCCATCTTTCCATAACCTCCAACATGTAGTCCCTTGCAGTCGATGATAACTTTTTGGCCGCGTACCATTACTGCATATAGGCCTACGTCGTTTACACCTACTATTATAGAACCGGTACCATCGTCTATTACGAATTGCTTGTATATGTTGCCGCTTTCGTCATTTGCAACGACTACACCTTCAATTATAATATCTTCTGTTATCTCTTTTACACCGCTTGCCGATATTACAGAGGCGTATTTCTCTTTCAACTCTTCAATAGTGGTATTTGCTTCGCCTATGGAGTTGTTACCGAACGGAGGAGTGGTGAAGACCGGCTCGTCATGTTCATTCATGCAGGATGTTGCTGCAAATAGCAATAATCCTAATGTAAATAGATATTTTATAGCTTTCATATGATCCTTTTTTCAAATTGTTTAGAAACGTAGTCCTATGTTCAGATAGAAGTTGAATGCATTGGCATAGTATAGAAATGGATTCTTAGAGAATTTGTATGTACGTGCTTCACCATCTGAATAGTTGTCGTCACGATTCTGCTCATATCCACCTGTAACCATATCCTCATTGTTGAGAATATTCTGCAACTGAAGATTTAAATTTAGTTGCTTACCTCCACGAAGTCTTATACTTTTACCTATTGATGCATCTACAAGCCATCCTCCCTTACCCTTATACTGTGTGGGTATATCTAAAATGGTGTTTCCTTGTTCATCAACCTCGGGAGCTCCAACAACACTGGAGAGACGGCGGTATGATGATGCACCAATATATACTCTGTCGTAATAGTTGGCATTTGCACTCAGATACCAACCGTTGGTGTTGTAGTCAACTCCAAAACTCAGTGCTGTGAGCGGGCTTCCATCAACATGTGCACCATCCATGTATACCATGTCGTTCTGTACAACTTTCTCATTCTCGCTTATGAGGAATCCGTTGCCATTCTTTGTGTACTCGGCTTCGTTCCATGTACCTACTATGTTGAATGAGAGTGCCGATGTTACATTATATACGATAGCAGCCTCTACACCGTAGTGTTTCTTTTGAAGACCGGTCATCGAGAGATATGTGAAGTTAGATAGCATATCGTTGTAGAAGGCACTCTGTTCTACTACATCGTCAAATTGTGTGTAGTAACCGGTGAACTTTGCTGTTACTGGACCATAGTTCAACTTGTACGAAATCTCTTGACTCCATATTTCCTCATTTTCTAGTCCGTAAACAAAGTCGTTACGCATACGGGGTGCAATGAATGAGTTATAGGCTAGTGGAGCTCTATTCTCTAATCCCCATCCGAATGATATGGTGTTGTTACCGTTGATATTCCACACAACTCCTAACTTTGCACCGCCACTAAAGAATTTTGCTGTGCCGCTGCTACCTTTTGAGTTGTTGATGGCACGTCCGTTACGCATGTTACCGTAGCGCTCCATTGTTGTTCCGTCAATGTGCGCACCAAGTGTGATGTTTGCTATGCTGTTGTTGAAGGTATATTGTGTGAAGAGTCGGGCATTGTTTACATATATATCGTAGTCGTATCCGAATACATCGCCCTCCTTTATTATGCGGTTGGGGTTGTCTACATCGTTCTGTACATAGTCGCTGCCAGGTGCAAAGTCGCCTACCGAGAACTTGTCGATGTCGGTACCGTAGCTGTTAGATCCGAGCAGGTCGTCGAGTGTCTTGTAGTGCATACCCTTTGTTGTTCCCACGTTGAGACCTAATGTGATTTTTTCATTATTGTTAATCTCGTGGTTTAATATAGAGCTCAGGTTCAGCATCATCTGGTCGTTGTTGCGCTTCTCTACATAGTACAGTGCATTGCCACCGGCTGCATTGGCCTGTTTGTTGGCAAAGTACATGTAGTCCCAGTCGATCTGACGGTTGGCTTTGCTACTTTTCCAATAGCTATAGCGCTGTTGCCAGTCGGCAATCTCATCTTCTGTAGGAGTGTAGCTTGGGTCCCATACATCGTAGGCTGCACTTGGCAGGTTCTGATAATAGTTGGGACGTGGGTCGGCTGCGTTGCCGTTCCATCCTAATGCGGTGGTTCCATATTTTCCGTATTTACCGGCAACAGATGTTGTAAGTCTTGTCTCTTTGTTAATCTGCCAGTCCCAAGTGAATAGTACTGTAGGCTCGAAAGATGTTACGACACGTGCATTACGTTTCTCTCCATTTTGGTATCCCCAGTTGGGATTATAGTAATGGCTGTTTGCAAGCCAATAGGCCTCCTCTGTGGCTGCACCTTGCTGTGCACGCTCTGTAGGTGAACCCCAAGTGGCAATAGAAATCGAGTGCTTGTCGTTTATTCTCTTCTCGGCAGCAAAGAAATAGCCGAATGAATTATAGAATGTTCCTTCTATTACTCCTTCATTGGCCCAACGGTAAGATGCCGAGCCGGTGAATGCCCATCCATTGTCCATAAGACCTGTAGAGTAGGTGTACATTGCACGTGCAAGATAGTTGCGGTTACATCCTACCAATGAGGCTTTGTGTCCGGCTGCATATTGGCTGGCACGCATATTTATATTACTTGCGCCTCCTACCGAACTGTATCCGTATGATGTGTTCTCAAGGAATGTAGAACCTTCACGATTACGTGTTGCATCGTTAAGACCTCCAATCATTCCATAGCTGAAATTACCGCGCTCAGCGTCATTCAAAAGTACACCGTTTGCATATACATTATTATACATATTTTCGTATGCACGTATTCTGAATCGCATAGGACTGAATAGATATCCTACCTCAGAGAGGAAATAGTCATCGTTTGAACCAGTCATTGTTGAAGAGCCCTGGATTACATCCTCATCCTCGTCGAGCTGTCCTTCGGAGAAGGTGAAAGCATCGTATTCGTTTGCTGTTACAGATGGCTGATTGAGAAGGGTCGTGTCGGGAGTGTGAATGGGATCCCTCTTAATCTCTTTGTTTAATAAATCTTTGCCTCTGTCAATGTAGATTGTTCTTTGCGTACTGTCACTTACACTCCTTATATTGGACTGTAAAACAGCACTGTTTGTTGCAACGGCTCCTGTAGTGCAACAGAATATTGCCAGTAGCAACATGGATGCAAATTTTAGAATTTTGTTCATGATATTTAAGTGTTTAATCTAATAATTTCCTTTTCTATGATATAATAAAATGCTTTAATCAGTGTATAGAATCTTGCAAAGATGTTAAAATAAAAGTTATGCACAAAGGGTTTGGAACGTTTTTTGATGTTAAAATGTAAAAATCCCGAAGGTGTCGAAAATATTTTTTTTATTGTTGTTGCAAAGAAGTATAATATTCGTACCTTAGCGCCTTATAAACAACGCTATATTAATTAATATATGAAAGAGAGAAGTAATTTTACTTTGTTTGTGCTTGCATTATCTATCATGCTCTCAACGGTTGTTAGTGCAGGTGCGCAAAAGAAGTATCAAATCTACAGTGTAGGTTTCTACAACCTCGAGAATCTTTTTGATACCATACATGATAGTGGCAAGAACGACTATGAATTTTTGCCGGATGGTACCAATAAATGGGGTTCTATGAAATACAATAACAAACTCAAGAATATGGCTACTGTTCTAAACGAGATGTCTACGGATATGCTTCCTATGGGAATGGCAGCTGTTGGTGTCTCGGAGATAGAGAATTACAGGGTACTAGACGATCTTGTAAACCATCCTATATTGGCGCATCGAGGATGGAAGATTGTACATATTGAGGGCCCGGATAGACGAGGTGTAGATTGCGCTCTTCTGTATAATCCAAAGTTGTTCTCTCCTGTTGCAAGTAAACTTGTTCCTTATACGACAGAGGATAATGATACAACATACAAGACACGCGGTTTTCTTACTGTAAGTGGTGATATGGCCGGCGAAAGAGTGCATATAATTGTAAACCATTGGCCATCAAGATATGCAAAGTCTCCAGCCCGTGAAAGAGCCGGCATCCTTGTTAAGGCTGTCAAAGATTCTCTTATGGCTCAGATGCCACAGTCTAAGGTTATTATAATGGGTGATATGAACGATGATCCAGATGATAAAAGTATGAAGGTTTGTCTTGGGGCCAAACGAAATCCGAATAGTGTGAATTGTGATACTGACTTATATAATCCTTGGTGGAGTGTACTGCGCAATAAAGGATTGGGGACACTTAAGTATAAGGGTAAATGGAATCTTTTTGATCAGATTGTAGTAAGTGGTAATCTTGTCGGAAATGAACGCTCTACACTTAAGTATTATAAGCCTGAGATATTCTCACGTAGTTATATGTTACAGCAGGAGGGTAAATATAAAGGTTCGCCTAAACGCACCCATGCCGGTGGTGTATGGCTGAATGGATATAGCGATCACTTGCCGGTAATAATATATCTTATTAAAGAGAGCAAGTAACCTTGTATACTCATATATAAACATGGTGTGTGCCCGTATAGGCACACACCATGTTTATATGTTAAAGATCTATACGGCTCTCTATTAGATCCCAATCTACAATCTCCCATAGTCGTTTGACATGCTCGGCACGTCTGTTCTGGTAGTCCAGATAGTAGGCGTGTTCCCAGACATCTATACCATATAGCGGTTTCATGAGATGACGAGCGGGGTTGTCTCCATTATAACATCTCAATATCTCCAACTTGCCTCGTACGTCTTGTGCTAGCCACACCCATCCTGAACCGAATAGGGTATTGCATGCGTCTTCCATCTTCTGTTTCAGAGTCTCGAAGTTGCCGAAATCGAAGTTGATGGCACTTTTCAGCGTGCCCCCGGGACGATTGTTTGCTTTTGGGTATGGGGTAAACTGTTCGAAATATAGTACATGATTGAGCACCTGCCCGGCATTGTTCAACAGAGGCCCTTCGGGTGCGCGTTCAACAATTTCTCTTAATCCCATCTTTTCGTATTCGTTTCCATGTGCCAATCTGTTCAGACTGTCGACATAGGCTTGCAGATGTTTACCAAAATGAAATTCTATAGTCTTTTGACTTATTACGGGTTCTAAGGCACTTGATGGATAGAGAAGTGCAGGCATTTGGTAGCCTGTAATGTTGCTTTTTATTGTTACACTCATGCTTTTGATGTTAATATGTTAGATATTGATACAACAATCTTTGTTATCTAATGTTCGATTGTTTGCACATAAATGTGTATCTTCGCGTCACCGTTAATGAAATAACAGATATTATAGATGTATATTGACTACGAAGAGGAACTTAACAGTGCACAGCTAGAGGCGGTGCGTTATCTTGATGGACCTTCGCTTGTGATTGCCGGTGCTGGTTCTGGTAAGACAAGAGTGTTGACATATAAGATATCATATTTGATAGAGCAGGGTTATGAGCCCTGGTCTATTCTGGCGCTTACATTTACAAATAAGGCAGCACGCGAGATGAAGGAGCGTGTAGCACAAAGGGTCGGGGAGAAAAATGCATCATATCTGTGGATGGGTACGTTTCATTCAATCTTTTCGAAAATACTGCGTCGTGAGGGTCACCTGCTGGGTTATGATCCTAACTTTACTATATATGATCAGAGTGATTCCCGTAGTTTGGTGAAGACTATAATAAAGGAGATGCAGCTTGATGAGAAAACATATAAGCCCAACGTGGTGGCTGAACGTATATCGGCTGCGAAGAGCCGTCTTATCTCGGCTGACGATTATGCACGCGATCAAGGGCTGCTGTCGGATGACCGTCGTGCCCGCATACCATCTACTGCTGATATTTATAGTCGTTATGCAGCTCGTTGCCTTCAGGCGAATGCAATGGATTTCGATGATTTGCTAGTTAATACATATAGGCTTTTTGAACAGTTCCCACAGGTATTGGATAAGTATATTGCGCAGTTTAGATATGTGCTTGTCGATGAGTTTCAGGATACCAATTATGTGCAAGGATGTATAGTGTGGCAACTTACACAGACTCGAAGAGCTATTTGTGTGGTTGGAGACGATGCACAAAGTATCTATTCATTTCGTGGTGCAAATATTGATAATATTTTGGGATTCACACAAAGGTACAGCGAGGCTGTTGTTTTTAAACTTGAGCAGAACTATCGTTCTACCAGAATGATTGTGAATGCGGCAAATAGCCTTATTGCAAAGAATAGCGAGCAGATCAGAAAGAGTATATATTCGGAGAGAGGTGATGGAGAACCTTTGCGGTTGTGCGAGGCTTATTCCGATTATGAGGAGGTTGAGATTGTAGCTAACCGCATTGCCTTCTTGCGTCGCAATGCCGGTTTAAACTATAAGGACTTTGCCATATTGTACCGTACAAATGCCCAATCGCGTATATTTGAGGAGGCTTTCCGTAAGCGTTCCTATCCGTATAAAATATATGGTGGATTATCATTCTATCAACGTAAAGAGATTAAGGATACCATAGCTTATTTCAGACTGGTTTGCAACAAGCGCGATGAGGAGGCTCTGCGTCGTATTATAAACTATCCGATACGTGGTATAGGAGAAACAACTCTGCAAAGGGTAAAAGAACTTGCCAATAGTTTGGAGGTAAGCATGTGGCATGTGTTGTCACAACCTCTGGTGTACGGACTTCAGGTTAATAAAGGCACTCTTGCCAAATTAACGAATTTCTCTTCTATGATAGAGGAGTTCTCGATCACTGCCGATAAGAGTGATGCTCTTGTGACTGCGCGTGAGATTGTGAACAAGAGTGGATTGTGGAACGAAGTCTTCTCGGGATCCTCTGTCGAGGATAGAAGCCGCCAAGAGAATATGCAAGAGTTGATGAATGCTATTGCGGATTTCGTGGATGCACATCGTGAAGAGGGTGACGAGAATGATAAACTTATAGATTATATAAATAGCGTGCAACTACTTACCGATCAGGATACCGATGGTGATGGCAGTGATGATTTTATTACACTGATGACGGTACACTCGGCAAAAGGCTTAGAGTTTCCGGCTGTTTTTGTTGTAGGACTTGAAGAGGAGCTCTTTCCAAATCAGATGGCGCAGAATTCGTTGCGTGAACTCGAGGAAGAACGACGTCTGTTATATGTCGCAATTACACGTGCGAAGGATTATTGCATGTTGACGTTTGCAAAAAGTCGCTATCGTTTCGGCTCATTTGCTTTTTGTGAACCAAGTCGTTTTCTTAAGGATTTGGATAGCCGTTATGTAACGTTCGGTAGCAGTATGCAGCAAGGCAGGCCTACTCAAGTACAGCAGCGCAGTATGTTTAATGCTACGAATGAGCAACGTGGTTATGTGCGCTCGGATTATTCATTGTCGGGATTTTCGGATAGAAACAAAACGTCAAACGAACAGGTGAAACCTATCAAACGGGTACAGAATATAACAAGAAATAGTGCAAATCTGCAGCGTATGAGTGATGTTGTGCGCGATGCATCGTTGCGGGGCATGGGTACTGAAACGCAACTTATAATAGGGAATATTGTAAGTCATGACCGTTTCGGAATGGGAGAGGTCGTCTCTGTAGAGGGTAAGGGCGAAAATGCTAAAGCGAAAATTCGTTTCCAAAATGCAGGCGAAAAGACTTTATTGCTTAAATTTGCAAAACTTAAAGTAATTCAATGATTTTTCGGGACTGTTTTGTTGCAAACTCAATACATTAAGAATTAATGAACATAGAGCAGATAAATATGGTGCCATCACCTTGTTATGTGATGGAGGAGAAACTTTTGAGACGTAACCTGTCGTTGATAAGCAGAGTCGCTGATGAGGCTGGAGTGGAGATTATACTTGCTTTCAAAGCTTTTGCATTGTGGAAGAGTTTTCCTATATTTCGTGAATATATAAATGCGGTAACGGCAAGTTCTGTTAATGAGGCACGTTTGGCCTATGAAGAGTTCGGTAGCAGGGCGCATGCTTTTTCGCCGGCGTATACAGACAAAGAGTTTGACGAGATTGTGAAATGCAGTAGCCATATAACATTCAACTCTTTGTCTCAGTATAGGCGTCTCTATGAGAAAACAAAGTTGACCGACCATACCGTATCTTGCGGTATAAGAATCAATCCAGAGTATTCTGAAATAGAGACAGAATTATATAATCCTTGCGCACCAGGTAGCCGTTTCGGTGTTACATCTGATATGTTGCCCGATGAACTGCCACAAGGAATAGAGGGCTTTCATTGCCACTGTCATTGTGAATCCAGTTCGTATGCTCTTGAGAATACACTGAGACATATTGAAGATAAGTTCGGACGTTGGCTGCATAGAATCAAATGGCTAAATTTGGGCGGTGGTCACTTGATGACACGCAAGGATTATGATGTAGAGCATCTTATAGGCTTGCTCAAAGGGCTACGCAGCCGTTATCCCAATCTGAAGGTGATATTGGAACCCGGCTCGGCATTTGCATGGCAGACAGGTTCGCTTGTGTCATCGGTAGTTGATGTTGTAGAGAGTAGGGGGATACGTACTGCAATATTGGATGTAAGTTTTACATGTCACATGCCCGATTGTCTTGAAATGCCATATCAGCCAACTGTCACAGGCGCAGAGAGTTTGGATGCAAATGCTGTGAAAGGTGCTCCATTCGAACAAAATATATATCGTTTGGGTGGTAATAGTTGTCTCAGTGGTGACTATATGGGCAGTTGGCAGTTTGATGCTCCATTAAAAATAGGCGATAAGGTAGTGTTTGAAGATATGATACATTATACTACTGTGAAGACTAATATGTTTAATGGAATATCACATCCTGCCATTGCGATGCTGCGTGAAAATGGAGAATTGGAACTATTCAAAATTTTTGGGTACGAAGATTATCGGGATAGAATGTGTTGATTAACACTGATTTCAGAAAAAAATGTTTCCTGTAAGAATTATTTTTTGAGATTTTATTGAAAAAAAGTTCAAAAAGTTTTGCAGATGACAAAAAATACCGTACCTTTGCACCCGTTGAAAGAGCACAACTCACTAACATTAAGCGTAAGTTCAACGGTGAGTGGCTTAAATGAGACAAATATGCGGAAATAGCTCAGTTGGTAGAGCACAACCTTGCCAAGGTTGGGGTCGCGAGTTCGAGCCTCGTTTTCCGCTCAAAACAACGCGCGAACCGAAGTGTTTGCTAAGAGCCCAGGTGGCGGAATGGTAGACGCGCTCGTTTCAGGTGCGAGTGTTGAGAGACGTGCAGGTTCGAGTCCTGTTCTGGGCACTCGGTGCTGCGCGGCAAAGGTTTGGAGAAGTGGCGGAATTGGTAGACGCGCTACTTTGAGGGGGTAGTGGCCGTTGGGTCGTGTGAGTTCGAGTCTCATCTTCTTCACC
>JAFWBM010000002.1 GCA_017507105.1 Bacteroidaceae bacterium
AATGGCTTCTGTTGTTATATTGTCAATATCTATTGCAACTCAATATACCCACAGTTCCAAGGCTGAATCTCGGGAATTTCAATATAACTGCACCCATTGTCTTTAACAATAGAGAGGTTGATTGGCTTTTCACGCATTTCATACCATACAGCTTTGTCGATATCGGAGTTTATACGAACCTTTATACGATATTGACTATCTATGCGTGTATTAACAAAAGCTATTGTGCGCACACGCCCCAAGTTGTCAACACGAGGAATCATAAGTCCTATATAAGGCGCGACACACAACACGGGTGAGGGGTGTAATGAATCAATCAATTCACGATGAGCCTGTATTTGCTTTGAAGTTTGAGTTGTGTACTCGAAAACCATATCCTTAGAGTCTAATTTTCCTAATGACACTCCTTTTCCCGGAAGAATAGGAAGCGCAGAACGACCGAAGTGATAAAGCTCAGCAATTTTTACATCTGCTACATAACCGATTGGCAAGGTTCCCTTATTCGCCTCTAAATAGCCACGAATAACATCAGAAGCCTCAGAAAGCGGACGTAACAATGAATAAGAGTAAAGAGAAGCATCTTCCTTTTCACCAGCAATAACAAAATAACTGATTGCATCAGCACCATATGCTAATGCCGTGAACCCTTCTATCTGGATACTGCGCGCAGTACGCGAGCCATAGACGCGAGGCCAACTCTCTATTTCGGGACACCAATATTTTATATTTTTATTGTCCATAGACTTCATATGCGAAACAGATGTCATACTTTTTGTTATCTGACCATCAGCATTACTCCAATCATAATAATTACCTCCACCAGGACGATAGAGGACAGCCTTTCCGCTTACATCCTTCATAGTCTGAATTATTGCTTCTTGATATTTTATATCCTGAGCGTAATTAGTATGCTGGAAACCAAGTTGAGTTTCGGGAGAGACTTTAACAAACTCTTCACATATTACTCGCGCCACTTCTTGAAGCGAGGCGGTAGAAAACCGCCACCATTGTTCATACATTACAGAATCCGATTCCACAGCCTTTGCCAATGATTCACGAGTCCATTCTGTTTTATGTTCGCGATTAAACGCTTTAATACAGGTATCACACCAGCAACCAAGCAAAGATCCATTGGTCGCAGGAATGTGATTATGATAACGAAGGTCATCGTCAATCCACAAAGAATGAAAATGAAGAGGTGCGTAAATTGCAGCCAGTTCACGCATATATTTTAAGAACTCAGGTTGACGAGGACAATTACAATATTTGGCTTCCACGCCTAATGACCCTGTCCAACCACCCCAAGTTTTGTATGAAAACAATTCATTATTATCCTCACCAAATGAATCTCCGTGACCGATAGTCATTTGAAATTGTAGTGACGCTGCAATACCTAATTCATTAAGCTGTTGTTTAGCTTTAATCAATCGAGTTGCGTGCTCCTTGTGAAACTCAGGGGAAATGACATTAAGACCGGTAGCAAACCACACATCGTCACACGCCCCAGGATTTTCCTTGATAGCAGCATAGGTCTCTGCCCATTTCGCATCACTTTCTGTGCTTGTTTGTCGCAAGCGTAAAGACAAAACTGTACGTTCACTCAATAACTCTGAATCATTAGTGTTGCAACAAGAACTCATATGCAATATAGTCATTGCAAGCAACAGCATTATAGAGAATTTGTTTTTCATAATTTGTATCAATGTATCTGTTAAAAACATTATGCGTTTATATAATTCATA
>JAFWBM010000013.1 GCA_017507105.1 Bacteroidaceae bacterium
AACCAACAACGGCTCAGCAATCCCTGCTGAGGTCGCCGAAAATATCTTCACACCATTCTTTACGACCAAAACCGACGGCTCGGGTATTGGTCTTGCCGTCTCTCGCCAAATCATCCGCCTCCACGGTGGCTCCTTGCGCCTCAAACACAACGAGGAGGGTCGCGTGACATTTGCTATTGTGGTAGAGTAGCTCCTATATTAACTTTATGATTTATGAGAAACTTGATATTTTGCATTATAGCATTGCTTTTAGTGGGGTGTGCTGCGATAAAATCTACCGATACACTACTTGCCGAGGCTTGGAACGATGACCAACAATCTCGTCATCAAATGGTGGAACTTACAAAAGCAGTTACGGTAGAGGGGCGCACAGAGCTTATCGATTCGCTTGTGTTGGTAAGCGAAATTATTGAGCGTAATGACGTAAGAAATATCAAGATTGTAGATAAGATTTTGAAGAGGGGCTTACCCGAAGGCTTGGCTGAAGAGTCTTACAAGACGATTTGGATTGTCATTGACCACGCTACATTAGAGAAACAGGAGCAATACCTACCCCTTGTCTATCAAATGGCAATAGCGGGTTATATAGGTCTTGATGAATACGCAATATTGTATGACCGTGTAGCAATGGGAAAGAATAGCCCTCAGCGATATGGAAGCCAACTTGTTCAGTTTGGCAACGCCGATAATTTACAACTATATGTGTGGCCAATAGAGAATGTGGAAGAATTAGACTCTTTACGCAATACCGTAGGTATGTCATCGTTTAATAAATACTTGAAACATATCGAGGAAACGATGGGTATAACCCCTGTGCATGATACAACTCTTACAATCGAAGAGTTAAATAAGATGCGAGGTAAGGAGTAATAACAATGGTGTAGATTCACTTTTCTACTCGAAAATTTGGAAAATTCGTGGGGGGGGGTAAATTTGTAGCAGAAATATAAAACTTAACGACTATGAAACGATTATTTCTTTCGATGATGGTGCTTCTTCAAGGGGTGGCTGTGTGCTTGGGTCAAAATATCCCAGTATTACATAATGAGGAGGTAGAGAGCAGAAACGAGTATAGAGATGGCAACAACTATCAAAAGGATCTACTCCTATATGTAGATATGCTCAAGGCTACGCACCCATACTATGCCGATACCAAGCACTGTGCACAGCTCGACAAACAGACACGAAAACTTTATAAAGAGTGTGGCGGCATAGACAACGATATGGACTTTAAGGTATGTTTAGCTAAGCTTGCCGCATCACTCGGTGATGGTCATACCTCTGTGCCCTTTTGGATGACATTCAACAAGGTTTTCCCTGTTAGATTCGCCTTCAACAACAACTCCGCCATAGTGGATGTGAGCCCCGAGGATAACAAGGAGATACTCGGAAAAGAGATAAAGAGGATTAACGGCAAGAGCGTAAAGCAGATTTTGCAGATGGCACGCCCGTTGGTAAGTGCCGACAACAATGCACAATTTGAGAATACGGTAAAGGAGTATTTGATGTTTGCCGATTTCTGGCCGCTGCTCGGTATTAGTAACGAGGTTATGCACCTTGACTTTACGGATGGCAGCAGTGCTGATATTACTGCTGTAGATAAGCAAAACCTTAAAATTTCTCAGCGACAGCAGAATAGTAGTGGTAGGATTACATCAAAGCGTAATACGCTTTTCGATTATGCGATATATGAGGAGGAGAGTATCTGTTACTTGCAATTCAACCAGTTTGCCGATAGATTAACCCTCCCTCAATATACACAGCTCGCTCGATTCGATGAGTTTACTCGTGATATGATGGCCGAGATAAAGGCAAAGGGTATTAAGACCCTTGTTGTGGATCTACAATATAATAGCGGAGGAAATAGTCAGCTTGGCGATGTGCTGCTCTCGTGGCTATACCCCCACCAAGAGACAAGACAATATGATGTAGATGTGAGGGTATCGGAGTTGCTTTGCACCTTCTATCCTTACTACCGAAAGTTCACTGTTGGTGGTAAACCTCTTAAAATAGGTCAAATTTATGACTATATGGGATTCGACCATAGCAAGGATTATCAGACCGATTACAGCGCACCGCAAGACCCCGCAAAACATATCTTTAACTACGACGGAGAGCAGATATTCGGCGGTAATGTGGTATTCATCCAAAGCAAGGATTCGTTTAGCAGCACAATACTTCTCCTTACAATTGCAAGAGATAATGGCATAGGTATTATCGTTGGTGAGCCTTCGGGTGGTAAGCCTTGTCACTATGGTGATGTGCTATATGCTCAACTCCCCAATACCAATACCTTGGCTACGGTGAGCCATAAATATTTCCGTCGCCCCAATATGGCGTTGGAAAATAAGGAGTGTATTGTTCCTGATGTATCTATAGAACTAAACCACCCCGAGCGAGATTTGGTTTGGGAGTGGATTGTTGAGAACTACGGCAAACGTAGAGAGTAGAATGCTTTTAGAGCATTGATATCACTTTTTTGCCCTAAAATTTGGAACATTCGTGAGGGGTAAATTTGTGTCAGAAATATAAACTTTTAGTGTCATAGATATAGAACAACTAAAATAAGTAAAGTTTATGAAACGAGCTATTGTACTTTTTCTATCCCTTTTAATCTACTACACATCATCAGCCCAGATTAGTGTTACCACTGATGAAAGAGTCGAATTGACCTCTGCGGTTTTTAGATTGGCAGGAATACCAGAATACACCGATGGAGAGGTCGCCTCGTACAATGTTGCGATAGATGAATACTTTGAGAGATACAAAGATAACGCTCTGTTTGAATATATCAGAAAGTTACGCAACGAGGATAGATTAGGTTATGCCTCGGTAGCAGCAAGTGCTTTTTATATCACAATTCAAAATGGGGAAGTAAATATAGACCCATCGAGAGACATTTCTGAACTAACAGGAAAGGGCAAACAATGGGCAAGCGACAAAAAGTTTCGCAAGTATGTTAGGCTGCTTAATGACTTCTATCAGGAGAGTAATTTTACTCAATTCTATAACGCCCAGAGTCAGACATACGCCGAGCAAATAGATAAGGCTGGCTCTTTGTTCGACAACATTAACGGAGAGTGGTTTGCAAATTTCTATGGTGTTGAGTTTGTCGCACCGAAAGTATATATCGCATTGGGCAATGGCAAGCATAACTATTTTGTCAATGGACATGATGGTGGCTACGATATCGTCTTGGGAGCTAAAAGGTATTACCTCATAGATACACTCTTACCTGTCATCATTCACGAGATATGCCACCAATACTCTAATCCTATTACCGATGCTATGTATAGCGACATTGAGGGTGATTTTGCAACTTTCTTGTCAGACGACGATATAACGACACGATTGGCAAATATAGGCTACCGAGATACTAAGACTGTTGCCATTGAGTGGTTCACGAACCTATGTACCGTGATGTATCTCCAAGATAATGTGCCACTATTGGCTGGATATCATGCAGCCAAACTCCGCGATAATGGCTTTATCTGGCTTCCAGCAACCATAAAGAGTATGGAAGAGTTTTGCGCCAACCGAGATCTCTATCCTACGCTGAGTAGTTATGCACCCAAGATCGTTCAATGCATCAATGACTTCGGCTCGAATTATTCGGAGTACAAGATGGCCTATCTCAATAGCAATCCTCAAGTCGTAGAAGTCACTCCGACAGATTTGCAGGCACTTATCAATAATAACGGAGAGGTTAAGGTAACATTCTCCAAGCCAATGATGATATATGCCTATACTTTGGGAATACCCCAGAATGTTGCTGAGGGCTACATAAAGGTTCCCATGCACACTGAGAAAGAACCATATTGGAGTGATGATACCACATTTGTATTCTATGTAGATATTAGCTCTTTTGATTCGGAAGCAAAATATGTGATTGAATTGCAGAGTGAGGGCTTTATGACATCAGACTACACTCATCTCAAGGATAGCTATATAATCTATTTTTAGTAGGAGATATTAACCTTATTATGAAAGATTCCATAACCCGAATTATTGCATTTCTGTGTATCATCTCTATTCTTGTCTCTTGTCATAACGAGAACAAAACACTTGACAAGGTTACATATATGAAAGCCTTTGCCGACACCTATGGAGTTATCCGATGGTTCTATCCCGGCGATGAGGCTCAGACGGTAGATTGGAATGCATTGGCTGTATATGGTGTTCATAGGATTGAACAGGTTAATTCCAATGAGGAGCTACAATCTGCATTACAAGATATATTTTATCCCATTGCTTCGGGAGTAGCAATTACAACAGATGCGAAGTACGACACAAGGCAGATTACACCCGAGAATAGTGTAGGAATGAAGGAGATAGCGTGGCAACATTCAGGTGTAGATCTGGGCAAATGGAGTAATTCGTATGTGAGCAAGCGAACATATAGGGATTTTGACTCTCAAGGCATCAATAGACTCGCATTTGAGTTCGAGCAGCCTGCAGCAAATTATATCGGTAAAGAGTTGATATTTGAGGTGGATATAGATAATCTAACATCATCAACGCTTAAGGTATATGCAAAAATATCGTTAGACGACAACGGTGCAGATGAGTATATAAACTTCTGTGAATACTCACCGCACAACGAGACTGACTCATCAATAAAGAAGATAATAAAAGTAGGTGGTGAGGATTCAAACAAGCTACTTAGAATAGGTATCTACACAACAGGAGTCGGAGAGTTCCGAGTAAACTATTGTAGATTGAATAACTCTGATTTGTTGGCGGACTCGTTCATTAGAAACTATACAGTCTATAACTATTCAAATCAGGGGCGTGAAGTCAAAACCAAAGATTTACTATATGAGGAGCACTCACATATTGGCGAAGTAAAGAGCCTCGAAGTTATAGATGGTCTATATGTTCATGTGCCATTGGCTCTATACGGTAGTGATGAATATACCTATCCTTTGTCGGATAAAACTATTGTGAAGCCCAATTATGTAGCTTCTGTTGATGCTGCCTCGGAGCGTGATATGATGCTTGCGGACTTGGTTGTCACTTGGAATGTAATCAACTATTTCCATCCCTACCTCTCTGATGAGGTAAATGATTGGGGTGCTTGTCTGCTATCTGCCATAAATGAGGTCTATCAGAGCGATAGATATTCGTTAGACCCATTGAGAAGAATGATGGCAAATGTTAAGGATGCCCATTTCGTGGCCAACTCTCCACGAGAGAACAAAGATTATAACTTCCTTCCGATTAGAGTACGCAGGGATGAAAACCGAGTTGTTGTAACCAACTCTCTCGACAAGGCTATTCTTCCTGGCGATGAGATTGTCGAGGTCGGTGGTCGTTCAGCAATAGAGAGATACCTAGATTGCGAAGAGCTTGTATCTGGCAGCCAACAATATAAGTCGCATATTGCAGAGCAGATATGGCTTAGGGAGTATGCTCCAAAAGCAGAAATTGTTTTAGAACGCAATGGGAAATGCCATAGCATAATAATCAGCAGTATAGATCGGGGCAAGTTTATCAGCGATTTAATAGCGAATAACAACATTAAGCAGAGTAGGTGGCTTAATCAGGATACGCTATATCTGAACACAAGATCGAGTTCGTTGGCTGAAATCATAGAGTTGCTAAAGCTCCGAAAGAAGGAACAGACTGTTCTCATAGATATTCGAGATGGTAGTAGCTTTATGCTTATGAATATACTCCCATATATTGCTAACGAGAGGGCTTTGAAACCATTTAGGGAGGGCATAAGTCAAACACCAATGGTATATAAGCCTGAGACGCCATCGATAAATGACACATTGAATGATGTCGACATACCGAGCTTACAATACAACAACATCTTTATTACAGGTCCGATGAATTATAGCCACGACGAGGAGGTGGTGGACTACGCACTTTATTGTGGCATTGCTAAAACCGCAGGAGCGGCGACTGCTGGATGTAATGGCCGAGTTAATAGAATTTCTCTCCCCTCTGAAGGATTTGTAAATTTTACAGGACGCAAGGTATTCAGCAATTTAGGCAAACGAGGATACTATTATGGTAGAGGAATCCCCGCAACAGAGAACATTGATTTGATGGAATGTAATTAATAAGACTTTATATACTCCTCAGACCTTGATATTTATACTAAAGCTTTTTTGCTACAGTTATGAGTGAATTTATACCACATAAGATAGATAGTGAAGACTCATTTGAGAGTCATTTGTTGGGTGATGTGAAGGCGGGATTCCCTTCGCCTGCAGAGAATATACGCGAGAAGTTAGACCTTATCAAGTTGCTCGTTCGGCATAAGGCATCGACATTCTTCTTTCGCGTCAGCGGTGTGTCGATGGTTGATACGGGTATGGATGAGGGTGATATTATCATCGTGGATAGAGCAATTGACCCGTACAACAACTGCAAGGCTGTTTGTTTCATTGATGGCGAGTACACCGTCAAGCGAGTGGAGATCCACGATAAGGGTGTCCGCCTTATGCCGGCCAACGAGAAGAATACCGCCTATAAACCTATTGAGGTAACCGCTGAGAACGATTTTCTAATCTGGGGCGTTGTTACATACACAATCAAAAAGATGTAGCGATGTTCGCTCTTGCCGATTGCAATAACTTCTTTGCCTCTTGTGAGCGTGTGTTTCGCCCCGACTTACAAGGCAAGCCCGTCATTGTTCTATCCAACAATGATGGCTGCGCTATTGCGAGAAGTAACGAGGCAAAGGCACTCGGCATTAAGATGAGTGATCCGCTTTTCAAAATACGAGATATTGTCAAGAAGCACAATGTCGCAGTCTTCTCTGGCAATATGGCTCTTTATGGCGATATGTCGCAGAGGGTTCGCTGGGTATTGGAAGAGTTCGCTCCAAGTATCGAGGTTTATTCAATTGACGAGGCTTTCCTGGACCTCAGAGGTATCACGAACATAGACTTTGACCAGTACGCCAAGCATATATCAGCGCAGTGCTGGAAGATGACATCAATACCTGTTTCGGTGGGTATTGCTCCGACCAAG
>JAFWBM010000014.1 GCA_017507105.1 Bacteroidaceae bacterium
GTACAGCGCAATGCCAAGCATGTGACAATAACGCGTGAAGGCTACAACCCAGTGCGTCGTTATGACCTTAGAACCACCATACAGCCCGGTTTGGTATATAGTATGGTACTCTCTCCCCAGGCGCAGAAGATACAGAAACAGGTAGTGCATTTCAAAATAAAACCAACCGATGCAAATGCAACCATAATGTATCGCAGTCAAGAGCCCGGTTCAAGCGAGGATAAACTAGGCGATACCGATGAAGGAGGTGAACTAGCCAAATATCTTGAGTTAGGCAGATATAGCTATCGTATAGTATCTGAGGATTATCACGGTACCGAAGGTCTACTTGTGCTCGATAATCCCAAACAGACACATGTCGAGGAGATAACACTGCGTCCTAAATTTGCAGCAATAACACTGAGCGTTGCCGGTGGCGCCGAAATATATATAGATGGCGAGCGCAAGGGTAGCGGCAGCTGGAGCGGCAGGCTTAATAAAGGCTCATACAACATAGAGTGCCGCAAGGCCAATCACAAAGCCGCTTTCGAGACCATAACGGTAGAGGAGGGAAAAGATGCGCAATACACACTGCAACAACCAACCCCTATTGTTGGCTCATTGCTACTGATGTCAACCCCATTAAGTGCCAAGATAACCATAGATGGTAAGGAGCATGGTACCACCCCTTGCAATATAGATGAGCTTCTTATAGGCAGCCACAAAGTAACATTGTCCAAGGATGGTTACGAGTCACTAACCGTTGATATTACAATAAACGAGGGTGAGACAACCGAAGAGAATGTAACACTTGAAAAGGCATTGCAGCAGCAAGTGACAGCATCGTCAAGCCAATCTTCCACCTCAACTCCCATTGTACAAAGTGGTAACAGTATAAACGGCCATGAATATGTCGACCTGGGCCTTCCCAGCGGCATTAAATGGGCCACCTGCAATGTAGGTGCCTCCTCTCCCGAGGACTTTGGTGGTTACTACGCTTGGGGCGAGACCGAGACAAAGAGCGAATACACTTTGGAAACCTATAAATGGTGTAAACGTGGTAAATACAATAAGCATACTAAGTATTGTACCGATAGCAGTTATGGTACAGTCGATAATAAAACCGTTCTTGAGCCTGAGGATGATGTAGCCCATGTTAAATGGGGTGGGGATTGGCGCATGCCAACACTTGCCGAGCAAGATGAATTGCGAGAGAAATGCACTTGGGGGTGGACCACTCTTAACGGCATCAAAGGTTACAAGGTAACGGGCCCCAATGGTAAGAGTATCTTCCTTCCGGCTGCGTACTATCGCGACGGTACTGATGTCTACGACAGAGGCACCGACGGCCGCTATTTGTCGAGTTCGTTGAATCGCAGCAACAACATCCTCGTTTACGGCTTGAACTTTTATGATACCAAGTACGAGAGGAGTAGCGTCAATCATCGTTGGCTCGGTTATTCGGTGCGTCCTGTCTCAGAATAATTATAAGCATATATTCCTTCCATCGAATTAAAATTCGATGGAAGGAATATATGGCTCTGTAGTTCCAATCCCAGCTTTCGGGCGCGGGTTTTGATGCTGAAATACTGCAGATATTTATCGGTTGTCACGAAAGTGCATGCTAAATGAAACGATTGTTCCTGTTTATACAATAATTGTTCTTAAATAGCGTTTATCTATTGTAAATTATTTGTAGTATGCAGTGGTACAAGAATTTCAATAATGTAAAATATCTGCTTGTGGCGGTGGCGGCTGTAATAGCTGCTTCATCCTTATATGTGTCACACTCTTTGACCGACGACCTTAAGCAAGAGGAGATGAACAAGATGCAACTGTGGGCCGAGGCGATGCGCTCGCTCAACAGTGCCGATGAGAATACCGACCTTAATCTTGTGCTTGCTGTTATCGGCGGCAATGAGATTATTCCCGTTGTGGTACTCGACAGCAAAGGTGGCATTACCAACAGCCGTAATATTGAGATTCCCGAGGGGAAGGATTCCCTCACTGTACTTATGAAGAAGGTGTCGCAGATGCGTGCCGATAACCATATCATACGTATTGATATGGGCGATGACGACTACCTCGAGGTGTGTTACGACGATTCGTTGCTGCTGACCCGTCTTGCCTACTACCCCTATATACAGTTACTGGTGGTGTTGCTGTTTTTTGTGGTGTGTATGCTTGCCATAATAAGCTCCAAGCGTGCCGAGCAGAACAGGGTGTGGGTGGGATTGTCTAAAGAGACAGCGCATCAGTTGGGTACTCCCATTTCATCGTTGATGGCGTGGAGCGAGGTGCTCAAAGATAAGTACCCCGATGATACCCTTTTGCCCGAGATGGCCAAGGATGTGAACCGCCTGCAGACTGTTGCCGAGCGTTTCTCAAAGATTGGCTCGAAGCCCGAGCCGGTAGCTGTAGATATTCTTGATGTGATAGATGGCGTGGTTGATTACTTCCGCCGCCGCAGCTCACAAAAGGTGCAGTTTGCGTGCGATTTTCCCAAGCGTCCGCTTCTGGTGCGTATGAATGTCTCTCTTGTGGAGTGGGTGTTCGAGAACTTGTGCAAGAATGCTATAGATGCAATGGATGGTGTAGGGGAGATCTCAATAGTTGTTGCTCAGGACGACGATAATGTCTATGTAGAGGTTTCCGATACGGGTAAGGGTATTGCCAAAAATCGTTTCAAGACTATCTTTGAGCCCGGATTTACGACTAAGAAACGTGGATGGGGCTTGGGGCTTTCATTGGCTAAGCGTATTGTGGAGCAGTATCATAAAGGACGTATCTTTGTAAAAAGTTCCGAGCTTGGCAAAGGAACTACGTTCCGTATAGAGCTGAAAAAATAATATAATATAGGGGCTTTCAAGTAAAAAAGTGTCACATGCTGTAATATTTTATCTTTTTAGGCGTGTGAAACAGATTTTTTTTGTATCTTTGTCGGCAAATTCGGAAAATACCAAGGTTTATAGAGCGGTAACAGGCATATAAACAGGGTGTAAAGTGATGATTTTTTGAAGCGATGGGACGATTTGATAACTATTATGTTGACTTGAAAAGTAGCAAAAGCAATGCGCTTGAGCTATCTTACCAATTGGACAACAAGTTCTTTGCCGATATAGAGGGCGAGGAGTTTCAAAAAGGAACAGTTGAGGCACATGTTTCTGTGAAAAAGAATGGTGATGTTTTCAATTTTTCTTTTGAGTTGGCAGGTGTGGTAACGGTTCCTTGCGACAGATGTCTGGATGACTTGGAGATTGAGGTCTCTACTACCAACACCTTGAAGATAAAACTTGGCGAGAGCTATGCCGATGAAGGTGACATTGTTGTTGTTCCTGAGTCGGACGGAGGTGTAAACATAGCATGGTATCTGTACGAATTTATAGCATTGGCGCTTCCTATGAAACGTGTGCATGCTCCCGGAAAATGTAATAACGAGATGTCCGGGAAATTGAAGAAACATTCGTACGGTGCAGAGGAAGAGGACAATGAGCAGGCTCAGGAAAGGGATATCGACCCGCGTTGGGAGGCTCTTAAAGGTTTGCAATTAGATGAAGATAATTAAAAATAAGATAATTAAAATTTAGAAAAATGGCACATCCTAAAAGAAGACAGTCAAAGACAAGAACTGCCAAGAGAAGAACTCATGACAAGGCAGTAGCTCCTACATTGGCTATTTGCCCTAACTGTGGCGAGTGGCACATCTATCACACCGTATGCGGTGCGTGTGGTTATTACAGAGGCAAGCTAGCTATCGAGAAAGAGGCAGCAGTCTAAATAACCGGTAGGACGGCTGCGTCACAGGCGTAGGCCGCTTGTTATTTTACGAGAAAAGAAGAAACGCACCGCCGAATGGTTAAGGTGCGTTTCTGTTTTGAAAGAACTACCATCTATATATGAGGATAATCCTGTATATAGATTAAGAATATAATACAGCTTCTATTATGCATAAGGCAGGTTTTGTAAACATAGTAGGTAATCCCAATGTAGGTAAGTCTACACTGATGAATCTTCTGGTGGGCGAGAGAATATCTATCGCTACATTCAAGGCGCAGACGACGCGACACCGCATTATGGGTATCCTGAATACCGAAGAGGCACAAGTTGTCTTCTCCGATACTCCCGGTGTGCTTAAACCCAATTACAAGCTGCAAGAGGCTATGTTGCGTTTCTCTCGTTCGGCACTGCGTGACGCCGATGTTCTGCTATATGTAACAGATATGGTGGAGACACCCGAGAAGAACAGCGATTTTATAGCCGAGGTGCGCAAGTTGGATGTGCCCATTCTGGTGCTCATCAACAAGATAGACCTGAGCAACCAGGCCGAGCTTATAAAGAAAGTGGAACAGTGGCACGAGATTATTCCCGAAGCCGAGATTCTGCCAATATCTGCTTTGGCCAAGTTTAATGTAGATGTTGTGATGCGCAGGATTATGGAGCTGTTGCCCGAGTCTCCTCCCTATTTCGAGAAGGATGCACTTACCGACAAACCGGCCCGTTTTTTTGTGACCGAAATAATACGCGAGAAGATTCTTCTGCATTACGATAAGGAGATTCCATATGTGTGCGAGGCTGCGGTGGAGTACTTCAAGGAGAAAGACGGCAGCATATATATAAAAGCTCTTATATTTGTGGAGCGCGACTCGCAGAAGGGTATTATAATAGGACACGAAGGTGCGGCCCTTAAAAGGGTTGCAACCGATGCACGTCGTGAGCTTGAGAAATTCTTTGGAAAGAGAATATTCCTCGAGATATATGTGAAGGTCGACAAGGACTGGCGTAACAGTGATAAACAGTTGCGTCGTTTCGGATACGACCAGAAAGATTGAGAAATCTGTTGATTATCTATTTTAGTTTCTATAATGGGAAATTTAGTAGCAATAGTAGGGCGTCCCAATGTGGGTAAATCGACCCTTTTTAATCGTCTTACAGAGACAAAGCAGGCGATTATATCGGATGAGGCAGGCACCACCCGCGACCGTCAGTATGGCCGTTGTCTATGGTGTGGCAAGGAGTTCTCGCTGGTAGATACCGGTGGTTGGGTTGTTAATTCGGACGATGTGTTCGAAGAGGCAATACGCGACCAGGTTACTCTGGCGATGGACGAGGCCGATGTCATCCTGTTTGTTGTAGATGTAATGAATGGCCTTACCGACCTTGATGACGAGATGGCATCAATGTTGCGTCGTTCCAAAAAACCGGTGCTGGTGGTAGCAAACAAGGTAGACACATATGAGATGCAGTATAGCGCAGCCGAGTTCTATAGTTTGGGACTGGGCGATATGCACTGTATTTCGGCTGCAAACGGCAGTGGTACGGGAGATTTGCTCGACGCTATTGTGTCGAAGTTTGTCAAGGATGCCGAGGAAGCGCCCGAGGAGAATATACCACGTTTTGCAGTGGTGGGACGTCCCAATGCCGGTAAGAGCTCGATAATAAATGTATTCCTTGGCGAGGAGCGTAATATAGTAACAAATATTGCAGGTACCACCCGCGATTCAATACTCACTCGCTATAATAAATTCGGATTCGACTTCTATCTGGTGGATACAGCCGGTATACGCAAGAAGAGCAAGGTAAGCGAGGATATAGAGTATTACTCGGTGCTACGTTCTATACGTGCCATAGAGAATAGCGATGTATGTATTCTTATGATTGATGCTACACGCGGAATAGAGTCGCAGGATTTAAATATATTCTCTATAATACAGCGTAACCAGAAGGGGCTTGTGGTTGTTGTGAACAAATGGGACCTTGTAGAGGATAAGAGCGAAAAGGTGATGAAATTCTTTGAGAATGCCATAAGAGAGCGCGTGGCTCCTTTTGTCGATTTCCCTATTATATTCACATCGGCTGTGACAAAACAGCGTGTGTTCAAGGTGCTTGAGATGGCAAAAGAGGTCTATTTGCATACAAAGACCAAGGTCTCTACTGCTAAGTTCAACGAAGAGATGCTCCCTATCATAGAGGCTTATCCACCACCATCGATAAAGGGAAAGTATATAAAGATAAAGTATTGTATGCAGTTGCCCGAGAAGAGAGTTCCTACATTCCTCTTCTTTGCGAACCTGCCGCAGTATGTGCGCGAGCCCTACAGACGTTTTCTCGAGAATAAGATTCGTGAACGTTGGAATTTCTCGGGAGTGCCTATGAATATCTTTATTCGTCAGAAGTAAAGCGGCTATCATATAAGCAAAAGCATGGTGAATTAAAATAAAATAAGTCACCATGCTTTTGCTGTTTTTTTATTGTTGTTTGGTACCTATATTATGCCATCTCCTTTACTTTTCTCAATAGGTCGGACGAGAAGAGGAAATCGTTGAGCTGCTTGTTGTGCGAGTAGAGTACATCGTCTTTGTTGCCCTCCCATTCAATATTGCCATCGGCAAGGAATATTATGTGGTCGCCTATTCCTACTACCGAGTTCATGTCGTGGGTGTTTACAATGGTGGTTATGTTGTACTCGGTGGTGATGTCGTGTATGAGTTCATCGATTATCAATGATGTCTTGGGGTCAAGACCAGAGTTGGGTTCGTCACAGAAGAGATATTTTGGCTCCAGCGCTATTGCTCTTGCTATGGCTGCACGTTTCTGCATTCCGCCCGATAGCTCTTCGGGACTCTTGTGTTGCGCTTCGGCAAGGTTCACACGCTCGAGGCAGAACTGTGCGCGTTTCAGCTTCTCTTCGTAACTCTTGTCCGAGAACATTTCCAGGGGGAACATTACGTTCTCGAGAACACTCATGGAGTCGAACAGGGCTGCATTTTGGAACAGCATGCCCATCTCGCGGCGTATCATCAGATTCTCTTTTTTACTGAACTTCAATATGTTTCGCCCGTCGTAAAGTACCTTGCCCTTGTCGGGCTGCAGTAATCCTACAATGCACTTTAATAGTACGGTCTTGCCGGCTCCACTCTGTCCTATTATAAGATTGGTCTTGCCGTTCTCGAATGTAGAACTTACCTTTTTGAGAACATGCTGCTCTCCAAAATTTTTGGATATATCCTTTATCTCTATCATTGCATCAGTAATTGGGTTAGTACAATGTCGGCAAACAGTATGAGTGCGCTGCAGCTGACTACTGAGTTTGTGCTTGCCTTGCCTACCTCTATGGAGCCGCCCTCAACGTTATATCCGTAGAACGATGCTACCGATGATATGATGAAAGCAAAGAATAGTGATTTTATGATGCTGCACCATATATACCATTGAGAGAATTCATATTGAAGGCCTGTGGTGAGGTCTTCGGGTGTCATTATTCCTGTGAACATACCTATGGCATAGGAACCGGCAATACCTGCTGCAATGCTGAATATCACCAGTATGGGAATCATGAATATGAGTGCTGTCACCTTGGGGAATATAAGGAAGTTGGCCGAGTTGACTCCCATTATCTCCAGTGCATCTATCTGCTGCGTAACCCTCATGGTGCCAATCTCTGATGTGATGTTGGAACCTACCTTGCCCGATAAGATGAGACACATCATTGAAGAGGAGAACTCGAGAATGAGAATCTCGCGTGTTGCATATCCTACGACGAACTTGGGCATCCATGCACTTTCTATGTTCAACTTCATCTGGATACATATTACGGCTCCTATGAAGAAAGATATGAGTAACACAATTGGAATGGAGTCGACACCTAGCTTATAAAGTTCACGCATGAACTGCCTGAAGAACATTTTTATGCTCTCGGGACGGGCGAATACCCTGTGCATCAACATGAGGTACTTGCCAAAGGTGCTTATGGATTTTGTAATAATCATTGTCTGATCTCTTGTTAACAGTCTGCAAAGTTATTGTTTTTTATTGACTTTTGGATGTTAATATTTGTAATACTTTCGTCTATATGTAATTAAAAGAACCTCTAAGCGGTTGTAAAGTTTTGTAGAAAGCTAAAAATACATTATCTTCGCTGCATAAAATGATCTCGATTATGGAAAAAATCAATAACGGCGGAGTAGATATGTCAACCGAGCAACGTATGGTGTTGCGTACCGAGGGGTTGGTGAAACGTTACGGAAAGCGTACGGTTGTCAACAATGTGTCGTTCGATGTCAAGCAGGGCGAGATTGTAGGATTGTTGGGGCCGAACGGTGCAGGAAAGACTACATCTTTCTATATGACTACGGGGCTGGTGGTTCCTAATGGCGGACGTATATACATGAACGATCTTGAGATTACTGACTATCCTGTCTACAAGCGTGCACGTATCGGAATCGGTTATCTGGCACAGGAGGCGAGTGTGTTCCGTAATCTGAGTGTCGAGGATAATATAGCTTCGGTACTTGAACTTACGGGCAAACCGCGTGAGTATCAGAAAGAGAAACTCGAAAGTCTTATCGAGGAGTTCCGTCTGCAGAAGGTGCGCAAGAATCTCGGTAGCCGCCTATCGGGTGGCGAACGTCGACGCACCGAGATTGCAAGATGCCTTGCCATAGACCCGAAGTTCATCATGCTTGATGAGCCTTTTGCAGGTGTCGACCCTATTGCCGTTGAGGATATACAATATATAGTATGGAAACTGAAGGATAAGAATATAGGCATCCTGATAACGGACCATAACGTTCAGGAGACATTGAATATAACCGACCGCGCCTATCTTCTGTTCGAAGGACGTATCCTCTTTGAGGGTACTCCGGAGGTGCTTGCCGAAAATTCCATTGTACGCGAGAAGTACCTGGGACGCGATTTTGTGTTACGTAAAAAGGATTTCCAGATAGACGAAGATTGATTGTTCTTTTCCACGCAGAGTATTGTGTGGATGTATATATTAATGAATCCCGACATTGCAATGTCGGGATTCATTAATATGCTGTAAGTTGCACGCTTTTTGGAAAATAATGGCTCTAATTTTTAATAACTTAGTCAACAAATCTGCTTTTTCCTTGATTTTGTGTTTAATTAATTGTAATTTTGCACGCTTTAAATTCGGCTTATAATAGGCTATAGACGACACACGTCGGGCCGTTATGATGCCTGGATGTGGCACAGTGTTGTTTTTCAAGGAATTACTTAAAATTTATTATAATGGAATTTACACTTACTAATTTGGATGCAACCAGCGCACGCTTGGTTGTAAATGTAGTTGAGGCTGATTATGCAGCTCAGGTTGAGAAGACCCTCAAGAACTTCCGTCAGAAGGCTAATATTCCCGGATTCCGTCCAGGAATGGTGCCTATGGGTCTTGTGAAGAAACAGTATGGTACTGCTGTTAAGGCCGAGGAGATAAACAAGGTTCTTCAGCAGAAGATTTTTGAGTATATCAAGGAGAATAAGATAGATATGTTGGGCGAGCCTCTTCCCAGTGAGGAGCAGCAGGGTACACTCGACTTTGTAAACGGCAAGGAGTTTACTTTCGAATTCGATATAGCTCTTGCTCCCAAGTTCGATGCATCACTCTCTTCAGGCGATAAGCTTCCCTACTATCGTATACAGCCCACCGACGAGATGATCGACGGACAGGTGCAGAGCTACGCACAGCGTTGCGGCGAGTACAAGCAGGTTGAGGCATATGAGAGCGGCGACATGCTTAAGGGTCGTCTTGTAGAGATTGCCGAGAATGGTGTAGATGTACGCGATGCTGTTCTTATGCCTAACTATATGAAGAACGATGAGCAGAAAGCTCTCTTTGCAGGTGCCAAGGTTGACGATGTAATCACATTCAACCCCTTTACTGCATACGATGGTAACGAGGCTGAGATATCTTCTCTTCTTAAGATAGAAAAGGGTGATGTAGCTGCTCATAACGGTGAGTTTACATTTACAATAAGCGAGATTACACGTTTTGTAGCAAGCGAGATTAACCAGAATGTATTTGATGCTGCATTTGGCAAGGATGTTGTTACAAACGAGGCCGATTTCCGCGCAAAGATTGCCGAGCAGTTTGAGGCTCGTTTCGAGGTTGAGAGCGACTACAAACTGTTGATGGATGTACGTTCATATTTGATGAACCGCATTGGTAAGCTCGAGTTCCCCGAGGCGCTTCTGCGTCGTATAATGGAGGCCGGCCGCGAGAACAACGAGCCTGTAAAGGACGAGGACTTCTACAAGAGTCTCGACGAGTTGGCATGGCATCTTGTAAAGGAGCAGCTTGCTAAGCAGTTCGAGGTTAAGATTGACGATAACGATGTTATGGCTGCTGCAGTGGCTGCTACACGTGACCAGTTTGCTCAGTACGGCATGGCAAATATTCCCGATGACCTTCTCGAGAACTATGCACGCGAGATGCTTAAGCAGGATAGAACACGCGAGGCACTCGTGAACCGTGCAGTGGATGTTAAGCTCATTGCCGGTATCAAGGGTGTTGTTGCACTCGAAGAGGAGAAAGTCTCTGTCGAGGACTTCAACAAGAAGGTATCAGAGAACAATTGATATCTGTAAATCTGTTATAACTGTAAAAAAGAGAGATTATGGAGAGAGATGAATTTAGAAAATTTGCAACCAAGCACCTCGGAATGAGTGGAATGGTTATTGATGATGTCCTGAAAGCGCAGTCGCAATATTTGAATCCCTATATCCTTGAGGAGCGTCAGTTGAACGTTACCCAAATGGATGTGTTCTCGCGTCTTATGATGGATAGAATAATCTTTCTTGGTACAGAGATAAACGATTATACTGCTAATACCTTGCAGGCACAGTTGCTGTTCCTCGATTCGGTAGACAGTGGTAAGGATATCTCTATCTATATCAATTCGCCCGGAGGTTCGGTGTATGCCGGTCTCGGAATATATGATACAATGCAGTTTATTTCGAGCGATGTGGCTACCATATGTACCGGTATTGCAGCCAGTATGGCGGCTGTATTGCTGGTATCGGGTGCAGAGGGTAAACGCTCGGCACTCACACATAGCCGCGTAATGATACACCAGCCGTTGGGAGGAGTTCAGGGACAGGCCAGTGATATTGAGATAACAGCCCGTGAGATACAGAAACTGAAAAAGGAGCTGTATACAATTATTTCGGAGCATAGCCATCAACCCTATGACAAGGTATGGGCAGATGGTGATCGTGACTTTTGGATGACTTCGCAAGAGGCGAAGGAGTATGGAATGATTGACCGCGTATTGGTACGTGGAAAATAATATATGGCAGGAAAACGCGATAAAAAACGATGCAGTTTCTGTGGCAGGAGCGAGGATGATGTAGAGTTGCTGCTGACGGGTATCGAGGGTTATATATGTAATAATTGTGTCGAACAGGCACATAATATATTACGTGAATCGCAGATGTTGCCCGCAAGTGATTTCGACTTGGGCGAGCTGCCGAAACCTAAGGATATAAAGGCTTTTCTCGATGAGTATGTGATAGGTCAGGACGAGGCCAAATGTGCCTTGTCGGTATCGGTCTATAACCATTACAAACGTCTGTTGCAACGTGATGCCAACGATGATGTAGAGATTGAGAAGAGTAATATCATTATGGTGGGTAGCACCGGTACGGGAAAGACTCTGTTGGCGCGTACCATAGCCCGATTGTTGAAGGTGCCCTTTACCATAGTGGATGCAACTGTGTTGACTGAGGCAGGATATGTGGGTGAGGATATCGAGAGTATACTTACGAGGCTGTTGCAGGTTGCCGACTATAAGGTCGAGGAGGCTGAGCGCGGAATTGTCTTTATTGACGAGATTGACAAGATTGCCCGTAAAGGCGATAACCCCTCCATTACGCGCGATGTAAGCGGTGAGGGTGTTCAGCAAGGCTTGTTGAAACTTCTTGAAGGTTCTGTTGTGAACGTTCCACCACAAGGAGGACGTAAGCATCCCGACCAGAAGATGATAGCCGTAAATACCAAACATATACTGTTTATCTGCGGTGGAGCTTTCGATGGTATAGAGAAGAAGATAGCACAGCGATTGAATACACACGTGGTGGGATTCGATTCGGTACAGAACAAATTGAACATAGATGCCAAGGATGTGATGAAATATGTCACACCTCAGGATTTGCGCTCTTTTGGCCTGATTCCCGAGATTGTTGGCCGTCTGCCTATTCTCACCTCTCTGCGTCCGTTGGATGCCGAGGCGTTGCGCCGAATACTTACAGAACCCAAAAACTCGGTGATAAAGCAGTATGTGCGTCTCATGGAGATGGATGGTGTGAAACTTACATTTGAGAAAGAGGTTCTCGATTATATAGTTGAAAAAGCTATAGAGTACAAGTTGGGTGCACGCGGATTGCGTTCTATCGTAGAGACAATAATGATGGACAAGATGTTCGAAGTGCCCTCTTCGGGTGCGAAAACTTGCAAAATAACAAAGGAATATGCGCGCAAACAAATTGAGAAAGGTTTTGCAGCAGGTATGACGGTACAATAAAAGTAATTTGTTACTATATCAGATTTCCCGACCTTGTAGTCGGGAAATCTGATATAATAATATATTGTTGTGTAAGGTTGCTGTTTTTTTTAGATATATTTTTGAAAATATGCCTCGAAAAATTTGTAGGTTTCACTCACTCTTTTATAACTTTGTTATCTAATTAAGCATATCTTAAAATGGCAAAGAAGTATAAATTGACAGATGTCCTAAAAAGGAACTTTGGCTTTGATACGTTCAAAGGTGATCAAGAGGCTGTTATAAAGAATTTGCTTGACGGAAAAGATTCCTTTGTATTGATGCCAACCGGTGGCGGTAAATCATTGTGCTACCAGCTCCCCTCACTTATAATGGAGGGTACAGCAATCGTGATTTCTCCGCTTATTGCCTTGATGAAGAATCAAGTAGATGCAATCAGAAATCTGAATGAAGAGGATGGAGTAGCACATTTCTTGAACTCATCATTAACTAAACAAGCTATTGAAGAGGTTAAAGCCGATGTAATATCGGGCAAGACCAAACTGCTATATGTGGCTCCCGAGTCTCTCACAAAAGAGGACAACGTGGAGTTCTTGAAATCTATAAAAATTTCTTTTTACGCTATAGATGAGGCACATTGTATATCAGAGTGGGGTCACGATTTCAGACCCGAGTATCGCCGTATACGCCCTATAATGAACGAGATTGGAGATGCTCCGGTGATTGCTTTGACTGCAACGGCTACAACAAAAGTACGTGATGATATAAAGAAAAATCTTGGAATACAGGATGCTCCCGATTTTATGTCGTCATTCAATCGTCCCAATCTCTATTATGAGGTGAGGCCGAAGACTAAGAATGTAGATAAGGATATAATAAAGTTTATTAAGGCAAATCCGGGTAAATCGGGTATTATATATTGCCTTAGCCGCAAGAAAGTCGAGGAACTTACCGAGGTTCTGAAAGTAAATGATATCCAGGCCAAGGCATACCATGCCGGGATGGATTCGGCAATGCGCTCCCAGACTCAAGATGATTTCATAATGGAGAAGATTGATGTGATAGTCGCTACTATCGCATTTGGTATGGGTATAGATAAGCCCGATGTGAGATATGTTATACATTATGACATTCCTAAGAGTCTTGAAGGATATTATCAGGAGACCGGTCGTGCAGGACGTGACGGTGGAGAAGGACAATGTATTGCTTTCTACAACAGCAAGGATTTGCAGAAGTTGGAGAAATTCCTTGAGGGAAAACCTTTGGCCGAGCAATACATAGGCAGACAATTGTTACGCGAAACAACAGCCTATGCCGAGTCTTCGGTTTGTCGTCGTAAGTTGCTTTTGCACTATTTTGGCGAGAACTATGAGGTTGAAAATTGCGGTAACTGCGATAACTGTCGTTATCCCAAAAAACAGGTGGAGGCACAGGATATGCTCGAGATTCTGCTTGATGCTGTTATTGCCTTAAAGGAGAACTTCAAACCTGAATATGTGATAGATGTCCTACTTGGTAAGGAGACTGCCGATGTATTGTCACATAAACATGAGGAACTTGAGTGTTTCGGTAGCGGACAGGGTGACGATGTGAAACATTGGAATGCTGTTATACGTCAGGCGCTGATTGCCGGTTACCTCGATAAGGATGTTGAGAACTACGGACTATTGAAAGTGTCGCCCGAGGGACATGATTTCCTTAAGAATCCCAAATCGTTCAAGATTGTCGAGGACAAGGATTTTGAAGAGGAAGAGACTGTTATACAGGCCGGTAGCTCTTCGGCTGCTGATCCCGAGTTGTACGCTATGCTCAAGAACCTGCGCAAGAAACTTGCCAAGCAATTAGAGTTGCCTCCATACGTGATTTTCCAGGATCCGTCGCTCGAGGCAATGGCTACTACATACCCCATCACAATTGAGGAGATGCAGAATATACCCGGTGTGGGTGCAGGAAAGGCCAAACGTTACGGTGAGGAGTTCTGTGCTTTGATTAAACGTCACTGCGAAGAGAATGAGATAGAACGTCCTGAGGACTTCCGTGTGCGTACAGTAGCCGAAGGCTCAAAGAATGTGAGTATAATAGCTGCTATAGACCGTAAGGTGGCATTGGACGATCTTGCAATAAGCAAGGGTATCGAATTCGAGGAGTTGCTCGATGCCATCGAATCTATAGTATATTCGGGTACCAAGTTGAATATTGATTATTTCCTTGAGGATGTAATGGACGATGAGGACCTTGAGGATATATATCACTATTTCAAGACATCTGATACTGATAGTATAGAGGCTGCAATAGCAGAGCTTGGAAATGAATATGATGAAGAGATGATACGTTTGGTGCGTATTAAGTTTATCTCCGAAATGGCTAATTAAGAATAAAAATAAAACAACAAAACTATACTCTTATGAATTTTATAACTGAAAAAATTGTAATGGATGGTCTTACCTACGACGATGTGTTGTTGGTGCCTGCATATTCCGAGGTGTTGCCTAAGGATGTCAGTCTTAAGACCAAGTTCTCAAGAAATATCGATCTGAACATACCTTTCGTAACAGCTGCAATGGATACTGTTACCGAGGCTAAGATGGCAATTGCCATAGCACGCGAGGGTGGAATCGGAGTGATTCATAAGAATATGTCTATAGCAGAGCAGGCGCATCAGGTGGCAATTGTAAAGCGTGCCGAGAATGGTATGATATATGACCCTGTTACAGTATCGGCCGATGCTACAGTAAAGGATGCTTTGGATATTATGGCTGAATATCATATCGGCGGTATCCCTGTGGTGGATGATAACAAGAAACTTATGGGTATCGTTACAAACCGTGACCTCCGTTTCGAGACAAGAATGGAGCGTCCTTTGTGTGAGGTAATGACACCGGCTGATAAACTTGTCGTAACACACCAGCAGACCGATATGGAGTCGGCTGCAACAATTCTGCGCGAGAATAAGATTGAAAAGCTACCCGTTACCGATTCGGAAGGAAAGCTTGTAGGTCTTATAACATATAAGGATATAACAAAGGCTAAGGATAAGCCGATGGCATGCAAGGATAGCAAGGGACGTTTGCGTGTGGCAGCAGGTGTCGGTGTCACAGTCGATGCTATGGAGCGTATCAAGGCTCTTGTAGATGCCGGTGTAGATGCAATTGTTATAGATACAGCACATGGACATTCGGCAGGAGTTGTTAAGAAATTGCAGGAGGCTAAGGCTGCTTTCCCTCAAATTGATATTGTAGTTGGTAATGTTGCTACAGGTGAGGCTGCAAAGATGTTGGCCGATGCAGGTGCTGATGCTGTAAAGGTTGGTATCGGTCCCGGTTCTATATGTACAACGCGTGTGGTAGCCGGTGTGGGTGTCCCCCAGTTGTCGGCTGTATATGATGTTGCTAAGGCGCTTGAGGGTACAGGTGTACCTCTTATTGCTGATGGCGGTCTGCGCTATTCGGGTGATGTGGTAAAAGCGCTTGCTGCAGGAGGTTATTGTGTGATGATTGGTTCACTTGTAGCAGGAACCGAGGAGTCGCCAGGTGATACAATCATCTTTAATGGTCGTAAGTTCAAGGCATATCGTGGTATGGGTTCTTTGGAGGCTATGGAGAATGGTTCTAAGGACCGTTATTTCCAGGCTGATACACGAGACAAAAAGAAACTTGTTCCCGAGGGAATCGCTGCACGTGTTCCATATAAAGGTACGCTATACGAGGTGATTTTCCAGTTGGTAGGTGGTTTGCGCTCAGGTATGGGTTATTGCGGAGCCCCCGATATAAAGACTTTGAATAATGCCAAGTTTGTACGTATCACTAATGCAGGTGTTCAAGAGAGTCACCCACATGATGTGTCAATTACAAGCGAGGCGCCTAACTATAGTCGTCCCGAGTAAGTAACGGAAGGCGGTGTGTTATACACATCCTGATAAATAATAAGGGTGCGCCAAAATTTATATTTTGTCACACCCTTATTTTAAAAAAATAGAATCATACAACGGTTACAAATTATGAAGAGATGTTTGATGGCAGTCTTGATGCCTCTTTTGGCTGCTTTTGTAATTGCACAGGATGCCGATCCTGTGTTGATGCATATAAATGGTAAGGAGATTAGGCGCTCCGAGTTCGAGTACTCCTTGAATAAGAATAATGCTACATTAGGTCAGGATCAGAAGATGGTGGAAGATTATCTGCCTTTGTTTATAGATTTTAAACTTAAGGTGGCCGAAGCCGAATCGCTCAGGCTTGATACCATGAACTCTTTTCGAAATGAATTATCGAGTAACAGAGCTCAACTTGCCGAACCATATCTTATTGATAGCGATTTCATTGAGAGAGAGGCACATAGGATTTATTCAAAGGATTCGGCTACAATAGGTCTCTGCGGTTTTGTAAAAGTATCGCATCTCTTCAAGCCTGTAAAGCAACAAGATTCAGAGGAGAGTGTCTCCAAGGTTGCGGCTGCTATGGACTCGGCATATGCCGCATTGCAGGCCGGTGCGAAGTTTGAAGATGTGGCAGCTTCTATGCAGATTCCGGCTGCTATTATCAAACCTTTCGAGTTTGTACAAGGACAAGCATATAAGGAATTTGAAGATGTCGCATATTCACTTGTCGACAGTACATATTCAAAACCATTCCGCTCTCCGGCCGGTTATCACATTATTATGCGTTACTCGTCGAGGCCTTTCGGACAGTATGCCGAGTACCGCGATGCTATTCTGAAGATGCTCGAGAGTAAAGGGATACGTTCTGCTGCGCGTAAGGCGAGGGGCGAGCAATTGGCCAAAGAGATGGGTGGTGGACTTACTGCGCGAGAGGCTTTGACAAGAGAGGATAGCCTTCTCGAGGAGAAATATCCTGAGTTCAGGAATCTTATGACAGAATATCATGATGGATTGTTGTTCTTCGAAATAAGTACTCGAGAGGTGTGGGATAAGGCATCAAAAGATGAAAAAGGTTTGCAGAAATTCTTTAAGAAAAACAAGAAAAAGTATAAGTTCGATGCTCCGAAATATCGTGGTGCTGTAATATATGCCAATTCAAAAGAGGATATTGTTAAGGCGCAGCAGCTGTTGAAGGATGCTCCATTGGATATGTATCGCGATATTCTTAAGGATAATTTCTATATAGACTCGGTCTATACGGTACGTCTGGAGATGGGTGTATTCTCTATAGGAGTAAACGGATGGGTTGACAAACTGGTATTCGGACAGGGCGAAGGTGGAAATATGAAACGTGACTTCGGATTGGTTGATGTAGTGGGTGTGGTGATAGAGGAACCACAAGGATTGCAGGATGTGCGTGGCTTGGTTGTGAATGACTATCAGAAACAATTGGAGGCACAATGGCTTAAGAAATTGCGCAAGAAATACAAGGTAGTTGTTGACCACGAGGTGCTAAAAACCGTTAATAATCACAATTAAAGTCGCTTATTTGCTATATTTGCCAAATGCTTGATGTAAAAGTGAGAATATTGATGTCGGTTATCGCAATGGTTGCGATGATGCTGTTTGTGTCGTGCGAAGAACAGATTTCGCATAACGGAAAAACTCCGCTCATAAGTGTGGACAAACAGTTTCTTTACAAAGAGGATGTCGAGCAGCACTTTGCTGCCAATCGTCATTTGGTGGATAGTGTCGGGTTTATTAATGATTATGTGAGGCATTGGCTCGAAGATGTGTTGCTCTACAATATGGCTCAAAGGAATGTATCAAACTCCAAGGAGGTAGAGAGGCTTGTTGAGAATTATCGCCGTTCCTTGCTTTTGAATATCTACCAAGACAGGCTTATTGATCAGCGCCTGTTACCCGAGATTGCTGATGAGAAGATACAGGAGTTCTATGAACAGAACAAACTCCTTTTTCTGATGAAAGAGCCTATGTTGCAGGGACTCTATTTGAAGGTGACTAAAAAGGCACCGAAATTAGCCTCGGTGCGAAAATGGTTAAAGAGCGCTACAACTGAAGATATAGAGAACCTCGAGAAGTATAGCCTTACAAATGCTATTGCATATGACTATTTTGTTGATACATGGCGCTCGCTTGACAATATTGCAGCGCGTATGCCTATGACAGCCGAGGCATTGATGCGAAGTTTAGAGAAAGATACTTTTGTAGAGGTAAGTGATACGGGTGCTTTTTATTTTGTCAATGCGGTAGGTATTCTTAGAAAGGATGATCCTATGCCTTTGGAGATGGCTGCTGCAGAGATACGTACTCTGCTTACTAACTCCATGAAGGCTAATTTTATAAAAAGCGTAAAGAGCGATCTTTACAATGAGGCATTGGAGTCGAATAGAATTAAGATTTACGACAATAGGTTTATGCCAATGCTTGAGGAGAGTATTACAGTAGAAGATTAACAAGAAGAACTGAAGATAGTTATGAGACGATTTGTTATATATTGTATGTGTGCGGTTGCATCGATATGTATATTGCAGGCGCAAGATAATATCATAGACCGTGTAGAGTGGGTAGTGGGTGACAAGGCTATTTTACGCTCTGATATAGAGGATGCGGTACAGGCGTGGTTGGCAAACGGACAGAAATTTAAGGGAGATCCCTATTGTGTGGCAGGTGAGGAACTTGCAGTGCAGCAGCTTTTTCTGCATCAGGCCATTCTGGATAGTGTAGAGGTTAATGAAAGCTTTATATTACAGAGCGTTGACCAGCGTATGGATTATGTTCTTCAGAATCTGGGCTCAAAAGAGAAGATGGAAGAGTATTTCAGAATGAACTCGAGTCAGATACGCGAGATGTACTACGAAATGGAGTATAATAATTTCATGATGAACAGCATGAAACGTTCTATCGTGGGCGATATAAAGGTCTCTCCGGCTCTCGTTCGTCGTTATTATAACTCGTTGCCGCAAGATAGTATCCCGTTTGTGCAGTCACAGGTAGAGGTACAGATTATAACATTGGAACCCGAGATTGAGATTTCTGAGATAGAAAGGGTTAAGAGTGAGTTACGCGACTATACCGAGCGTGTCAATAATAATGAAACTTCGTTCTCTACTTTGGCTCTGCTCTATTCCGAGGATCCCGGTTCGGCCCGTCGAGGAGGAGAACTAGATTTTGTGGCACGCGCCGAACTCGACCCAGAGTTTGCAAATGTTGCATTCAATCTGACCGACCCTAATAAAGTATCGAAGATTGTAGAGTCGGAGTATGGTTTCCATATAATCCAATTGCTTGAGAAAAGAGGCGATAGAATCAAGGTGCGCCATATTTTGAGGAAGCCTCGAGTATCGGATGAGAATGTGGATTATATGCTTTCTAGACTCGATACAATTGCCAATGATATACGTAACGACTCTATCAAATTCGAGGTTGTCGCTCAGTTGATTTCGGATGATAAGGATACTCGTAACAATCATGGATTGATGTTCAATAAGATGACAGCGTCGTCGCGTTTTGAATTGCAGGACCTTCCTGTAGATGTTGCTCGTGTGGTTGACAATATGAAAGTAGGCGAGATTTCATCCCCATTTATATTACGACAAAATGGTGATAAGGTTGTTTGTGCTATAGTGAAGTTGAAATCGAGGGTGGATGGACATAAAGCCAATATCAAGGATGATTATGAGAAATTGCGTGAGCTTTACATGGCCAAGATGAGTGAACAGAAGGTGATGGACTGGATAAAGGAGAAACAGAAGAGTACATATGTCAGGGTAAACAGCAAGGATAGTCGTCAGTGCGATTTTAAGTATCCGGGCTGGGTGTTCTATGAAGATAAAGAGTGAAACATTTGTAGATAATATGCGTGGAATACATACAATAATATTCCTCCTCTTTGGGTTATCTGTTCTTTGCGCTCAAGATAGGGAGGTTGCAGGACCGACAGCTTCGGATAATAGTGTGGTAAAGGGTAAGAATTACCTATATATGCTGCATGCGGATGTTACAAAAGCCGACGAAGAGAGGTTGCCTGATGCTATTATTCTTGTCGGTGACGTACGATTGCGTCGTGATAGTATGTATATGTTCTGTGACAGTGCCTATTTGTATACGAAGACAAACTCGGTTAGGGCTTTTGGTCATGTGAGGATGGAGCAGGGTGATACCCTATTCCTGGATGGTGATTATGCCGACTATGATGGTAATATCAACCTAGCGAGGGTAAGGCATAATGTACGTCTTGAGAATAAAGGAACAGTACTGGAGACTGATAGTCTTAACTACGACAGAAACATCAACCTGGCTTATTATTTCGATGGCGGTATTCTCTCGGATGTGGAGAATACGCTCGATTCGCAGTGGGGACAATACAATCTTTCTTCTAAGGAGGCGGTCTTTACGAATGAAGTGGCGTTGCATAATCCGCAGTTCAGGATGTTTTCCGATACATTGCGCTATAATACAGACAGCAAAATAGCCAGGATTGTAGGTCCTACGGATATTTATAATGCAGATAATCATATCCGTTCATCTTTGGGATACTATAACACTGCGAAACGTCAGGCAACATTACTGCGGCGTTCGGTTGTTGCCAACAAAGAAAAAGAGCTTGTAGGTGATTCTCTATTCTATGATGAGCTGGCGGGTGTGAGTGAGGCTTTCGGGAATATTGTATACAGCGATACAATAGGTGGTAATATGTTTACAGGCGAGTATGCATATATGAACGAACTGTCCGACTCCTCTTATGTTACGGGAAAGGCTGTTGTTATGGACTTCTCGCAGGGTGACACATTATATATGCACTCAGATACGATATGGGCTGTGACATATAATATTGATACCGATTCCTTGTATCGTATTGTACGTGCATGTCATAAGGTAAGAGCCTATCGTTCCGACATGCAGGCTGTATGTGACTCATTGGTGTTCGATTCCCGAGATACATGTATGACTATGTATAAGGATCCTATCATGTGGTATGGTGAACAGCAGTTACTTGGCGAGGAGATTAAGGTTTATATGGATACTGCATCCATTGATTGGGTACATATTATAAATCAGACATTGTATGCCGAGCGTATGGATTCGGTAAATTATAATCAGATACGCGGCCAGGAGATGAAGTTCTTTTTCAGAGATAAGAAACTTGACGAGATGCAGGTAATAGGCAGTGTTGAGGTGAGATATTATCCGCTCGATGATGACAAACTCCTTCTCGGAATGAATAGTACCGAGTCGGGTAAGCTGGCAGCTTTCATGAAGGATGGCGAGGTAGATCGTATTGTGATACCGACAAAGGCCGAAGGAATTTTCTATCCTTTGACTCAGATCCCTTCTCAGGAACTATATCTGGATAACTTTGCATGGTTCGATTATGTAAGACCGATAGATAAAGATGATATATTCAATTGGCGTGATAAGAGTCGTGAGCTGCAACTGAAAAAGATTGAGCGTGGAAATATACCATTGCCCACGCTCGAAGGATATAAAAATGATTGAGAATGGGATATTTCAATACACGTGAACCCCGTAGGTTCAACCATAAATATATATTTGTTGACGAGCGCAAGGAGAAACTTGACAAAATTGTAGAGAATGCCAAGCGTGACTTAGGTTTGCTGCCTCCCGAGGAGACATCGTATGAGGAGCGAATAAGGGGTGCTTTTGCCAAGGATACACGACATTTGAAAAGTCACAAGGAAGAGGGGTTACGTTTCTCTACAAAAACATTGGTGGTGGCTCTTATAATAATGCTTTTCATATTGCATTATTTGATTACAGGTAGTTGGAGTATTTAATACAGTTTTTTCGATAGTTGTATGCAGGATATTATACATCTGTTGCCCGACTCGGTTGCTAATCAGATAGCAGCCGGAGAGGTTGTACAGCGCCCCTCCTCGGTGGTAAAGGAGTTGATGGAGAATGCTATTGATGCTGGTGCAACCAAAGTTGAGGTTGTCATTAGTGATGGTGGGCGTACGTTGATACAAGTTATAGATAATGGTTGCGGAATGTCCGAGACTGATGCCCGTTTGTCGTTTGAACGTCATGCAACATCAAAAATAAGAAAGGCAGAGGATTTGTTTGCCCTTTCAACTATGGGCTTCAGAGGCGAGGCTTTGGCCTCCATCGCTGCTGTTGCCCAGGTGGAGCTTATCACTCGTCGTGCCGAAGATGAGTTGGGCACATCCATTGTCTTGTCTGGCTCTACGCTCGAGGAACAACAGCCGGTGATGGCTCCCGTTGGGAGCAACTTTAAGGTAAAGAATCTCTTTTTCAATATTCCGGCAAGGCGAAAATTCCTTAAATCGCAACAGACCGAATTTAATAATATAGTGGCAGAGTTTGAGAGGATTGCTCTAATAAACAATAGCATCGATTTCTCGTTAAGGCATAACGAGAGTGATGTCGTCTCTTTGCAAGCGTCCTCGTTCAGGAAGAGAATTCTCGACCTCTTTGGTAAGAAATTGAATTCCCTATTGGTCGAGGTAGAGGTAATGAACCCTCTTATAAATATAAAAGGATTTGTAGGTACTCCCGAGAGTGCGCGTAAAAGAGGAGCCCAACAATATTTCTTCGTTAATGGAAGATATATGCGTCATGCTTACTTTGCCAAGGCAGTTACCGAGGCTTATTCCCAAATGTTGCCACAGGGTGAACAGATACCTTTTTTTCTATGTCTTGATGTTGAACCGGACCATATTGATGTAAATATACATCCCACTAAAACCGAGATAAAGTTTGAGGACGAGCAGATTCTTTGGAAGATAATCGCTGCTGCTGTGCGTGAGGCGCTGGGCAGGTATAATGCAGCACCGGGACTTGATTTTGATGCAGAGGATATTCTGGATATTCCTGCAATGGATTTGTCGGGTAATACTCCGTTAACAGTGACTCCGCCAAAAATTTCGTATAACCCTAATTATAACCCCTATCGCAGTATATCTTCCGAGTATCGTAAACAGCAGCAAGTAAGTGGCTGGGAGTCTCTTTATGATGGAATAGATAAGAACAATATGGATAGCGAGGAAATGGTATCGCCTCTGCTGGGTGAGTATCCTGTATCTGCATTTGGTGCTGCTGGTGTAGCTCTTGATGTTAAAGGTAATGAGGAATTGCAATCCGATGACAAACTATTTGATGTTGAGGATAATGCCACTTTCATGCAATTTAAAGGGCAGTATATCATCACTCCTGTAAAGTCGGGGTTGATGCTTATTCATCAACGAAGGGCGCATATAAGAGTATTGTATGAGAAATATCTGAAACAACTTTCCGAAAAGCGTGGGTATGTGCAGCAGTTACTGTTCCCTGAACGTATCGACCTTTCTGTGGGTGATGCAGCCGTACTCGAGTCTATTATGGACGAGTTATCATTTTTAGGTTTTGATATATCGTCACTTGGAGGTGGTTGCTATGCTGTTAACGGTGTTCCTGCCGATTTGGATGGTCTCTCTCCTGTAGTTCTTCTTCAAGAAATAATCTCTTCCGAGATAGAAGAGACGGCTACTGTTCAAGAGAAACGTCATGAGAAGATTGCACTTTCGATGGCAAGGCGTGTTGCCATTGTTGTTGGGCAGTACCTTTCAGGAGAGGAGATGAATCGTTTGATAGGTAAATTGTTTGCATGTGAAATGCCGGCTAGAACACCCGATGGCAAGCCTATAATTCATATAATGAGTGACTCCGATATAGAAAAATTTTTCTAAACTATATATTATAAAGAGTGGTAGTTAAAATTTGTTAATGCAAAACTGTTTGCATATCTGTCTCTTTTATATTTAAACAAAAATTTTTTAATTTTGCAAAATGAAATACTGTTTTTGGATAACTGTTTAAACTTTATAGCAGGGCGTCAGAAACATTATTCAAATAACAAGTGTTTTAGCTTTGGAGATGTTTTTATATGTTGATATTAATAATTTAAATTATCTAATTTATACTAGTATGAAGAAATTTTTGATGTCGTTGGCTATTGCCAGCATTGCTGTGGCCTCTTTTGCACAGGAGACTGTTAGCGAGGTCGTTGAAGTTCCTACTAAGAAGAATAGTGTAGTTACCAACAGTTTTGGTAGTAACTGGTTCGTTGGTGTGAATGGAGGCGTCCAGATGTTTAATGGTGTTGTTACTTTGGGCGAGAGTCCGTTTGATCACCTGACACCGGCTATCTCTGCTTTCGTTGGTAAGTGGCATACCCCCGGTTTTGGATGGAGAGTTGCTTATAACGGTTGGGAAGTTAAGCCTTATGAGGATGCTGATGAGACCGGTTTTATGAACTTCCATTTTGATGCAATGTTTAACCTTAGCAATCTTCTTTGTGGATATAATGAGAAGCGTATATGGAATGCTATACCTTATGTCGGTGTTGGTTGGGCCGGTATCGATGGCGGTGATGAGTATGATGGTAGCATAAGCGCAAACTATGGTCTGCTCAATACATTCCGTTTATCTAAACATTGGGCTATCAATCTTGAGCTTGGTGGTTTGTTTGTAAGAAACGGTTTTGGTGGTATTCCTAGCGAGAGAGATGGTTACGATATGATGTGGAATGCTCAGGTGGGTGTTACATATAAGTTTAATCGCGTAGGTTGGGATAACGCTCCCGATGTAGATGCAATCATGGCAATGAACGCAGCTGCTCTTGCAGAACTCGGCGCTCAGCTTCAGGCTAAGGAGTCAGAGAACAATCAGCTCAAGTCTCAGCTTTCTGCAGCCAAGACATCTCTTGCTCAGGCTCAGAACAAGATTAACAAGCTAGAGAACGAGCCCAAGTTCTTCAATGCGGCTCAGTCTGTATTCTTTGCGTTTAACTCTTCTAAGATAGAGTCTAAGAAGGAGGTTATCAACTTGAAGTCTCTTGCTGAGGCTGCAAAGAGCGCAGGTGTTAAACTCTCTGTAGTAGGTTATGCTGATAATGCAACCGGTTCTGCTTCTTATAACCAGAAACTCTCTGAAGCTCGTGCAAATGCTGTTGCTGATAAGCTTGTCGAGCTTGGTGTATCACGCGATCAGATTGTTGTTGAGGGTAAGGGAGGCGTTGCTGCCGAGAAGCCCGCTCGTCTTAACCGTCGTGTAATTATCTCGGTTGTAAAGTAATAGACATTACATTATAGACACATAAAAAGCTACAGATTTCTGTAGCTTTTTATGTGTCTGTTTTTATCTGTTGCGCTTGCCGAGTAGTTGCTCTTTGTATGGCCGGTATGTTATCGCGTGTAGTGATTTATGGGTAAAAGATAAATTATTTAAAATATTTTTCTCATTTTCTTTGTGTATTCCGAAAATAGTGTTACCTTTGCAACGCAATTAGGGTTGCGGCCTTTTCGGGCGTTTAGCTCAGCTGGTTTAGAGCATCTGCCTTACAAGCAGAGGGTCGGCGGTTCGAATCCGTCAACGCCCACGAAAGGTAAGTTTAAGAAGTTACTATTGGTCGGCATCCCATTTGTTAATTCGGGCGTTTAGCTCAGCTGGTTTAGAGCATCTGCCTTACAAGCAGAGGGTCGGCGGTTCGAATCCGTCAACGCCCACCGAAGTAGTGACCTGCGGAAGCAGGTTATTTTTGTTTTAAGTCGTTTGCATATATAAGCCTTATTCATTTTTATAATAAACTTTATATAACATTCGGGTGTTATATCTAAAAATACTATTTTTGTAGCAGAAAAACTCATAAAGAGTCGAATTTCACAAATAAAACAATTCTTCCAACCTATAAACTATGGAACTGAATATTTTGACAGCAATATCGCCTATAGACGGACGATACAGGGGGAAAGTAGATGCACTTGCTGCTTACTTTTCAGAGTATGCATTAATGAAGTACCGTGTACTTGTAGAGATTGAATACTTTATCACATTGTGTGAAATACCTTTGCCTCAGCTTGCAGGCGTAGACAACTCTGTATTCGGGAAGTTACGTGCCATATATGAAGAGTTTACAGAAGATGATGCACGTCGTATCAAGGAGATAGAAAAGGTTACAAACCATGATGTAAAGGCGGTAGAGTATTTTATAAAGGAGCGTTTCGATGCTATTGGCGGTCTCGACTCTTGTAAAGAATTTATCCACTTTGGTCTTACCTCACAGGATATTAACAATACATCTATCCCTCGTAGTATTAAGGATGCTCTTCAGATGGTGTACTATCCGGTGCTTGAAGAGATGGTAGCATTGTTGAAGGAGTATGCCGATGCTTGGAAGGATATTCCGATGTTGGCCCGTACACACGGACAGCCTGCATCGCCTACACGTTTGGGTAAAGAGATTATGGTCTTTGTGTATCGACTTGAGACTCAGTTGGAGTTACTTAAGTCTTGTACTATCTCTGCTAAGTTCGGTGGCGCTACAGGTAATTTCAATGCTCATAATGTAGCATATCCGAATATTGATTGGAAAGAATTTGGAAATAGGTTTGTAAGCGAGAAACTGGGCCTGCAACGCGAACAATATACGACACAGATATCCAATTACGATAATATTGCTGCACTTTTCGATGCAATGCGTCGTATAAATACAATAATCATTGACATGGATCGTGACTTCTGGCAGTATATATCAATGGAATTCTTCAAACAGAAGATAAAGGCAGGTGAGGTTGGTTCTAGTGCAATGCCACATAAGGTTAATCCTATAGACTTTGAGAATAGTGAAGGCAATTTGGGAATAGCGAATGCGCTCCTCGACCATCTGGCTACAAAGCTTCCTATATCTCGTTTGCAGCGCGACCTTACTGATTCAACCGTATTGCGTAATGTCGGTGTACCTATGGCGCATATGATTATAGCAGTCAAGAGTACGATGGTCGGTTTGCGCAAGTTGCTGCTAAACGAAACTGCTATATACAATGAGTTGGATAACAGCTGGAATGTTTGTGCCGAGGGTATACAGACAATACTTCGTCGTGAGGCGTATCCCAATCCTTACGAAGCATTAAAGGCTCTCACACGCACAAATAGTAAGGTTGACCGCGACTCGTTGCTTCAGTTTATAAATACTCTTGATGTGGCAGAAGATGTAAAAGAGGAGTTGCGTGCAATAACTCCACATAGTTACACCGGAGTTTGAAAAAGGAAATTGGACCGTGAGGTTCGTAAAATATAGTAAAATGGATAATTACAGAGAGAAACGCTCCGGTGGCTACAGCCCCAAGAATGGAAACAGAGAGCGTTCATTCAACAATGATTTTAATGGCGAGTACAGAAAAAAGTCGCGTCCCCGCTTCAACAAGGATGCCGATGCGCGTGGCCAGTATGTAAAGGTAGATCGTAGTGACAGCTATGGTAACAGTGTGAAATCACACTCGTATGGACGTCAGTATGGTTCTGACGTACCACGCTCGGATGGCGAACACACTCGTCGTTATAATGGTGATAAACTCCAGTATGGTAATAAAGGGCGTCGCACATCTTTTAGTGGCGAGGGTTATTCTCGCAGCGAGGGCTGTGTAAATAACGGCAACTATAGCAAGGGATACAGTACGATGCATCGTAGTGGTTACAGCCAGAATGGAGGCAGAAAATCATCGTATGATCCTAATGCAAAGTACAGCAAGAAGAAACGTATGGCCTACCGTGAGGCTGCAATCGATCCCGATGCTCCATTGCGTCTGAACAAATATCTAGCTAATGCCGGAGTATGCTCACGTCGCGAGGCTGATAATTATATTGCCGCAGGCCTTATCACAGTTAACGGAACTGTTGTAAGTGAACTTGGTACAAAAGTGACACATAGTGATGATATCCGTTTCAATGGCGAACGTGTGAATCCCGATAGAAAGGTTTATGTATTGCTAAACAAACCAAAGGATTGTGTTACAACTGTAGATGATCCTCAGGAGCGTCGTACGGTGCTTGATTGTCTCAAGGGTATAGGTAAAGAGAGAATATATCCTGTGGGTCGTCTTGATAGAAACACAACAGGCGTGCTGTTGCTTACAAATGACGGTGACCTTGCTTCGCGCTTGACACATCCCAAATACATGAAAAAGAAGATATATCATGTCACTTGCGATAAGAACGTGGCAATGTCGGATATGGATATTCTGGCAACAGGTATTGAACTTGAGGATGGTCCTGTTTATGCAGATGAGGTTAGTTATGTAAACGATGCCGACCGCTCTCAGATAGGTATAGAGATACACTCGGGAAAGAACCGTATTGTGCGTCGTATGATGGAGCATCTGGGTTATCATGTAGTGAAATTGGACCGTGTATTCTTTGCCGGTCTCACAAAGAAGAACCTGAAGCGTGGCGATTGGAGATATCTTACCGATAAAGAGGTAAATATGCTACGCATGGGTGCATATGAGTAAAAACATAAGAAACAGAATAAATCGTTATGAAGGCGATAAAACGAACTAAAATTTCCGAATTGTTGAAGAGCACTGCCTATGGTGCCGAAGTAAACGTAAGAGGATGGGTAAGAACCCGTCGCAGTAGCAAACAAGTAGCATTCGTTGCTCTTAACGACGGTTCTACAATTAACAATGTGCAGATTGTTATTGATGTTGAGAAATTCGATGAGGAGCTAGTGAAACTCTTTACAACAGGTGCATGTCTAAGCGTCAACGGAACATTGGTTGAATCTATAGGCGGTGGTCAGTCTGTAGAGATACAGGCTACCGACATAGAGGTTCTTGGCGAGTGCGATAATACATATCCTCTTCAGAAGAAGGGGCAGACAATGGAGTATATGCGTACAGTGGCACACCTGCGTCCACGTACAAATACGTTCGGTGCAGTATTCCGTATACGCCACAATATGGCATATGCTATTCATAAGTTCTTTCACGATAAGGGTTTTTACTATTTCCATACGCCTATCATCACTGCGTCAGATTGTGAGGGTGCCGGACAGATGTTTCAGGTTACTACAATGAACCTGTACGACCTTAAGAAGGACGATGAAGGTAGTATTAAGTATGATAATGACTTCTTCGGAAAACAGGCTAGTCTTACCGTTTCTGGTCAGCTCGAGGGTGAATTGGCTGCTACTGCATTGGGAGCAATATATACTTTTGGTCCTACATTCCGTGCCGAGAACTCAAATACTCCTCGCCACCTTGCAGAGTTCTGGATGATAGAACCCGAGGTTGCCTTTAATGATATAACAGACAATATGGACTTGGCCGAGGAGTTTATCAAGTATTGTGTACAGTGGGCGCTCGACCACTGCATGGAGGATATTACATTCCTTAACAACATGATAGACAAGGGGCTTATAGAGCGTCTGCGTTCTATTGTGGATACCGAGTTTGTTCGTCTTGCTTATACAGATGGTATAAAGATTCTTGAAGAGGCTGTGGCAAACGGTCATAAATTCGAGTTCCCTGTATATTGGGGTGTTGACTTGGCTTCTGAGCATGAGCGTTACTTGGTTGAGTCTCACTTTAAACGTCCTGTGATTCTTACCGACTATCCTAAGGAGATAAAGGCTTTTTATATGAAACAGAATGAGGACGGAAAAACAGTACGTGCTATGGATGTCCTTTTCCCGAAGATTGGAGAGATTATCGGTGGCTCGGAGCGTGAGGCGGATTATGGCAAACTGCTTGCACGTATAGAGGAGCTTGGTATCCCCATGAAGGATATGTGGTGGTATCTTGATACTCGTCGTTATGGCTCATGTCCCCACTCCGGATTCGGTCTTGGATTTGAGCGTTTGCTATTGTTTGTAACAGGTATGGCAAACATTCGTGATGTGATACCTTTCCCACGTACTCCCAATAATGCAGAATTCTAAACAGACTGGATTTTGAGTTATATGAATTTTGAAATTATAAACAGTATGCGATTCCGGGAATTCCCGGAATCGCATACTGTTTATATGGATTTATTTATATATCTTTTGTTGTGTTATAGCTCATATGTGGCTATATATTTAATTCTATTGAAGGAGATAAAACTCTGCAAAAACAATACCTGTTAAATTAATTTGCTAAAAATCGTTTATTTATCTGTGTAGAATGGAATAAAAATATTATACTCGCGTTATAATTGTAAAGAGACACCTTGGTAATTATAAATAATCGTTTTATGGATAGCAATCGTTATTGTGTGATTATGGCAGGTGGAGTGGGCAGCCGTCTGTGGCCTCTGAGCAGAAAGGGATATCCTAAGCAATTCCACGATTTGCTTGGATGTGGACGGACGCTTCTTCAACAGACTTATGATCGTTACAGCCGTATAGTCCCCAAAGAGAATATAATAATATCTACCAATATAGAGTATTCCGAACTTGTGCGCAAACAGTTGCCCGAGTTGGGTGTTGAACAAATATTGCATGAATCCTCATTTCGCGGTACGGCGCCAAGTATTGCGTACGTGGCATGTCACATAAGACAATTGAATAGGAATGCAAATATAGTCGTGGCTCAAGCCGATCAGCTTGTGCTTAATGAAAACCTCTTCGTAGAGACAATAGGAAACGGCCTCGACTTTGTTGCTCGTCATAGCAAACTGGTTATCATTGGTATAAAACCGACATGCCCGGAAACACGATACGGATATATACAGGTCGAGAATAATCAATCGGTATCTGATAGTGGAGCTTTCTACAAGGTACGCACCTTTACCGAAAAGCCGGAGTATGAGTTTGCACGTATATTTATGGAGAGTGGTGAGTTCTATTGGAACTCGGGTATATATATATGGAATGTGCAAACCGTTATTGAGACGCTATCCAAACTGTTGCCCGAGATGATGAACGAACTTGAGACTGTTTTTGCCGAACTGCCGAACAGGGATGAACGTCGTCGTAGAGTCTATGAGATTTATACATCCTTCCCAAATGCATCAATGGACTCGGCTGTTATGGAACGTGCCGACAATGTTTTTGTGCAGGTGGGAGAGTTCGGATGGGCAGATATTGGAACGTGGGACACCCTTTATGGTACTCTTCCTAAGGATATGGATGGGAATGTAATAATGCATTCACATGCAATGATGTATAATAGCCATGATAATGTAATATCGCTCCCTGAAGGCAAGCTTGCAGTTGTACAGGATGTTGACGGTTTGCTTATTGTGGATGCCGGGAATGTTTTAATGGTATGTAAGAAAGGGAATGAAGGGGATATAAGAAAATTCCTTAATGATGCACGCATGAAAATGGGAGATGATTATATATAGAAAAGGTTATCATCAATTCTATATCTCTCCTTTGTTTCAGCGTAGCACCCATGCAGGATTATGCGGTTTTGTATTTTTGGGGTTGTAGTTGAGTCCCTCGATATCAGGAATTATAACTGTATAACTCTTTCTTGAATTATTCGGCATCTTACTGCTACGTATCCAGGGATTGGCCTCTCTTAGCTGTATATAGGTCAATCCATGCTTTTTTGCTATATCTGACCATGAACCGATAGTTCTCTTTACCGTTATGGCTTTCTTTATAGGAAGTTTAGGGTATAAGTCTTCTTTATTGAGGATGAATCCATATTTTAATGGACTCTCGAAAATTGTCTTTGCTGCCAGCAAGCGGAATATATATCGTGAGGTCTCGGGTAGCAGCACCATATTTATGGCATTATTCTCTTTTTGTGTTTCTATGCGTCGGGATATATTTGCAAAGCCTGTATTGTAACTTGCCGCAACAGTTATCCAGTTTCCGAATTTGGCATAAGATTTCTTCAGATAGCGGCATGCCGCACGTGTAGCTTTTTCTACATGGTATCGTTCGTCTACGCAATCGTTAATCTCCAATCCATATTCTCGTCCGGTCTTTTCCATGAATTGCCATAATCCGCCTGCACCCACAGATGAACGTGCGTGTATGTCGCCATTGCTTTCTATAATCATAAGATACTTGAAGTCGTCGGGTATACCGCACTCTTTTAATATCGGCTCAATAACAGGGAAGAGTCTGTTTGCGCGTTTAATTTGCAATATTGTGTTTATGTGCGCATATGTAAATGCCAGAATTTCCCTATCCATTCGCTCACGTCTGTCACTACGGGTTAGGTTTATTTCTTCTCCGGCAAATGTAACATGGGTGGGTAGTGATGGAGATACTGCACAATATGGTATTTGAGAGTATGGCATATTGCTACTACTAGTGCTCTGTCCCGATATAAAGAATTGGGATAATATGGTTATGGTTACTATTGCAGTCAGGCCTGTGATAATCTTTTTATATCGATATAGTTTCCTTATCATATATGACTCTTTTTAAAAGAAACGCGAAGATACTATTTTTTAATGTAAATAACAACCTTGTTTAATGTTTCGAATGGTTTTTCTTTGTATCTTTGCAAACAGATTACATTGCATCTTGCAGAGTTGGTTATATATTTATAACAAAATCGGTTAGGTGTTGTATCATTGTTAATTTTTCAAAGGGGATACCCTATTGTTCTTTTAGGTTTTTATGGAGGAATTTGAACTTATTGCCAAGACGTTCCAGGGACTCGAAGAGGTGTTGGCACAGGAATTGATGGATTTAGGCGCTAACAATATACAGATAGGGCGTCGTATGGTGTCTTTTACGGGTGATAAAGCCTTAATGTATAAGGCTAACTTCTGTCTAAGAACAGCTGTTCGCATTTTGAAGCCGATATTCCATTTTAAGGCATCTGATGCAGATGAGGTATATAATGTTATAAAAGCTATAGAGTGGGAACAGTACCTTGATTGCAATTCTACATTCTCGGTAGATGCTGTGGTGTATAGTGATATTTTCCGCCATTCAAAGTTCGTTGCATATAGGGTTAAGGATGCAATAGCCGACTACTTTAACGAAAAGAGTGGACGTCGTCCTTCTGTAAGGCTCAACAATCCCGATTTGGTTTTTCATATCCACATTGCACATGATGAGTGTACTTTGGCTTTCGACAGTTCGGGAGAGTCATTACACCGTCGCGGCTATCGTGTCGAAACCGGTGCTGCACCTATAAACGAGGTTTTGGCTGCCGGCATGATACTTCTCACCGGTTGGCGTGGCGAGTGTGATTTTATAGATCCAATGTGCGGTTCAGGTACTTTGCCTATTGAGGCAGCCCTTATCGCCAAAAATATAGCTCCGGGTGTTTTCCGTCAGGGATTTGCTTTCGAGAAATGGAAAGATTTTGATGCCGAGTTGTTCCGTTCTATTTATGAAGACGATTCAATGGAGCTTGAATTTAACCATAAGATATATGGATATGATGTAGACGGACGTATGGTTGCATGTGCACGCAGGAATGTGAAATCTGCAATGATGGGCGATGTTGTAGAGATAGAGTGTCGCGATATCAAAGATTTTGAGGAGCCTTCTCAACGTGCGATAATGGTTGTCAACCCTCCATACGGCGAGCGTCTTGTACTTGATAATCTATTACAGGTTTATAAATCTTTGGGAGAACGCATGAAACATGCTTTCCAAGGTAATGAAGCCTGGGTTATAAGCAGTAGTTACGACTGTTTCGACCAGATTGGACTTAAGGCTTCTGCACGTATCCCGTTGTTCAACGGTGATTTGAACTGCGAGTTCCGCAAGTATGAACTTTTCCAAGGCAAGTATAAGGGATTCCGCGACGAGGGTAATAAGCTTGCAAAGGATTTTGCACCACTTAAAAGAAAATCGCGTCTTACAGGTCTTGATGGCGAGGAGCGTAAGCCACGTAACCGCCAACCAATAGAAGACGGTGCTCCCGATGTGGATGCATCAATGCGTCGGCGTCGTGAGCTTGAGGCCTACTTCAAGACTCGTACAGCCAAGAAGTATGTAGATGCAAACGAAAATGGTGTTGCTGAAAAGAGAGAAGGTAGCAATGTCGGGACAAGAGAGAAGAAGTATGGCCAGGATAGAGGTAACAGGCCTCAACGTGTCGATAGAGCTCCGCGTGAGGATTTCAAACGTAATGATACCAAGGACGGTAAGTGGAGAGGTAGCTATAAAAGAGGAAAGGAAGAAGGCTCAAAGAGTTTCCTTAAAGGTGGGAAACGTTCATTTACAAAAAGAGAAGATAAGGGAGATAAGTAATCTCGGGATAGTCTAGAATATTATTATAACCATTGAAAATCTGAATTATGAAGATATTATTGTTAGGTAGCGGAGGACGCGAACATGCACTTGCATGGAAAATAGCACAAAGCAGCAAAGTAGAGAAATTATATATTGCACCCGGAAATGCCGGCACTTCGGCTGTAGGTGAGAATATTTCACTATCACCATGTGATTTTGAGGCTGTTGCATCATTTGTGTTGCAGAATGGAGTTTCTATGATTGTAGTTGGTCCCGAAGATCCTTTGGTGAAAGGCATATACGACTATTTTAAAGGAAATAAAGAGTTGTCTCATATAGCAGTGATTGGCCCTTCAGCGCAAGCTGCACAACTTGAAGGCAGCAAAAGCTTTGCTAAAGATTTCATGCAGCGCCACTCTATTCCTACTGCCGCGTATAGAGCATTTAATGGAACAGAACTGGATGAGGCATATAGATTTCTTGAAGGGCTGAAGGCTCCATATGTCTTAAAGGCTGACGGATTATGTGCAGGTAAAGGTGTGCTTATCCTGCCAACACTCGAGGAGGCCAAGATGCAACTTAAGGAGATGTTTGACGGCATGTTTGGCAGTTCGTCTGCAACAGTCGTAATAGAGGAGTTTTTAGATGGTGTGGAGTGTTCGGTTTTTGTACTTACCGATGGTAAGGATTATGTGATATTACCCGAAGCTAAGGATTATAAACGTGTTGGTGAGGGTAATACCGGACTTAATACAGGTGGTATGGGATCAATCTCTCCTGTTCCATTTGCAGATAAGGATTGGATGCAGAAGGTAGAGGAGCGTATAATACGTCCTACTGTCGAAGGATTGTCTGCTGATGGTCTTTTGTATAAGGGTTTCATTTTCTTCGGTCTCATTAATGTGTGTGGTGAACCAATGGTAATTGAATATAATGTCCGCATGGGTGATCCCGAAACAGAGTCCGTGATGTTGCGACTTAAGAACGATATAGTTGAATTGTTTGAAAAGACAGATGCAGGTACTCTTGCTGATGCCGAGGTTGAGTTTGACGAGCGCACAGCAGTATGTGTGATGCTGGTTTCAGGTGGTTACCCCGAGGCATATGATAAGGGATTTGTTATTAGTGGCCTTGACGAGGTAAAGGAGAGTATATTGTTCCATGCCGGAACAGCTGTAAAGGATGGGAAAGTGGTTACTTCAGGAGGACGTGTTCTTGCTATCTGCTCTTATGGAAAGGATCGTAAAGAGGCGTTGGCAAAATCATTTGCTTCTGCTGATATTGTAGACTTTGAGAAAAAGTATTTCAGAGGAGATATAGGTTTTGACTTATAATAGCAGAAATACATTGCAAAAGCGATTTGTAAACGGTAAATATACTCTTACAACACTGCTTGCGGGCTCACTCATAATGTGGCTTGCAGGCATGTTGTTTTTGGGTAATAGAGATACTGTACTATTCTCTCAACCTGTAGTGTCGTATACATGGTTGCCCTATCTCATATCGTTTATTGTATATATTGTTGTAGCTTTTATTGTAAACTCGTTTGTTATCATTGAGGGACGTATATCGTGGCTTGGTGGTCTTGTGATGTGGCTCGCAGCTCTCTCTTTCTCTATCCACGACAACACTCCTTTATGTTTGTCATCATTGATGCAGGTACTTTTGTTTGCGGTAACACTTTCGTGCTATCAGCGCAATGATGTTCAAAAATGGATTTTTGCTGCATTTGCCTTTATATCGTTTCTCTCGTTGTTTAATCACTGCTATCTATATCTATTACCATTACTCTTTGTATACATAGCCATGACAGCTACATTTTGTATAAGAAATATAGCTGCAGCTATTATTGGTGCAGTGACACCACAATGGATTCTTTTGGGGGCTATTTCGCTGCTTCCCAACTATAGTTATTTGATGGAAGATTATATCAGAGGTTTTAATGAGCTGTTTCCATTTGATATGACTATGCCATCCTTTCCAATCCTGATGCAGGCGGTATTGGAGTTGTTTGTTCTCATAACTTCACTCTCGGTCTTTGTTCGTAGTACCAGCCCGGCAAAGCCTTTGATGCGTAAGATGTTTATTTTTTTTGTTGTTACGGGGTTCTATTTGCTGCTCCTTTCCTTTTTTGTATCTGAATATTCCGAGATGTTGTATGTGTGGCGTTTGCCTGGCTTGGCTATAATGATGGCGTATCTTTTTTCGGTGCGTCTTACAAAAACTTTTAATGTTATATTTATTATTTTAAATGTGCTGTGGGTTATTCTCTCGGCTGTGAATGTTTGGTATGGATTTTTTGGTTGAATTTCTTAGTGCTTATGGATATCTTGGAATGGGTATAATGGCATTCCTATCCGGCTCTATACTCCCTCTTACAAGTGAGGTTCTGTTGATACTTCTTTTAGGTATGGGGCTGAACTCTTTGCCTTTGGTTGTTGTTTCTACTATTGGTAATACTATAGGTGGCGTTACCTGCTTCTACATGGGGCGCATTGTTAAAAAAGAGAGTCTTGCACGTTTGTTCAGGGTATCGGATAAACGTATGAGGCAGGCCGATAGGGTGATACAGAAATATGGATTCTGGGCCTCTTTCTTCTCTTTCGTTCCATTGATTGGAACAGCTATTCTATTGACTTTAGGAGTCATGAGAGTGGGATGGTTTAGAGTGCTTCTTGTAATGATGTTAGGAAAATTCCTTCGTTATCTATTGGTGGCAATATCATATACCGGATTTACAGAGCTTTTTCTTTTTTAGAAACCTTATATTATAAATGAGCCGTTATATTTACACACTTCTGATTCTCCTTTTGATCTCTTGCTCGGAAACAGTGAGTGACTGCAGACAGCTTTCTGTCACAATGGAGCCTTATAGATATATAGTTGAGGCTGTTGCGGGTGATAATTGGTGTGTGCGTTCGGTTGTTGCAAAAGGTGCCAATCCTGAGACTTTTGACCCTACCCCCTCCGATATATTGGCCCTTTCCGATAGTGAGGTCTATTTTATGGTAGGTGGATTAGGATTTGAGGATGCATGGAAAAGTAGAATTGCCGATATACATCCCGATTTGAAAATAGTAGATACCTCTATAGGTGTGAATAGGGATAAAGGTGATCCGCATCTTTGGACCTCTCCCGATAACGTTTCCATTATAGCTGAAAATATATGTGAAACATTGTGTAGGTTAGATACTCTCTCAGCCGCAGATTATCGTAGAAGATTGGTTTCATTCAAGAAGAGTGTACAAAGGACCGATTCCATAATAACCTGCAAACTGAGAGATTGCAGAAGCAGGGCTTTTCTTATATTCCATCCTTCACTGACCTACTTTTCTAACCGATATGGGCTCTCTCAGATAGCAATAGAACACGACGGGAAAGAACCCTCTGTATTTGGAATGAAGAGTGTAACCGACTCGGCTCGTCTATATGGCGTCAAGTATATCCTTGTGCAGGCCGAATTTGATACCAGAAATGCCCAAGCTATAGCCAATGAACTTGGTATGCAAGTAGTTGAGATTGATCCTCTTAACTATGATTGGCATGGAGAGATGCTACACATTGCAGAGATATTATCACGATAATATAAGTTATATGATAGAACTAAGAGATGTCTCCTTTTCATACGATAACAAGCCCTTGTTGCACAATGTGAATATTACCATAGGGCAAGGCGATTATTGGGGTGTAGTGGGATTGAATGGCAGCGGAAAGAGTACCATGATAAAGATAATTCTAGGGTTGTTAAAACCGCAAGAAGGAGAGGTTATATATAGCAGGGATGGAAAAGTCGTGACATCTCTTACAATGGGATATGTGCCCCAAAGTTCACAAATAGATAGGATGTTTCCTATTACGGTATACGAGGCTGTTGAACTTGGACTTATTAGTGCAACCTCTTTTTGGGGGTTATCTTCTGATAAATCCCATAGGATGCTTATATATGATGCAATGGAGCGTGTGGGTATATCATCATTAGCCCACAGACCGGTAGGGAGTCTTAGTGGAGGCGAACTGCAACGTACACTAATGGCACGCGCAGTGGTGTCGAATCCCGACCTGCTTGTCTTTGATGAGCCGGAAACGTATCTCGACTATGAGTCCGAAGAGTCACTCTATTCGTTGATAAAAGAGTATAATAGAGAGTGTACTGTTATCCTAGTCACTCATGACAAGGAGCGTATTTTTGCCAATGCCACCCATATGGCTGCATTATCTGCCGGCTCGGTTGAATGTCGTATAATATAGTCAATCTCTTCCAAGAAGAGTCTTTTCGGCCTCCTCGATTTTGCTAAAATCCATATTGTTGTATATGTTTTCCATTAGTTCACATATACGCTCGTTGCATAGGTTTCCTATGCTGCCTTCGTGGGTATGATGTATCTCTTTATTGGGAGTGAACTCGCCAGCTTCAATTTTCATTCCTACAATCTTGTATGCATCTCGGAATGGTACACCTTCTGTAGCCAGTCTGTTAACCTCTTCAACACTGAACATTGGGTCGTATATTCCGTTATCCAATATGTTTTTGTTTACTTCAAGGCGTTCAATTATATATCTTGCCATCTCAAGACAATCCGATAGTTCTTTGAATGTTGGCAGGAATACCTCTTTGATAATTTGCAGGTCGCGGAAATATCCTACAGGCAGGTTGTTCATTATCAGAGTTATGTCAATGGGCAATGCCTGTATACGGTTGCATTTTGCGCGTAGTAGTTCAAAAACATCCGGATTCTTTTTGTGTGGCATGATACTTGAACCTGTTGTACATTCTGTCGGCAGTTTTATAAAACCAAAATTCTGTGAGTTGAACATACAAGCGTCGAATGCCATCTTTGCAAGGGTACCGGCAACGCTGGCAAGCGCATAGGCTACATTGCGTTCGCATTTGCCACGTCCCATCTGTGCGTATACTACATTATAGTTCATGCTATCGAAACCAAGTAACTCTGTAGTCATGCTGCGGTTGAGTGGAAAAGATGAGCCATATCCTGCTGCCGAACCTAATGGATTGCGGTTACACATCCTATATGCCGCTTGTAAAAAGAGCATGTCATCAGCAAGGCTTTCGGCGTATGCTCCAAACCACAAGCCAAATGATGATGGCATGGCTACTTGAAGGTGGGTATATCCCGGCATAAGAATGTTTTTGTTGCGATTGCTCTGCTCTATAAGGCTGTCAAACAGTGTTTTTGTCGATTGGCATATCTTTTGCATTTCATGGCGTGTAAATAACTTTAGGTCAAGTAGCACCTGATCGTTACGTGAACGTCCACTGTGTATCTTCTTGCCTATATCACCCAGCGTACGTGTCAACATAAGTTCAACTTGTGAGTGGACATCTTCAACACCATCTTCTATTATAAAGTTCCCATCCTCCACAATCTTATATATGTTGCGTAGCTCTTTGTGCAGTGCAACAGTCTCTTCGTCGGTTAGCATGCCTATGCTACATAGCATTGTGCTATGTGCTATTGAGCCAAGAATGTCGTATCGGGCAAGCAAAAGGTCTAGCTCCCTATCTTTACCTACTGTGAATTCCTCTATGAATGGGTTTATGGTGCTGTTCTTATCCCAAAGTTTTTTAGCCATATGTAAAATAAGATGAAAAGAGGGGCGTATAATTGTACACCCCTCAAAATGTTAATACTGTATCAATGCCAATGTTTCTGCAATCTTTTCCAGTCCCTCTTTCAGAGGTTTCTCTATCATTCCACGCAACATGAAGTTTACTTCGGCCTTTGCAACTACTCTCATCTTGGATGCTGTGTCTCCATCGGGGATTATTTGTATCCACAGGTTTACCGGAATGGGCGAGCCGACTGCCTCAAATTTTATACATTTAGGCTCTTCGCGTTCAACCACCCTTATTGTAACCTTTCCCAACTGAGGAATTTCAACGGTTGCCTGATCATGGTCGAAAGAGAAATCTTTTACCTTATCCTGGGGTATCCTGTCTTTAAGTGCTTCGAGGTTGTTTAGGTTTTCGAGCTTCGAGTATACTCTCTCTTGTGGATAAGGGATTTGCTTTACACTGCTTTCGTACTGACTCATAGATAGATTATTTAAGGTCGTTTCTCCACTCGGATGGATTCTCACGCCACTCTTTCAGTGTGGGCATTACATCTTCTGTAATATAACCTGTAGCTTTGGCCGACTCTAGTACCGACTCATAGTCTGTAAGGGTTATCAGTTTTACACCTGCGTTGGCAAAAGCCTCTTTAGCAACATCAAAACCGTAAGTGAATGATGCTACCATACCTACTACCTCTACTCCTGCTGCACGCAAAGCATCAACAGCTTTAAGGCTGCTGAGTCCTGTTGATACAAGGTCTTCTATTACTACAACCTTTGCTCCGGGTTGAACATCACCCTCAATCTGGTTGCCGAGTCCATGATCTTTTGCCTTTGGACGTACGTATACAAAGGGCTTACCTAGTTCTTCGGCCACAAGTGCACCTTGTGCAATGGCGCCGGTAGCAACACCTGCTACAGTGTCCGCCTCGGGGAACTCTTCGAGTATGAGGTTAGCCAATCCCAATTTCACTCGTGTGCGGAGTTCTGGGAACGATAGTGTTTTGCGGTTATCGCAGTAAAAAGGTGATTTCCATCCCGATGCCCATGTAAAAGGTTGCTCGGGTTGCAATTTTACAGCTTTGATCTTAAGCAGTTCAGCTGCAAGGATAAGTTTGGATTTGTTCGACATTTTATTATCTGTTTTTGGGTTATTCTTGTATATATTGCGAAGATACTCTTTTTCTGAAAAATGACAACAATGTCCGATGAAAAATATCTTATACAGTCTATTTGGTTTGTGTATATCCCTCTTTTCTTAATATTTCTATGATTCTCTCCTTGAAATCTCCTTGGATGAGTATTTCGCCATCTTTGGTAGTGCCGCCTACTCCGCAACGGGTTTTGAGGTTACGCCCAAGTTCTTTTATATCTTCGTCTTTCCCGACAAAGTTCTTTATAATTGTAACAGTCTTGCCGCCACGATGGTTCTTTTCAATACTCACCCTTAGTTTCTGTTGCTGCTTTGGCAGTGTTTCGATATCCTCATTTTCACCGGTGGAATATTGGAAATCGGGGTTTGTCGAGTAGACGATATTGAGTCTATCTTTCCAATCGTTATTTTTCATTGTCTTTCAATTTCTTTTGGCGAAGATACAATCTTTTTATCGTTTTTCAGGCACAAATTTTATGGAATGATATAATATGGTTAAATTTGTTGCGTTATATATATTACGTACGGGTGACATGTTTTTTATGCTCTCTTGTATAAATTAAAAAATAAACAAAGATTCTAGAAGAAATAGACTGATGAAGATAATAGCAGTAGCAAAGAACTATGCAGCACACGCGATAGAGTTTGATGGTAGTGGTGAGAAGCCTCAAGTGCCTACAATTTTTATGAAACCCGATTCGGCTATACTCAAGAATGGCAAACATTTCTATTTGCCCGATTGGATGGGACGTATAGATTACGAAGGAGAGATTGTAGTGCGTATAAACCAACTTGGACGCAGCATACCTGCACGTTTTGCTCACCGCTATTATGATGCAATAACGATAGGTGTTGATTTTACAGCCCGTGATATGCAACGTGGTTTTATAGCCCAAGGTGCACCTTGGGAGTTATCCAAAGGATTTGACTGCTCTGCAGTCTTGGGTGAGTTTAGATCTGTTGAAGGGTACAATCTTTCGAATCTCGATTTCTCCCTTACTATTAATGACAAAATAGTACAACAGGGAAATAGCGGAGAGATGTTTTTTCCTATAGATGAGATAATAGCATATGTGAGCCGTTTCTGCACCCTAAAGACAGGTGATCTTATCTTTACAGGTACTCCGTCAGGCGTGGGGCCCGTAAATATCGGTGATCATCTGAAGGGATATATAGGAGAAGAAAAGGTACTTGATTTTCATGTACGTTGATTGAATGATAAGAAGAGCAATAAATATAATACTACTGCTTGTTATCTCTTTGAGTATAAGAGCGCAGTTCATAGATATCGATTGGGGACAATTTGAGCGCGATTCAGTGCTTCCACGTTATGCGACATCGTTCGAACTCCCTGATGATGCTCTGTTATACAACTATTCTGTAAGAATTGAGTATCCCGAAATGAAGCCCATAAGCAGCTCCGAGATAGCACAGTACGGTCTCGAAGAGAATAGGGCACTTATTACAGACTATCCAAAACCGACTCTGAATGTCGGTATGTCGGCTAAGAAGTGTATTCTTGATATAAGTTTCATCCCTATAGTTCATAATAGCGGGAGATTTATGCGTATAGAATCGTTTAAACCCGTTATAGAGAGGAGTTTAAATGTGGAGGCTGCAATGACGAGGGTTATGTCACGCAAAAGTGCACTCCGTAACTATGCCGACAGTTCGCTATTAAGTAATGGGTATTGGGTTAAGATTCGTGTTTCATCCGAAGGTGTACATAAAATAACAGATGCCCAATTATTGAAGATGGGATTTAAGAATCCGGAAAAGGTTAGTCTTTATGGTTATGGAGGAGAACTCCTCCCCGAAACCAATCTGCATCTTTTGCCCGATGATTTGAAAGAGATTCCATTATGGCGCGAGAAAGGTTACATGCTCTTCTATGCCAATGGTACAATACGATGGGACTATACAAACGGAAGATACACTCATAAACAGAATGTGTATTCTCGGTATAGCTACTATTTTCTTAGTGAAAACAAAGGGGAACCTTTGTCGTTTCCAAAGGAAGAGTTGTCCGACCCGGTGACAACATATTCTTCATATCCCGATTATGTTTTGCACGAGAAAGAGGAGTTCTCGTTATGCAAGTATGGTAGAGCATTGCTCGAGGAATACAATTATGCAAGTGGACGTTCTGTAAGCTATACGCTTGATATAGATGGTGTCCAATCGGGCAAGGATGCAACATTGGATATCTCTTTTGGCTCCAATGCTGTAAGCAGTAGCACTGTTGCTGTTGATGTAAATAGGGTAAAGGTGGGTATGCTTTCTATTCCGAAGGCAAGCTCTAAGGACGAGGGCCGGATATCGCAGACCACAATGGCTCCATCTACATTATCTGATAAAACGGAGATAATTCTTACCCATTCGGTTTCTAATGCCCTTGTCTCTGGTTATCTCGATTTTATTAGGGTCAATTTTACACGTTCTTTGGCTCTGCGCGGTTCAAATACTCTGTTTAGGGGCGATGCCGACAATGTCAATGCAACATTCAGAATAGCTGAGGCTAATGCTACGACACATGTATGGAGGGTTACCGAACCTGCCGCCACCACTGAACTTGTGGGAACATTTGATAATGGTATATATAGTGTGGTTGCTTCGGCTGCTCCTACCGAGAAACTTGTTGCAGTGGATGTTACAGGTGATTTCCCCTCTCCTATCTATGTGGAGAAGGTTGCCAACCAGAACCTGCACTCTATGGAGCCTGTTGATATGGTTATTATCGTACCTTCCAATAGAGTATTTATAGGTGAAGCCGAGCGTTTGGCGCAGGCGCATCGTGATATAGACGGCATCTCGGTGGCTGTTGTTACAGCTGATCAGATATTCAACGAATATTCATCGGGAACTCCAGATGCGACAGCCTATCGCCGATTGATGAAAATGCTCTACGACAGGGCTTCTACAGTTGATGAAGCTCCTAAGTATCTGCTCTTGTTTGGTGACGGTCTGTCCGATAACCGTCTTATTACATATCCAAAATATAGTCAGGATAATCTGCTACTCACATACCAATCACAAAACTCGGTCAGTTCATTGTATTCTTATGTGCTTGAGGATTATTTCGGTTATCTTGATGACAATGAAGGTGGTAATTTTATATATGATAAGGTTGATTTGGGCGTAGGTCGTCTTCCTGTACAAGATGTATCGCAAGCACGACAGGTGGTGGACAAAATTATCTCTTATATGCGTAATGAGACACCGGGTTCGTGGCAGAATGTCATTCTTCTGCTGGCTGATGACGGAGACAAGACGATGCCTAATCAACACATGAAAGATGCTGAAGAAATTGCATCCATTTTTAAGGAGAGTCATCCCTCCTTTATGCTCGAACGTATCTATTGGGATGACTATCCTGTTGAGGTGCTTGCTACCGGAAACGGATATCCTGCTGTTACGAAGGCTATTCATAATAAACTCTCTGAAGGGGCATTGGTGGTAAATTACTCGGGGCACGGTAGTGCGGTGGTTCTGTCTCACGAACTTGTATGGAAGACAACAGATATGTCTGCTATTTCGTCACCTAAGATTCCGTTTTGGGTAACAGCATCGTGTGATATTACTCCATTTGATATAGGAGATGGCTCATTGGGTGAGGTTGCAATGCTTAATCCTAATGGAGCTGCAATAGGTCTGTTTACAACTACAAGAACGGTGTTGCAGTCATACAATGCAGTGATAAATCAGCAATTTATGAGACATCTGGTGAACCCGAGCAGAGATGGTATGCTGCCTGCTGTAGGTGATGCGGTGCGCCTTGCCAAATGTTCCGTTATATCGAGTAGTGCCGATTTGTCAGAGAATAAATTGCAATATGTGCTTATAGGTGACCCTGCTTTACGTTTGCATATACCACGTTACAAGGTTGTTGTGGATCGCTTTAATGGAGCAGAGGCTGTTGATGGCGGACAAGCATCTGCAGGTGGAACTGTTATTGTAGAAGGGCATATAGAGAATTCAGATGGTGTTTTGGTCGATAATTATACAGGAACACTATCTACTACAATGTTTGATTGTATAGAAGATATCTACACGCGAGATAATACAGACCTTGGTGCCTATCAATACAGTGCATTCCGTAAGAAACTGTTTGCTGGCAGTGATTCTGTCTCCTCCGGGCGTTTCAAGCTTTCCATACCGGTACCGATGGATATAAGCTATACGGATGAGCAAGGAATGATGAATTTCTATGCAACAGATACTCTTGGTATCTCTTCGAAGGGCTATTACGATAACTTTACAGTGGGTGGAACCTCCTCTTCTATCTCAGATGATAAAGAAGGCCCACAGATAAAAATGTATCTTAATACCCCATCTTTTATTCAGGGTGATGAGGTAAACGCAACACCACGTCTCTTTGTGGAACTGTTCGATGAGAGTGGAATCAATACTGTAGGGACAGGAATTGGACACGACATAGTTGCTATGATAGATAATGATGTCAAGCATACCTATAATTTGAATAGTGTATACATGCCTCTTGTGGGCGACTTCCGTAGCGGTACAATTGAGTTCTCGGTCGATACGTTGTCGGCAGGTGAACATACGTTGGTGTTGCGTGCGTGGGACCTCTACAATAATTCGTCGACAGATACATTACATTTTGTGGTTGTGCCGAACCTGGCTCCTGATTTTGTGGATATTACACTTACACCTAACCCTGTGCGGTATGGCGAGAAAGCTACCTTCAAGTTGTTACATAACCGTCCGGGATGTAATATGAACGTCTCTATTGAATTGTTTGATTTTCAGGGGCAGATATTGTGGCGCTATGATGAAAGGGTAGAGACCGAAGGCTCAGTGTGTGAGGTTGACTGGAATGTTACGTCACAAAGCGGAACTCCGCTTGCTACGGGTGTATATCTCTATCGTGCCACACTATCTGAGAATGGAGGCAGCGAACGCACAAAAACACGAAAATTAATACTCCTAAACAATAAATAGGCAAAAAATAAGTTTTAATATAAGATTACAAAGTTAATATTAAAGATGGTTAAGAATAGAATTATACTTGTTTTGATGTGTATGGTGTTGGCATTACAGGTTTATGCTCAAAAGGAACAATTCAATCCTGTAAATACCGGTGTTACATCTCTTTCTATTGCACCAGATGCACGAGGCGGAGCTATGGGAGATATAGGTGTTGCTACTGAACCCGATGTCAATTCACAATTCTGGAATCCTGCAAAATATCCTTTCAATATTGCACGCGCAGGTCTTTCAATGTCGTATACACCATGGCTGAGGCAGCTTGTAAACGACATAGATTTGGCATATTTGGCCGGTTTTTATCGAATAGGCGAGTATTCAGCAGTCAGTGGCTCGCTTACATATTTCTCATTAGGTGAGGTTATTGCCGAGGAGTACACCATAAAACCATATGAGTTTGCTGTAGATGTAGCATATTCACGTATGTTGTCCGAAACTTTTTCAGCAGCGGTAGCATTGCGATTCATATACAGTGATTTGCAATACGACTATGAAGAGGATATGGAGGCTGGTACTGCTTTCTCGGCAGATTTAGCTCTCTATTATAATAATTATATTATGTTAGGCAATAGGGAGTGTCTTTTGGGACTAGGTCTGAATGCCTCAAATATCGGTAGCAAGATATCTTATGATGGAGGAAATACTAACGAATTTATACCTACAAATTTGCGTATCGGTGCATCACTGCTTATTCCAATAGATGAGTATAATACCATCTCGTTTAGTGCCGACCTTAACAAACTGATGGTACCCACACGCCCAACATACTCTCAGTTTATGAGTGAGGAACATTCAGATGTGAACTCGGATGATTCGCAATATAACTCATATTATTCCGAGTATCAGGGTTGGTTGGAATCTACAGGGTATAATGATGTCTCATCTATATCAGGTATATTTAAGTCTTTTAGCGATGCCCCGGGAGGCTTCAGCGAGGAGTTGAAGGAGATATATGGTGGTATCGGTGTAGAATACTGTTATAATCAGCAGTTCGCTCTGCGTGGTGGATACCATTATGAGAATGAGTACAAAGGAAATAGAAAATATTTTACATTAGGTGCCGGCTTCAAGATGAGTGTGTTCTCGTTGGATGCAGCATACCTCATCTCTACTGCACAAAGCAATCCGCTTGATCAAACACTGAGATTCTCCCTGTCGTTTGATATGGATGGCTTACGTGATATATTTGTACGTTGATTATTCGTTAATACGGTCTATGCTATTATGATAAGAGTTGGTTTTGGAATGGATGTCCATCGCTTGGTCGAGGGACGTGATTTGTGGATTGGCGGTATAAAGATTCCATATGAGTTTGGGCTTGATGGACACTCAGATGCCGATGTACTTATTCATGCAATATGTGATGCCCTGTTGGGAGCTGCAAACTTGCGTGACATAGGTTATCAGTTTCCCGATAATTCGAACGAGTTTCTCAATATAGATAGTAAGATTCTGCTTCGCCGTACAAATGATCTTCTTAAGGAGAAGGGTTATAGGATTGGAAACATTGATGCAACAATTGCTGCTCAAGCTCCAAAACTGAATCCCCATATACCAACCATGCAGCAGACATTAGCCGGTGTTCTTGGAATATCCCCCGATTTCATCTCTATAAAGGCTACAACAACAGAGAGATTAGGATTTGAGGGACGTAAAGAGGGTATAACAGCATATGCTGTTGTGCTGATAGAGTCTTGATTATTGCCTAATATAGAAGAGATGAAAGTTTTACATAACTTGTTCTCTTTTACACTCTTTTGTATAGCATTACTTTTTCTGCTTACTTCGTGTGCTACGCTGTCGGGCTTTGGTGTCGGACGCGTTCAGCGCTATAATATCAGAGGTGACTCTTTGCCACAGTGTTTTGATGGCTTTAAGGTTGCTTTTGTATCGGACTTGCATTATCCTAGTCTTTTTGGTAAGAAACGTCTGAGACAACTTACCAAGAAATTGCAATCATTGAATGTCGAACTTCTGCTCTTGGGTGGGGATTATGTAACTGATAATGATTGTATAGATGAACTTTTCAGCTCATTATCGTCGGTAAAAACCTCCTATGGTTGCTATGCTGTTTTAGGTAATCATGAACGAAAAAACTATAAAGAGATAATTGCAGCAGCACATCGTAATGGTATAACTATGCTTGTAGATAGTGCCGTCTATATAAAAAGAGATACCGATTCAATATCTATTGTAGGTATAAAGAATAGTTTTGATTGTAGCTGTAATGTGCATGTTAATGACGGAATATATACGCTACTTCTTTGCCATACACCTGATTATGCCGAGTGTTATCCTTATGCCGATATTGTATTTTCTGGTCACACTCATGGCGGTCAGGTTTCTCTGTTTGGATTATATACTCCGGTTAAGAACAGCGTATATGGTAGCCGCTTTCTTCGTGGATTGAATTATACAACTGCAAATGTTCCGGTAATAACTACTACAGGAGTGGGGACTTCGCGTAGGAGGTTACGTTTCTGTGTGCCAAGTGAGCTTGTTGTAGTAACTATGTTTAAAGATTGAAAGTAATAAAGCTTAGTATTGTAACTAACAATATTTTTCATATCTTCGCACCATAATTCAATCAGTGACAGACTTTTTAAATATGGAAAACGCCTGCAGCTCGCTAGACGAACTATATATGTATCGTTGTCTGCAACTTGCCAGAAATGGAGAAGGCAGTACAAGCCCTAATCCGAAAGTTGGTGCTGTAATCGTATGTAATGGCCGCATTATCGGAGAGGGTTTCCACATACGTGCAGGTGAACCACATGCCGAAGTTAACGCTGTACGCTCGGTAAAAGAGTCTGACAGATGCTTACTCTCGGAATCTACTATTTATGTGAGTCTTGAACCTTGTTCGCATTATGGGAAGACTCCTCCATGTTGTGATCTTATAATTGAGTGTGGGATACCTCGTGTTGTAATTGGTGTTACCGATTCTAATGAGCAAGTGAACGGCGAGGGTATTGCTCGCATGAGAAGTGCCGGAATCGATGTTGTGATTGGGGTGCTGGAGCGCCATGCAGTTGTGCTGAATAAAAAATTCTTTACTTTGCATAATCTCGGCCGTCCCTATGTAACGCTAAAGTGGGCTCAGACTGCTGATGGCTATATAGATCGATGTCGTAAGTTCGGTGATGGGGAGGTTCCGCTTAGAATATCATCGCCCGAGTCTCAAGTAGCAGTGCATAAACTACGAGCCCAGAATGATGCTATCCTGGTTGGTACTAATACGGCCTTGCTTGATAATCCTTCGCTTACGCTTCGTTATTGGCACGGCAGGACTCCTCTGCGTCTTGTGATAGATTGTCATGGTGTGTTGCCTTCAGAACTTTCGGTTTTCGATGAAAGCGCTGATACGGTATTGTATACAAATAAGAAAATAGACGGCAAGTTTGGTAAAAATGTTAAACAGGTCGTGATTCCTGAAAGCACCGATTTGCTCTCTTTTATCTTGTCTCATTTGAGGGAGATGAAAATTAACAGCCTGCTTGTCGAAGGGGGCGCAAGGTTGCTCCAGTCTTTTATAGATGCATCGTTATGGGATGCTATACGTATTGAACGGAACAATTCTCTAGTCTTAGGTAATGGAGTGGAAGCACCTATCTTGCCCAAAGGTCTTGTTGCGAGGACCACAAGCTCTTTTAACAGTGAAATTATTGAATTTGTCCGATAAAAAACACTAAATAATTATAAATAACGCGCGAAAACTCTTCTCATAAGAAAAATTGTTGCTAATTTTGTAGGTTGAATAAAAATTGCAAATAAAAGTGATGCTTTATATGAAGAAGATTCTAGTGGTGTGTACAATAATCAGCTCGGCATTTCTGTTTACTTCGTGTTTGGAGGATGATCAGACTGATATTATAATTGACCCCTATGCGGCTCTTACATCTTTCACTCTTGGAGATTTAAACTCTTACATCCAATATAAAAATGAGAACGGTGAGGATACAACACTTGTCTCTTGGGTATATGGTGCCAATTATCCTTTTGTGATTGACCAAAAGACCAAACGTGTATATAACAATGATTCACTTCCTTACGGTGTCGGTTTGGAAAAAGTATTGGTGAAAGTTGGTTGTGACGGTACAGCGTATATATATACAGACAGCACAAAGGTCTATGATATGATTACCACAACCGATTCTTTGGATTTCTCTTATCCTCGCCGTATCTTGGTGCTATCTACTGACGGAATGTGTACACAGGAGTATGAAGTCCGTGTTAATGTACATAAAGTCGATCCCTTTTTGATGGTATGGGATTCTCTATCGGCAGCTGCTATAACGGAGCCTGTAAGTGTTATAGAGAGAGATGAAAAACTATTTTTGTTCGGTAAAGATGCTCAGGAAACAGCTCTCACTGCATCTCTTTTGCTTGATGGTTCTTCGGAATGGAGTAGTGTCACGCCTCTTTCGATTTCCGGCATAAACTCGCATATTACACTTGAATCAATAAAACTTTTCAAAGGTTGCTTCTATGCAGTTGCTGTGGATGGTGGCTTGTTGCGTTCTTTCGATGGTGTTAACTGGGAAGGTATCACTTCAGGTACAGACGTGAGACATCTTGTATCAGCAGATGATAAAGGACTTTGGGCTGTAGCCAACTATGGTGAAGATGTTGACTCTATAGTATTTAGTACAGATGGAATGGTTTTTTCTGCTACAGAAAAACTACCGATGGAGTTCCCCTTGTATAATGTTTCGGATAATGTTTACCCATTGGTTACAAATCCATATATCGATAGGACTTTGCTGATAGGTTATTCATCGCAGAAAGAGGATGCCAAACCTGTAATCTGGAATAAGCTCAGTACAGAAGATGCTTGGAGTATGTATGACGTCGCACAGGATAGTAGTTACTCTTGCCCGGCATTAAAGCCTTTGGCTGTTGAATGTTACGACAATAAACTTTATGCTTTTGGAGGTAGTGGTGTTGCAGCTACCGATTCTGTAGCTGCTTTTTCCAATTTCTATACATCTGTCGATAACGGGCTTACATGGTCCAAAGTAGCAAATACAAAGGTTGATCTTCCCAAGGCTTTGTATGAAAGCAAAGCTCCGTTTGCAACCATTGTTGATAGTAGAAATTATATGTGGATAATATCAGGAGGTGAAACTCCTGTTGTATGGAGAGGTATTATCAACCGCCTCTCTTTTAATGAATAATAGAATACTGTAGTTCCATGAGATATCTTGTTGGTAGAATTGGGTTGTTGCTGTTGGGCCTCTTCTTGTGCCTGGCGCGCCCCTTGCATGCCGATGAGTTGGAATACAGATATGAGTTGGGAGGAATGGCTGGCGGCTCTTTTTATTTGGGGGATGCTAACTATTCATCGCTATTCAAAAATATGAACCTTATGGGTGGTGTCGTGTGGAGATATAATCTGAATCTTCGTATGGCGCTCAAAGCTAATTTGGCCGTAGCTGGAATATCTGGTGCAACAGCCGATTTTGATAATAGGTTCCCCGGTGGCGAGACAGAGTTTTCGCGTACAATATATGATTTGGGTGCACAATTTGAATATAACTTCTTTGCCTACGGAAGTGGCGGTGGTTATAAACGTACACATCGCTTGACGCCGTATGTATCGGCAGGCCTTGGTTTTACATTTGCACCCGAGCCGGTAGACAATGTCTTTACGGTTAATATTCCATTGGGGGTGGGTGTAAAATACAAATTTGCACCACGTTTTAATTTGGGGTGTGAGTTCTCTTTTCGTTTTACATTGAGTGATAAACTTGATGTTACAGAGAATAAAATACCATATCTTGACGATCCTTATGGAATAAAAAGCAGTGGTATAAAGAATAAAGATAGTTACACATTTTTTGCTATTTTCCTGACTTATGATCTATCTCCTAAGTATAGGGAATGCAATAATTGATACGACAAATATGGAATATTACGAGAAAATAGACAAAAACAATCTTCCCAAGCATATCGCATTTATTATGGACGGTAATGGAAGATGGGCACAGCAACGTGGCTTACAACGTTCAGAAGGACACCAAGCAGGTACTGCCACAGTGCGTAAGTTAATTGAGCATGCACTGAAACTAGGCATCCGCTATGTTACACTATACACATTCTCTACCGAGAACTGGAATCGTCCTCAAGCCGAGGTCGCTGCCCTCATGGTTCTTCTTTTCGATAGTGTAGAGGAGGAGATTTTCATGAAGAACAATGTAAGTTTCCGTATTATAGGTGATGTGGAAAAGTTGCCTGCCAATATTTTGGCACGCCTAAGGGCGTGTGAGGAACGTACTTCCAAGAATGATGCAATGACAATGGTGTTGGCACTGAGCTACTCCTCAAAGTGGGAGATTACAGAGGCTGTACGTTCCATTGCTCGTCGTGTTGCCAATAATGAGTTGTCAATAGAGGATATAGATGACAATCTTATTTCCAACTCAATGACAACGAACTTTATGCCCGACCCCGATTTGCTGATACGTACCGGAAAAGAGCAACGACTGAGCAATTTCATGCTATGGCAGTGTGCATATTCCGAATTCTATTTCACAGATGTTCTATGGCCCGACTTCGGTAAAGAGGAACTGTATAAGGCTGTATATGAATATCAGCAGCGCCAACGTCGATATGGAAAGACTGGCGAGCAGATTGTTAATGAAGCAACAAAGCAAGAATGATGATTGAACAGATAAAACTGCATAAAATGAGATATAAGTTACCTTTTGGATTCATAATAGCAACTTTGATGCTTTTAGTCTGTGTCGCAGATATATATGCTCAAGTAAAAGTTGTGAATCCAACAATACTCTATTCCGGCCCCCAACGTAAATATACTATTGGAGGTATAAACCTTACAGGTGTAGATAATCACGAACCGTATGTAATCATAGGTATCTCGGGCTTGTCGGTAGGTGATGAGATTGCTGTTCCGGGCGAAGAGATAACGTCTGCAATCAAACGTTATTGGAAATTCGGTCTTTTCTCAGATGTCAGCATAACAGCAGATAGCATAATAGGTACTAAAATCTATATAGGAATACACTTAAAACAGAGTCCCAGAGTCTCTCAGATAAATATAAAAGGTGTAAAGAAGAGCGAGCGTGAAGATCTTGAGACTCAGATTGGACTCATCAAGGGTAATCAGATTACGCCGGACATGAGCAATCGTGCCAAGCGAATAGTACAGCGCTACTTCTCGGCGAAAGGATACAAGAATGTTGAGGTAAACATTATGCAACGTCCTGATGTAAATGCCGAGAATCAGGTCATAGTAGAGGTGAATGTCGATAAAAAGGATAAGATAAAGGTACATAAGATATATATCAATGGTACCAAGGAGATTCCCGAGAAGAAGGTACGTTATGCAATGAAGAAGATTCGTGAGAAGACAACTTTCAAGAACTTCTGGCATACATTCCTGCGTTCAAAGAAATTCACCGACGAACGTTACGATGAGGATAAGGACAAGATTATATCTCTTTACAATGAGCGCGGATACCGTGATGCTATAATACTTTCCGATAGTGTCGTTCCATATGACGATAGCAGTGTGGATATCTATCTTAATATAGAAGAGGGTAACCAATACCATTTGCGCAGTATCAGATGGGTGGGAAACAGTGTCTATTCAACTGACCAGCTTAACTATCTTTTGGGCCTTCAGGCCGGTGATGTATATAACCAGAAACAGCTCGATGAACGTCTTAACACTGACGATTCATCGGTCAAGAATACATACTTCGACAACGGTTATGTGTTCCTTAATGTGTTACCAACCGAAGTGAGTATAGAGAATGACTCTATTGATCTGGAGATACGTATGCATGAGGGCTCGCCGGCAACAATCAATCGTGTAAGAATTTCTGGAAACGACCGTCTTTATGAAGAGGTTGTACGTCGTGAACTGCGAACTCTTCCCGGTAGCCTTTTCTCTATGATGGCGGTGAAACGCTCTTATCAGGAGATAGCCAATATGGGGCACTTCGATGCTGAGAAGATAAACCCTAATATTGTTCCCAACGAACAGACCGGCACTGTCGATATCGATTGGCAGCTTGTGTCGAAGAGCAGCGACCAGATAGAGGTATCTGCCGGATGGGGACAGACCGGTGTTATCGGTAAGCTCTCTTTGAAATTTACAAACTTCTCGATGCGCAACCTGTTTAGTAAAGACCGCAACCGTCGTGGTATTATACCTCAGGGTGATGGACAGACACTTACTATAAGTGCGCAGTCAAATGGACGTTATTATCAAGCATATAGTGTCTCATTCTTCGATCCCTGGTTTGGACGTAAGCGTCCAAATTCATTCTCTGTTTCGGCATTTATGTCTATACAAACGGATGTTGCCAGCAGCTATTATAACTCGGCATATTACAATAACTATTATAATTATCTGTATGGTTATGGTAATTACAACAATTATGGCTATGGTTACAACAATATGTCATCATATTACGACCCGGATAAGTATCTGAAGATGTACGGAGTGTCGATAGGATGGGGACGCCGTTTGCGATGGCCCGACGACTTCTTCCGTTTTTCGGCAGAACTTAACTATCAGTTGTATTCACTTAAGGATTGGCAATATTTCCTTATTTCGGATGGACATTGTAACAATATCAATCTTACATTGACACTTGGACGAAACTCTATTGACAATCCAATATTCCCACGTTCAGGTTCGGAGTTCTCTTTGATATCGACATTTACGCCACCATACTCTGCGTTTGATAACAAAGATTATGCTAAATTGGCGGCTAATCCCAAGAGTCCGACATATAAGAGTGAGTTGCGCGAAAAGCATAAGTGGATAGAGTACTATAAGGTTAAGTTCAAGAGCAAGACATATACCTCTCTTACAGGCGGAGTGTATAATCTTGTACTTATGACACGTGCCGATTTTGGAATCCTCGGTAGCTACGACAAGAATAAGAAGTCGCCTTTCGAGACATTCTATATGGGTGGAGACGGTATGAGTGGATACTCATATAACTATGCAACCGATATGATTGCGTTACGTGGCTACGATAACGGAAGTCTTACACCCTATGGCTATGAAGGTTATGCATATACACGTTTGGGGCTTGAATTGCGTTTCCCGTTCATGTTGCAGACATCAACAAATATATACGGACTTGCTTTTGTTGAGGGTGGTAACGCTTGGACCGATGCCAAGAAATTCAATCTGTTTGATTTGAAGCGAAGTGCTGGTGTCGGTGTCCGCATCTTCTTGCAGATGATAGGTCTTATCGGTATTGACTGGGCATATGGATTTGATAATATCTATGGCTCCTCGGAGTATGGAGGAAGTCAGTTCCACTTCATATTGGGACAGGAGTTCTGATGAAATTTTATGTAGCACCTAATTAAAGAGTTGTATTTATGAAAAAGTATCTTCTTGTAATATTATTCTCATTTGCGTCAGCCATCACATTGCAGGCGCAAAAGTATGCTCTGATAGATATGGAATATGTACTTAAGAATATTCCTGCCTACGAACGTGCAAATGAACAGTTAAACCAACAATCCAAACGTTGGCAGGCCGAGGTGGATGTTCTTGTTCAGGAGGCTCAAGAGCTGTATAAGAAGTATCAGAGTGAGTCTATGTTTCTTAGCGACGAGCAGCGTTTGGAGCGTGAGAAACAGATTCTTGATACAGAGAAAAGTGCAAGTGAACTGAAACGCCAATATTTTGGTCCCAGTGGCGAACTATATAAGAAACGAGAGAGTCTTATGGCCCCAATACAGGACGAGATTTACAATGCAGTTAAGGATATTTGCGATAGCAAAGGTTACTCAATGGTAATAGATCGGGCATCGGCTGCGAGCATAATATATGCCTCTCCCAAGATAGACATAAGTAACGACGTGCTTTCTAAACTTGGCTATTCCAATTAATTATACTAACTTAGTGCCGTTTTTTGTAAGAAGATTATAAATATTAAAAATAGATTATGAAAAAGATTTTAATTCTACTATTGATGATGGCTCCCTTGAGCCTCTTTGCACAGAGTCAGAAATTCGGTTATGTAAATGCCGGTGAGGTTATGCAGCTTATGCCCGAGTTCAGCAAGGCGCAGAATGAGTTGCAGACTTTGCAGAAACAGTATGCAGACGAGTTCGAGCGTATGCGTAGTGAGCTCGAGAAGAAAGGTGCCGAGTTCGAGCAGTTGAAAGATTCTCTTCCTGCAAATATACTTCAGCGTCGTCAGACAGAGCTCCAAGACTTATATGCACGCATGCAACAGTACGAGCAGGAGAGTTATAATAACCTTCAGCAGGCTCAGCAGGCCAAGTTCGCAGAGGTAAGCAAGGTTTTGGCCGATGCAATTCAGATAGTAGGACGTGAAGGTGGTTATATCTGCGTTTTTGACATCGCAAGTGGTATTCCTTATATCAGCGAGACATTGTGTGATGATGTAACACCTAAAGTAAAGGCAAAACTGGGCCTGACGGGTATACAGAAGTAACAGTCGTGTTAAAATAATCATGACAAATCAAGAGGACGACTGTGTAAAGGTCGTCCTCTTGATATATAAAATATAAATCATATGACTATACGTTGGTTTTATATATTATTAGTATTTGTTCCTCTCTTTTCGTATGCACAAGGAAACTTTGGATACTACAGCCATAGCGAGCTGTTGAAACAACATCCTCGACACAGTAGTGTTGAGGCCGATTATAACGATTTGCTTGTGTTGTGTAATAAGGAGGTGGAGCGCAACGAACGAGAGTTGACACGCCTGTATGTATCATTCCTCGAGGGTCAAAAGAGCTTTCCCGAACCTATTATGCGTAAGCGCCAAAAGGAGTTGCAAGAACTTGTAGACAAAAGTGTCGTTTTCAGAAAGCAGATAAAGGAGTGGCTTGTGGAGGCTAGAGACTCCCTATATTCTCCGCTTGATTCATCTATAGATAGTGCTGTTGCAAAGGTTTGCCAATACAATAATCTGGCTTATGTTATTGATGTTGATAAAGCCGGTTATGCTTACGTTAATCCGGCTTATGGCTTTGATGTTACAGCGGCAGTGTTGTCCACATTAGCCAACAACGGCATTCCTCAAAAGGTCTATGCAACCGGTCATGTAAATGCGCCGGCACCTATAGATGAAGAAAATGCGTTACCAAAAGACTCTGTCAAGCAAGAAACGGCAACTGGACAACAGCAAGAAGAGGTTGCGACAGAGAAAAAACAGGATGTAATTCAAGAAGAGAACAATAACTAATTCAGTAGCAGTTACAATGGCTCAAATGCTTAGTTTGCCGAAACATCCGGGTCCTATAGGAATATTTGACTCGGGTTATGGAGGACTCACTATATATAATGAGATAAAGAGAGTGTTGCCGCAGTACGACTATCTGTACATAGGTGATAATGCACGTGCACCGTATGGTACACGCTCATTCGATGTGGTGTATGAATTTACACGTCAAGCGGTATCATTTCTTTTTGAATCGGGTTGCCATTTGGTGATTTTGGCATGTAATACGGCATCGGCAAAGGCCCTACGAAATATCCAGCAACTAGACCTGCCAGGTCTTGACCCATCGCGCAGGGTTCTAGGTATTATACGCCCAACAGTTGAGTGTATAGGAAGTGTTACCAAAAGTCGTCATGTGGGCGTCTTGGCAACAGAAGGTACCATAAAATCAATGTCCTATCCGCTAGAAATAAAGAAACTCTTTCCCGATATCTCGGTGGCCGGTAAAGCGTGCCCCATGTGGGCCTCGCTTGTAGAGGCAAACGAGCATCTGAATCCGGGTGCCGACTATTTTATAAAGCGGGATGTGGAGGCGCTTCTTATGCGCGACCCACTTATTGATACCATCATTCTCGGCTGTACCCATTATCCTCTATTGCTTGATAGGGTAAATGCTTTTGTACCAGATGGGGTAAAGGTTATTACCCAAGGCGAGGCGGTTGCTAATTCACTTAAAGACTATTTGGAGCGTCATCCCGAGATGAAGGTAAAGTGTACAGATAAAGGGACTACAATGTTTTATACAACAGAGTCTGCCGATAAGTTTCGTGAGCAGGCCTCTCGTTTCTTGAATTGTGCTGTAAAGGCAAGCAAAATTACATTGAAATAAGAATTATTTTTACTGTTGGCCATTCTCTAACAGGCTTGGCAGTGACTATCCAAAATATTAATAAATGGAGTAATCAAGACTGATTACTCCATTTATTAATATTTTGTTTCTTAAATTTAATGAGTGTATATACTGTCATTAACATATTTTTATAAGTTTTTTAAATATCAAATTTGTTATTATATGCATTTATTATAAATTTGCTTTCATTAAGAGGATTTTTCCTTTTTTTTTGATGGTCCTTTTTATAATAAAAACTTAAAACGATGAAAAAGAATCTGTTATTGATGGCTATGGTTGCCGTTTTTAGCGTGGCTGCGGCACAAAAAAAGACAACATTAAGTGCTCAGGTTTATGGTTATCAAAGGGATATGGTATATTTTGATTGTCTTCAAACCCCACTTATAGCACAGGAGTTCTATACAAATCCCGGTGAAGAACATATCTATAGTTTTGATTGCGAGAATCTGATCTCAATGACTATCAACGGACGTGTGAGTCTGCTCTTGCAACCCGGAGACAGTCTGCATGTGGATGTAAACTATGATGGTAAAAATGTAAAGACAGAATTTAGCGGTTCCGAACGCGCTGTGAATAATAATCGTCTCATGAAGAGCATCGAGACTCTTAAGCGAAGTTTGCGCTATAAGAGTCAGTTGCTTGGTTGTGTCGCATTGGATGTAAAGCCTAAGAGCCGCATAGATGATTCACGTATTTTTTTAGAGAAAGCAACCGCTATTATAGAAAAGAGCAAGGCCAGTGAAGAGGCTAAGAACTATGTGCGAGCGATGATTGAATCTCAGGTCTATATGTCATTTATTGAATATCCTGTGATGTACGAAAGTGTAAGAGGTCTCTCTATAGAAGAACAGGGGATAGGGGATTATTGGAATATTATGGATGGCTATTTGACAAGGAGCGATGCAGAATCATTGAGTTGCCCAGAATATGCAAGTCTTCTTATGCGTTATTGCTTTTATATGAATGAGAAAACAGCTAAGGAGAGGGGCGAATTGTACAATATGCCCAAGGTGATGGAGGAAATGTATAAAGAGATAGCGGCTTTCTATAGTGGCGAGCAGAGAGATTTTCTGCTTTACACTTTGTTGAGGAATTTCATTATGAATGGCCAAGAGATTGAAAGAGCCGATCTCCTATATAAGGATTATATTGAGAATTATAATCTCAATCCCTTTTATAGAAACATTATAGACATGCTTTTGCAATAAATGTAGAATAATAACAGAATAATATATGAGAAGATCTGTTTCTATCTTTAGACTTTTTAGCAAGATGTCGCTAGCTTTATTTGTGTTTGTATTCAGTATAATAAGTGTACAAGCACAGACATCAGATGAGTGGAAAGAAAAACCGATAACTCTTAGGGTAAGTAATCAACCCTTAGGTAAAGTGTTGGAGATGGTTGCAGAGACTGCAAATGCAAAGATTACATTGCAAGGAGTCTCTTTATGGAACATTAATAAGCCTACAAATCTTGCAGTAAAAGATAAACCGCTCGATAAGGTCCTGGGTGAGTTGCTTGGTGACCAGAATGTGGTTATCCGTTACGAAGGCGAGAACATGATAATTCTTGAACCCGACAGAGAGGAAGTCAACAACAAGAATGAACTTAATGTATCGGGGCAAATCTTTGATAAAGATACAGGAGAGACGCTTATCGGTGCAACAGTCCTTATTACTGACGGTACCGGTAAGAATAAGGGAGCTCGCGGATGCATAACAGATATTGATGGAAAGTTCAGTCTGCGTCTTAATAAGAATGAGTCTATATCGGTCTCTTTCATAGGTTATGAAACTGTCTCTAAGCAGATTGTCAAGAATGAGAATAATCTTGTTATAGAACTGAAACCAAGTATAGAATTGGACGATGTTGTCATAACAGGTATAAGCAGACGTAGCAAGAATAGCTTTACAGGTAACTATGTCGAGGTAAAGGGTGACGAACTTAGAAAGATGAACCCGACAAATATTCTCAAAGGCTTGCAGTTCTTTGATCCCAGTTTTAAGATTATAGAGAACAATAGGACAGGTTCCGATCCCAATGCCGAACCCGACTTCCAAATTCGTGGCGACCAATCGCTTGGTTCCAAATCAATGAATAGTATGGACCTGATGCTTGATAATGTATCGAGCCGCCCTAATACCCCGTTGTTCGTTCTCGACGGTTTCATAGTACCCATGAGCAGAATTCTTGACTTAGACCCCGAGCGCGTCGAGAGTATAACTGTACTCAAGGATGCTGCTGCTACATCTGTTTATGGCTCACGTGCCGCCAATGGTGTGGTTGTTGTCGAGACAAAGGTCGCCCCCGACGGTGCCCTCTCCGTATCATATAATGGAACTGTGACTGTTCAAGCGCCCGATCTCACCGATTACAACATGATGAATGCAGCAACAAAACTTGATACAGAATGGCGAGCAGGTCTCTATAATCCTAATAACGCAGCCCATATGAATCTATATAACAAATATAGACGTAATGTGCTTGGTGGTGTAGATACATACTGGCTGTCAAAGCCGTTGCGTACAGCAATTCAACATCGCCACTCTGTGAGTGTAGCAGGAGGTACCGATGTGTTCCGTTACAGTCTTGATGTTAATGCCGCAATGCAGCCGGGTGTGATGAAAGAGTCAGAGAATCAGACTAAGGGTATAAACTTCAATATGACATATATAAAGGAGAAATTCACAATGCGTGCCAATGTGAGTCTATCCGAGAGTGAGAGTCAGAACTCACCTTATGGCTCTTTCTCGCAATATACAAGGCTCAATCCCTATTACATCCCCTTGGATGGCAACGGCAAGCAGATGAAGATTCTTGATAATAATACTGTCAGCGGACAGAGCACAATAATAACCAATCCGCTTTACGATGCGACAGTAGGTATTAAGGATGCAACGAATAGTTTGAATATGACTACAAGTGTCAGTTTGGAGTATATGATATTGAAAAATCTTCGTGTGACAGAGCAGTTCTCATATTCAAGAGGTATGGCCGGAACAGATAAATTCCTTCCAGCCGACCACACCAGTTTTGAACTTGAGGATGATCTTACACGTAAAGGAAGCTACTACAAGAGTACGGGTAACATGACATCATGGTCAAGTAACTTTGGTATTAACTATAACCTTGTATTAAATAAACATCTTTTCAGTCTGTTTGCCAACTGGACTGTAAACGAGGACAAGAACGACTATGTGAATTTGTCTGCAACAGGATATCCCGACCCTCATATGGATGACTTTATTTTTGGTAACAAGATGGAGACAAACATGAGCAATATAGGAAACGAGAATATTTCACGTTCAGTAGGATTGATAGGTCAGTTCTCGTATAGCTACGACAACCGTTATTCTTTGGATTTCAACCTTAGCGCCGAGGCCTCATCGCGATATGCCAATCATGATTTTGTTCCTTTCTGGTCGGTAGGTGGACGTTGGAATGCCCATAATGAAAGTTGGTTAAGGGGGTATCTGTCGAACCTTGTTTTTCGAGCCAGCTACGGTATTACCGGTGAGCAGAATTTCAGCCCCTCCGATGCAATAGAGTACTATACTTTCTCGAATACAATGCGCCCCTATCACTCATTTCCAGTTCTTGGAGCCTTATTAAGTGCCCTCAATAACACAGCACTAGGTTGGGCCAAGACTCATAATACAAGTTTGTCTCTTGACTTCGGATTCTGGAAGAATCGTGTGAATGTTACATTCAACTATTATGATAATATTACAAAGGAGTTGTTGACAAGTTACGACCTTGCCCCCTCGACTGGTTTCTCTACAATGGTGATGAATGCAGGAGAGTTGCAGAATCGTGGTTTTGATGCATCGTTGAATATTATTGCGGTACAGAATTTGCGTAAGCAGTTCTTCTGGACTTTCAATGTAAATGCCAACCACAACAAGAACAAAATACGTAAACTATCCGATTACCTTAAGAAGATAAATGAAGAGCAGATGAAGTCGGCCGATGCTCCTTTGCCACAGTATCGTGAGGGAGAATCCACAACAACGCTCTATGTAGTGCGTTCTTTAGGTGTTGATCCCGTAACAGGTAAAGAGGTGTACCTAAAACGTGACGGTACAAAGACTTTTGTATGGAATGCTAATGACAAAGTACCTGTAGGAGATACAAATCCGAAAGTTAGTGGAACTCTCCATACAAGTATAAATTGGAAAGATCTCTCATGCTCGCTTGGTTTTACATATAAATATGGCGGAGTAGTGTATAATCAAACACTTGTCGATAAGATAGAGAACCAGAATGTAGCCTATAATCTCGATAAGCGTGCGGGTCAGGGACGTTGGGAAAAGCCAGGTGACGTAACTTCATATGTCGGTTTTAGTCCCACCGGAGCCAATACACCGGCAAGTACGCGCTTTATCATGGATGATAATGAAATTAGGTTTGCGACATTGAATGTCGGTTATAGATTTACAAGCGAAAAATTCAGATTCTTGCGCGATGCAAGTATTGATGTGCTTGCGTTGAACTTTACAACAAACGATATTGCTCGTATCTCGCCAATAAAGATGGAGCGAGGTCTTGACTATCCGTTCGCGCGCTCATACACACTGTCATTGTCAGTAATGTTCAGATAACCACTTCATTAAAGAATTAAGAATATGAAAAAGACCAAATACATATTTATATCCGCATTTATAAGCATATTATCTCTTGCATCATGTTCCGATTGGTTGGATGTGACTCCTAATACCGATGTGCCGGCTAAGGAGCTTTTTACCACTGAAAATGGTTTTAAAAGTGCCCTTGCAGGTTTGTATATTGTGATGACAGAAGAGAATACATATGGAAAGAATCTGAGTTTTGGGCTTATGGACCAACTTGCACAGATGTACGATAAACTACCCGATGGGACGACAAGCCGTAACAATGTATATATATACGATTGGGAGACAAGTGGTGCATATAATACAAAGGGAGTGCTTGCTAATATTTGGAGATCTCAGTATAATACTATTGCGAATGCAAATAATTTGCTCGAGTGGTGGGATTTGAATAGTGATGTCGTGCTTACCGACACTATAACACGCCGAATGATACGTGGCGAGGCACTTGCTTTGCGTGCATTCTTGCATTTTGATTTGTTGCGAGGGTGGGGGCCTATGAACTATGCCGGCAACGAGAACGCTAAGAGTATGAGGTGTATTCCATATCGTACAGTAGCCGATCATTCGAAACAACCATTGCTAACAGCTAAGGAGGTCATCGACAACATTATAAATGATCTTAAGGAGGCAAAGGAATACATGAGTTATGAGAAAGAACTGGATCTTGGCACCGACACTGAAGGACGTGACAGACGTTTTAATTACCATGCGATAAATGCTATGTTGGCTCGCGTTTACAGTTACGCCGGTGAGAAAGATAGCGCAGCAATGCATGCCCGAATGGTAATAGACGAATGTGGTCTTGCGCTTGAAAGCGGCAATGACAATGATCCCATACTTTCCAACGAACTTATCTATGGATTGAGCATGTATGAATTGAAGGATAATCTTTCCGACTATTTTGCAGTTGGTGATAAGTTGACCACCAAGTATTATCTGAATATATCTACATTGAATGCAATATTTGAGACTGTCGGTGCCGAGAGTGAGGATATGCGTGCTAAGGGTACTGCTTTCTACAGGAATAATGAACTTCAGTGTGCAATATCATTGAAATATATAGATAATGATAATGAGATTATACCTCTTATACGTCTTCCCGAGATGTATTATATTTTATGTGAGGCCGAGGAAGATAGAGATGAGGCAGCCATGTACATCAATACGGTGCGTAATAAACGAGGTATTTCAAAGGCCAAGGATGTATCATGTGCCACAGATGAGTTGCGTATTACTGCATTGAACAAGGAGTATCGCAAAGAGTTCTATGGTGAAGGTCAATATTTTTGGTTCCTAAAGAGACATGGTATTACAGGAACATTGACACATTGCTCCGAGACAGAACTGGTAGAGGAGAATTTTATATTCCCCTTGCCCGATGCCGAGGTTGAGTATGGCTGGGTACAGGACGATAAGGAGGCAGATGAATCAACAGAACCGCTAGATGAGATAACACCAAGAGTATAAGTATTCAAATACGATATTTTGTATGAAAAAGAGTATTCAATATATAGTTTGGCTATTGTGCCTTGCAAATGTATTCGTGGCTTGCGAGACCAACGAACCCGATTTTTTTGATAAGAATGCAAACGGTGCCTACTTCGATTACGAATATGCTGCCGATTTTGACAAAGTACTCAATTTTAGCGACTACATAGTAGGAGACCCGGACACTGTCCAGGTGGTTCTGAAAGTAAAGCTGTTGGGATATCTCGTAGATCAGGAGCGCAAGCTATCTGTGAAGACGAAAGAGATAGAGGGGTACATGCCTGCTGATGTCGTTGTTGACGAGGTTGTCTTTGCAGGTAAGGAGTATGAGAAGAATGTTTCCATACGGGTAAAACGTCCCGAACTTCAGGACTCTATATATGCCATATGTATATATCTTGATGGTAGCGGTGACTTAGGTACCGGCATAAGTGGTAAGGACGAGATAAACCTATTTGTCACGGAGTCGTATGAGAAACCTGCTATATGGTTTAGTCATGTTGATACTTATCTTGGAAGCTGGAATAAGGAGAAACATATATTCCTGGCCAAACACACAGGAAACAATAGTTTCTATTTAAATCTATACGACAATAAATCAGGTATGCATATTTTCGACTCAATTACAGCTCTTAATGTTAGTTCTGTAAATGCATTGCTTGCTAACGAGCCACAGGAACCCATTGTTGTCGATATCCCCATATTGGCCGAGACTGAGCACCCCGATTACACTGTCCCGTATTTCTGGAAAGAGTACGAAGCACAACTTGGAGTCTTCAGAGCAAACAAATTCTGTAGATTTACGACAATGCTTGGTGGCTCAAATACTCGCGATGTAGCTGCGCTATATGCAAGTGAGTCCGGCGCAAAAAAGATGGAGGAAGAGGCGGATAACCTACATAAGGACGATGTTCTATATATGTTGAATGAGTATTATAAATGCGCAATGCAGGGATACCCAATCTCGGAATATAGGGATATCTTTTGGGTTGAGCTACGGAACAATGTCAACTACAATGTGAGAATTCCTTTCTGGTGGGAGGACCCTGAGAATTTTGGTACAAGAGATATCGTAAAGAGATATTTTGGAGAATATAGCGATGATAAATATCAGTTTATGCTTAAGACTATGATGAAAGATGACGGAAGTGAGAATTTCATTACAGAGTCTATTCTACCATTTATTTATGATATTGAGAATAACTGTTATACTTGGGACAAATCTCTTTTTGGTGTGAAACAACTTTCCGGTGAGGAACGCCTCAAGGAGTGCTATCGTGTTATAAAAGCTGCCAATGACAAACGTCCCGACTCTCGAAAATATGATATTCCCGAGGTAGAGCTCGATTGAAAATAACTGAAAAATTAACAACTTTCGATATATAGTAATATGAAAAAAATATCATCACTTCTATTATCAGCCCTTCTATTGGTCGGTTGCTACGAAGATAAAGGCAATTACGATTACAAATTGGGCTCAATGAACGAGATACTATCGGTAACGTTCTCGCCATCAGTGGTACAGGGTGTCGGTGGTAGTATTATTGAAGTGCAGCAGGCATTGGACGAGGATAGCAGAATGCGTCGCATCGATGCTATTGTTGAGCAATCTATTGCAACAGACCTTGAGGAACTCGATTTCTATTGGTATCGGTCATATTACGATGAGGATGGCAAAAGTGTCAAGGATACAATATATTCAAAAGGCTATTTCGAGTTCGAACTTCCTATAGGAAAGGAGGTTTCATTCGATATATTTCTTCAAATATATGATAGAACTACCGACCTCTCCCATTATTCAGCCTTCAAGGTAAATACACGTCCTGTATTCAAAAACAGTCTATTTGTAATGCATGGTGATGAGGGTAATCGCAAGATTGGTAATATTGAGGTTATAGGTAACGAGACAAATATATACACCGATGTGAAGTCTGTAACCAAAGACAATAACCACTATAACAATGCAACAGGTTTCGGATATACCACATATTTGGATATTCCGGACAATTTGGCAAATATGGGTGTAACCAATACTCTGACAGTGTATTGCAGTAACGGAGAAACCAGAGCATATAATCCTTATGGAATGAAGGTAAAGTATACCGCATCTCAAATATTTAAACCCGAGAGCGAGAATTTTTCATATAGAAAAACTGTGCAGACTGGTGATCCATCCAACTATACCATGTATAAGGTTGTTCTCTCCGATGATGGAGTGCCATATATAGGTAATTACGTGCATGCTCTCTATAAGCCCGGAGCAGGATGCGAGAATAACCCCGATTTGTTGCATCAGAGTGATTATGAGATTACAGCTGCTACAGTCACCCACAATCGTTTTCTTATGTGGGATGCAAAGAACAACCGTTTCCTTTACTCTGCAAAGCAGGACCCCGGATTTGCAATAGATGAGATTAACTCAATAAGGCCTGATTATATCTCTTCAAGTCCTTTACTCGATGCTAATGTCAAGTATGACGGTTTGCTTAAGTCTCCCGTCGGTTTGACAGCTGTAATGGGATATATAAACTACCGTGACAGCTATGATTTGCAGAACCCATATTTTATTTTTAAAGATGAATCTACTGGGGATTATTACCGTTATGAGTTAGTAGCACAGGATATAGGCGATGGCAGTAAGGCTATGAAAGTTGGTGAGACCGGTGGCGATGAGGCAGAAGAACAACTCCCTGCATATGTAATAAATAGCGTAAAGAGACTTGTGAACTTGACCCCAACCAATGCCTCTACAATAACATATAATTCTTGGTTTACAACAGCAAATCTGTTCTATGTCGAGGGTAATGTTGTATATCGTTATAACGTCTCTAATGGAGATAAATTCATAGTATATGAGGCTCCTAAGGGTTATGATGTTACAAATATAAAGTTCCGTAGCGAGGAAAATTCTCCTTTTAGTGACGATTTGGGTCTCTACATGAATATAATCTTGTTCAACGGTACAAATGGTGCAATAGCCGAGATAAAGTTTAATACAGCAGCTGACCTTGACGATGATTATGCACCACTGTTTTATGACAAGGATAATGAAGGCAAGCAGTGGGGCGAGATTAAAGACATTCAGTTTGTGTACGATTATATGTACAAAATGGTTTATTAATTGTTTGAAATATGAAAAGGAGTGTTCTTTTGGCACTGCTTGCAGTGTGCAGTACAATATCCTTGGTTGCCCAAACACATGAGATAGCAATCAAGGGAAAAATAGAGGGAATTGAGAAGGGGCGCTTGTATCTTCTGGCACGTTCAACAGAAGAACGTACCGACACGTTGGGATATTGCGATTTCAAGAAGGGAAAATTTGAATTGAAAGGTACCCTTGCTGAACCAATGGTTGTACAGCTTATGGTAGATGGTTTCTCGGGAGGTTTTACTCTGTTTGCCGAGCCCGGTGTAACATACAAGTCATACTTGAGCGATAATGAGAGTTTCTATATAAAGGGTGGTGTACTAAATGAAAACTATACGGCCCATATGCGATTATCCGACTCTTTGAATATGTTGATATCAGCTCTGGAGGAACGTTACGATGCCATGCGTAAGGCAAAGAAGTTTCGCAGTGCAAGCTTGGTGAACGATACCTTGCGTCGTGAACGCGAGAAGCTAAGATGGCTTACAAACCGTTTCTTAGATAATAATGATAATATCATTTCGGCCTACACTATATATTCAAATATCGTTATGCGCGATGCCGGTCTGAAAGAAACGAGAAACCTATATGCCTCATTGGGAGTTGGTGCAAAGAAGACCCAGTACGGTCGGTTGATAAAGGAACGTATAGAGCGTTTGGCAAAGACCGATCAGGGAGCCAAGGCACCCGATTTTACACTTGCAGATGTCAATGGTAATGAGGTTACTATGAGTTCCGTAAAGGGAAGAATAAAGATAATTGATTTTTGGGCAAGCTGGTGCGGACCATGCCGTCTCAATAATCCTGCACTGAGAAAACTGTATGATGAATATCACAATAAGGGCCTCGAGATTATAGGTGTTTCGCTCGATACAGACAAGACATCATGGCAAAAAGCGATAGAAAAAGATGGACTTATATGGATTAATGTATCGTCACTGAAAGGATGGAAATGCGAGACCATCTCCTTATATAGTGTGAGTGGTGTACCTTCGCTTTTTGTCCTTGATGAGAATAACAACATAATAGCAACAGGCCTTCGTGGTGATAATTTAAAGACATTTGTACGCGAGAATCTCGAATAAAGAAAATTTATAAAACTATACGTAATGAAACAGTTATTCGTTTTTATCTTTTTTGTAGTATTTACGTGTGTTACAGCTCAAGAGAGAAAATTTGTAATAAAGGGCGAGATGACTAGTAATACTTTGTGCTACAGCGAGGACTCCGTAAAGGAGGTTAAACTAGAATGTAGCATAGATGGGGAGAATGTAGTAATAGCCACCTCTTCGGTAGAGGATAATAAATTTAAGTTCGAAGGAGCTATACCCAAAAATGTTGATTTATGCAACATAACAGGTTTCGATAATGGTAGTATTCAAGTATTTCTAGAGGAAGGAGATATTTTTGTGGGTCCTTTTGAGGCTGCATATCCAGTTGCTGCAAAAATAGCCGGAACTCCATGTAATGATACATATCAAGAGTATATCGATTTAAACAATAAATGTATTAAGGATGGCAAGGCACGTATGAAAGCCGTTTATGCATCCATTCCTGAAGATATAAAAGGTAACCCGGAGGCTGAAACTAAATTTACTGCTCCTACATTTTATGTCAATAACATCTACTTCAAGATAGTATTCATGGACTATGTTTACCGCCATATAGATTCACCGGTAGTGTTATATGTAATAAAATATGCAATGGTACCTACGTTTACAACAGATGTTATTCAGGAGATTCTCAATGCTGTACCACAAGAACTGCATGGACGGGCTATGTACAAGGAACTTGTAAATGATATACGTTCTGCCAATTTGAAAGTGGGTTCCGAGGCACCTGATATCAGCGGACGTACACCTGACGGAAAAGAGCTATCATTGTCCGATTTGAAAGGTAAATATGTCTTCATTGACTTTTGGGCAAGTTGGTGTGCTCCTTGCCGTAGGGAGATTCCATATTTGAAAGAGGCTCTTGCCTATTCCGAGAATAGTGATAACCTTGTGGTGCTAAGCTATTCTATAGATAACAAGATGAATGACTGGGTAAATTGTATAGAGAAAAACGACCTTAAACATAAAAACTGGATACATATATCTACACTCAAAGGTTGGAACAGTGATGCCATAAAGTTATTCAGTGTGAAAGGGGTTCCCTATACTGCACTAATAGATCCCGATGGTAATGTAGTTGAGTTTGAACTTAGAGGTGAGGAGATGGTTAAGAAATTGAAAGGTATCGTGGATGGTACAAACAAATTAAAACAATAAAGTTATGCTACACAGACTATTTATAACAATAATGTCAGTCGTAGTCTGCATTGCAGCCGACGCACAAGAGATATGTACAATAAACGGCACTATCGCCGACTCTAAATTGGAAAATGGTAAGAAGATAAAAGAGGTTTCTCTGATATTCACCAATGAACTTGGGCAACCAGTAGAGGTTGCCAAGACAAAGGTAAAGAAAGGTAAATATTCTTTCAGTTATGAACTTGCCAATGACGAGCCCATTCTAATGTATACCATAGGCGGTTTTGGAGATGGAAAAAGTATCGAAGTTTTTGTAGAGCCCGGACTGGTTACTGTAAATACAGCATCGGCAAGCATGCCATGCCTAAGCCATGTATCGGGTACACCTACTAACGATGCCTATTCAGCATATAAATCCCTTTTAAATAATCGTCAGAGTGAAATCGATGCTGCTATATCGCGGCTCGAGGCAAGTAGAGGCAAGGAGTGGCTCGAGAGCGCAGAAGGTAAGAGTGAAGTAAAAAGAATAAAGGCTTTGGAGAGTATAAGTACCCAATCGCAGATATTGAAATTTCTTATAGAGCATAACACCTCTCCCATGACCCCGTTTCTCATAGAACGTACACTGCTACCCAAACTTACCAGTGCATATGCCGAGCAGATGACAAAAACCATATCGGCTTTGTTACATAACCATCCTTATTATCATTCGTTGCGCAACCAGGTGCTTTCCAATAATCTTAAGGTTGGAAATGAGGTTCCCAATATTATGCTGCCCCTGGCAAATGGAGAAACAAAGAATCTTGTCGACTATCGTGGCAAATATGTAGTACTTAATTATTGGAAAGAGGGATGTGAAAAATCTAAAGAGATGCTGGCCGAGTTACAGAACCTATATGATGTAATAAAGGGGAATAATGCCGATTTTGTAATAATGAGTGTATCATTGGGAGACGATATCGAAGCATGGAAAAGTGTAATAGAAAGTAGCAAAATTAATCGCGAGGGTTGGTTTCATGCTTGTGACGGATTAGGTGCCGACTCGCCGGCAGCAAAACTCGCAGGTGTGGGTAATGCTCCCAAGATAATTCTAATAGAACCAGAGGGACGTGCAGTCTCTCTTGATATGGAGATAGACGAGGTGGTAATGCGTGTAGAGCAGATTATCGCCGGTGATTTGTATTATCTCGATCAAGAATAATAACCTTGACTTTTATGGTCTGATAGGTTATTATAATCTTCTTTTGTTTGTTGTTCCTCGCTACCGAATAATAGGTAGCGGGGTTTTTATTATATATTATCAGTCCTTTGTTCGATGCTGTTGTCTAAGTCTCTATGCTTAATAACAAAAATTAACACAAGAATGATAATTATTGTATTTTATATCTTTTTTGTAAATATATATGAATAAAATCGACATTTTATTAGAAAAAAGTACTTACGGATAATTTTTTGAATTATATTCGCGCAGTGATACTATTGGAACTGTTACAATAGTAAGTTGAATTAGATTATAATTAACCAAAATTTTATTTTATGAGAAAATTTACACTTTTTCTATTATCTATGTTCTGTATTCTTGGTGCAGCAGTTGCACAAGATAACTCCGATGGAACATTTAAACTTGAATCTTCACTTCCCAATAGTAAAGATGCTGTAACTTCTGTAGATTACATACAACTTGTATTCTCTAAGGATGTAGAAGTTACACTCCCCGAGGGTGGTATTGAGGTTGTCAATAATGACACAAAAGAGGTTCATAAGCTTGTAAGCCGCAACGAGTATGCTCCTGCTAACTATGTAGTTCTGAATTTTGAGTATAAGCAGAACGACAAAGGCGACATGGAGCCTAATGTTATCAAGAAAGAAGGTAGCTATAGTTATACCATCCCTGCTGGTGTTATTAGGAGTGTTGATGGCGAAGAGTTCCCCGAGACGACATTCTCCTTTACAGTAAGCAATCCCTTTAAACTAGTTTACAGCAACCCGAGTAGTGATGTTCCGGTATCAAGCGTTAATTTCATACAACTCGAATTTTCCAAAGAGGTAACAGTGGAGTTGCCAGCTGCCCCCATTATCATCAAGCACAAAGAGAGTAGCGATGAATTCGAGGTTGTAAACGGCAATGCATACGGAAAGAATGCAATTTTTTATCTGCAAAAAGTGACAGAGTCTACCAAAGAGGAGGATATTGTAACAGCAATAACAGCAATAGGAACTTATACATATACCATCCCTGCAGGCGTTATTAAGAGTATTGAGGGCGAAGAGTTCCCCGAGCAGACATTTACTTTTACAATTAGTGAGCCTTTCGAGATTGTAAATGTGACTCCCGATGAAAATGGTACAAACAAACTGGACAAAATCCAAATAACTTTTAGCCAGGAAATTGAGAAGATTGATATGCCCGCTAGCGGACTTGTGATTGTCGATTTATATTGGATGCCTGTCACAAATATCAAGAAGGAGGTAACACTAAGTGATGATAATAAGACTGTCACCTTTGAGCTTGAGGCACCCATTACAACTCCCGGAAATTATAATCTCGATTTGTACAATGGAATATTTGTAAGCAAAGGTGGAATGCAGAACCAATATACAACCTTGACGTTCAAGGTTATTGATTACACACCATCATTCTCTACCAACCTAAAGGATGGCGACCGAGTTGAGGAGATAAACAATCTTGAGATAACATTCCAGAATGTAAAAGAGGTTAAGCTTGTGGATGCCAATGCTGTCGTTGCATACCTGCCGGGTGACGGTGAGTCTGTAGGTACAGCGAAACTCGCGAACAACGTTATTACAGTTACATTCGATCAGGAAATGAGTGAGGAAGGCGTTTATACATTCTATATTCCAGAAGGAATGTTTACTATGGACGGTGTACCAAACGAGGCACGCGAATTTTCTGTAACATTGTATAAATTTAGAATAATTCCCTTAGAGATTGTAAGCGTAACTCCCGAGGAGGGTACTGTTGCTCAGCTTGATAAGATTATTATAGAGTTCAACCAGGATGTAACACTATCTATGGACGAGAACTGGCAGCAGATTTCACGCGAAATCAGTTTGAAGTGTGGTGATAAGGAATATATTTTGACATATAATTCCGATTCTAATATAGGCCATAAATTGGAGTATCTCGTAAATGCAAATTGGACCGGTTACGAGTATGAGTCAACACCTATTGTTGAAGAAGGTACATATATCCTAGATCTTTCAGACATCATTGTTGACCATGCCGCAGAAGATTATATGGATGAGTGGGGATATCCCAGCAAAAAGTGGCATGAGAAGAGCAAGAGATGCGAGGGTACTGTAAAATGGATAATCGGTATCGGAGATACATCAATCGGCAATGTCGAAGTCGAGAATGGTAAACAAGTCATATATGACCTTACCGGACGTCGTATTGAGAATCTCTCAGGTACAGGTATCTACATCGTAAATGGCAAGAAAGTTATTATAAAGTAATCCATAGGTAAATAGTCAAAATCATCCACGTGCGCCGGCGCACGTGGATGATTTTTCTATTGGTAATATATCATCTTCGGGATTATTTCTTATATTAATTATTATTTTGTGAAACATATTATATTTTATTTATAAATGCGGATTGTGAAAAAAACTATATTTGTAGAAAAAATGTAATTATGATGGATACAATCTTTCCTTATGCACTTTTGTGCTTTACCTCCTTCTTTACACTGACAAATCCGTTAGGTACAATGCCTGTATTCTTGACTATGACCAATGGACTTAGTGAGAAAGAACGAAGACATATTGTAAAACGTGCAACTATTGTTTCGTTTGTTATTCTGATATCGTTTACTCTGTTTGGTCAGTTTGTTTTCAATTTCTTTGGTATATCCACCAATGGATTTAGGATTGCAGCAGGTTTTATTATCCTGAAGATAGGTTTTGATATGATACAAGCACGTTATAGCAATTCGAAATTGAAGGATAGCGAGATCAAGGCCTATGTAAATGATATTTCTATAACCCCATTATCCATTCCCATGCTTTGTGGTCCGGGTGCTATTGCTAATGGAATTATTCTGATGTCCGATGCCACAACCCTGGAATTGAAGGTGACATTGATATTGACTATTGCTGTTGTTTATGCTTTGTCCTATATTATATTGCGTCTATCAACCCGTTTGGTGAAGTTTATGGGAGATACCGGTAACAATGTGATGATGAGATTGATGGGGCTTATATTGATGGTTATTGCAGTAGAGTGTTTTGTCGGAGGAATAAAGCCTATTCTTATAGAGATTATACAGATGAGCCGTTGAACTATTGTTTGACGGCCTGTTGTTCCGTTTAAGTTGCAACCTTGTATTAATATTGGGATACAATTAAAACCTTCTTAACCAGCCGATAAAACAGATTAGGATAAATAGGAAATCATTTTACAAAGAAAGTACTCCTTGTAAGAATAGACCTGCATCCCAAAGTTTGAATAAAAACTTTGGGATGCAGGTCCTTTTTCTATTGAGCCGAAATGTTTTTATTATGGTTGACAAAAAAATAATAAACAAAAACGTTAATTACTTATTTCCCAAGTAATTAACGTTTGAAAAAAGTACTCGAAGCGGGACTTGAACCCGCACGGCGTTTAAATGCCAAAGGATTTTAAGTCCTTCGTGTCTACCGATTCCACCATTCGAGCGACCTTAAAAATTGTAATATGCAATGTGGTGTTTTATGTCACATCTTCATTTTACGGGTGCAAAGATAATTGCTTTTAAGAAAATATCAAAGAGGTTTATTCATAAAATTTTATCAATCTCTTATGAAAGGCCTCTGAGTCAGTTCTGTATCGTTACCATTGTGCCAGCGGTGAAGACCCTGTATCGCCACATGACACGCGATTTTCCCTCTATGGGTATTCCGCCACTGTTAAGATCGAATAATGCGTTGCAGTTGGGGCATTGGGCTCTCCCTATATCATCGAGCTCAAGGCGGTGACGTTGTGAGTCGCAGTTGGGGCAGGCTAGGTCGAAGGCCCACAGAGTGCCTCCTTCAAGTGATGGTGTGCCTATTATTAGTCCTCCAAGTCCATACTGGAACTGTTGTCGTGCCTCCATCTCGGTCAGTTGGTGTATATGTTTGTTGCCCACTGCATCGGTAACTTCGTACGATGGTGTACCGCCTTGTTTTCTTCGCACTGTGATAAACTGGCCCAGACTGGTGGCATGGTTAAATGGGTAGTATCCTGTGTCACATGTGAAGTATACTGCATATCCTGAATAGGGTGAGTCTGTTTCGCAGCCCGATAACACTAAGATAGCCAGTAGTAGGAGTATTATCTTCTTTTTCATTTTGCCCGTTTTTATTTAATAGAGAAACGCTGCTTTAATGTTGTTTATTGTCGCTGTTATCTCTTTTTAGCATTTTTTGTGTTAATATGATGCTGTTGCCTTCAAACCGGCCTTATGCAGTTTCTCAACAATACTATCTAGCTCTTCGCGGGTAGCTTTCTTCAGCCCTTTGTGTGGCGTTTCACGGTCTATGGTATATATCATCACCTCGCGTGGAGCTATCTCTTTTACGGTCTCTATCCAGGGGAGTACATATTGGTCGGTAGTGTTATCTATTTGAAGGTTATCTACCTCTCCTTTCAGGAACATTGTCTGTATGACAAGGGCTCCTTTAAACTCTTTCATTCTCTCTATTATGGCATTTAGTTTGTATGCCATGTTTGGGCGGTCTATAAGCGAGATGAATGATGGGTCTATGGTGTCTAGTTTCAGAATATTGTTGTCTACTTTCTTTAGTGCTTCGAACACCGATTTTCTTCCTAGCATCGTGGAGTTGCTCAGTACACTCACCTTTGCCTTGGGAAAGTATCTGTCGCGCAGTGCTATGGTATCGTCTATTATTTCAGCAAAATTGGGATGCAGGGTGGGTTCTCCATTGCCTGCAAAGGTTATGACGTCGGGGCCTCTCCCCTCGTCCTGCATCTTTTTCAACTGCTCTTCAAGTCCTTTGTATACCTCTTCGCGCGTGGGTAACGGCGAGTGGCTACGGTTCTGTGTGTTGAATCCACATTCGCAGTAAAGGCAATCGAAAGTGCATATTTTACCATTCTCTGGCAGCAGGTTGACTCCTAAAGAGACTCCCAGCCTACGGCTATTTACTGGGCCGAAGATTGGTGAGGGAAATAGTATTGTTGGCATATATTATTCTCTTTTATTCGTTATCGGGTGTGAGCTTGTCGTTCAGCATGCGGTACATGTACTGTTGTATTATTGCTTTCAGCTCGCGCTCCATCTCTTCCTCTATAATGCTTTTTGTGCCTTTAAGGTTTACTTTATGTTGTGGGTCGTGACGCACATCAAAGAGTGCTGTGCTCTTCTCACCATCGAACTGCAACATATATTCTCCCTTGAAATATTGATACTGTCCGCTAAGGTAGTTTACCGCATAACTCTCTTGTGGAGTATCCTGTAAAAGGCTCTTTCCGAATGTTAGGAACTCTTTGTCATATTCCATATACTCTAGGACTGTGGGCATTATATCTATCTGCTGTGCAATGAGCGTGCTATCCATGCGTGCGGCAAATGGCTCCCGGTTGCCAGGTTTGTAGAATATGATTGGTACCTCAAAGAACCCCGATGAACTCTTGTATCGTGGGTCGATGTTCTGGTTCGAATGGTCGGCTGTAATAATGAACAGTGTGTTGTTGAACCACTCCTCTTTGCTTGCTTTCTCAAAGAATAGTCTCAGGGCATTATCGGTATATTCTATACACTTGTGTATTGGCAACTTACCCTCTTTGTATATACTTTCATACTTTGTAGGTATCTTGAAGGGGTGATGCGATGAGGCACTGAACATTGCAGCGACGAATGGTCGTGGTAATTTCCCTATCTCTTCGGCATAGAACTGAAAGAATGGCTCGTCCCAGATGGCCCATGCCCCGTCAAAGTCAGAGTTGTCCTTATGCAGGGGGGATGCATTGTATTCGTCCATTCCATAATATTCTTTGAATCCGGTAGCCTTGGCAAATGCCTGGAAACCCATTGAGCCGTTGGGGGCACCGTGAAAGAAAGCACTGTGATATCCCTCTTTGCCAAGCTCTCCTGCTATGCCGCTTACCTTGTTCAGTGATGCCGAGGTGACAAAGAATGGCTCTACAAACATGGGTATTCCTGAGAGTACCGATGGCATGCCATCTATGCTCTTGCGTCCGTTGCCGTATGAGTATTTATATGTAAGGCTTTTACTTATCAGTGAGTCGAGGAATGGGGTCAGCGAGGGTTCGTTGCGATCTGTATTGTAGGCTCCGATATACTCTTTTCCGAAACTCTCCACTATGAATATCACGATATTCTCCTCTCTCTTGCCTATGGCGGGTTGTCCATCGTCATCTGCAGGCTCTGCTCCGTATCTCTTTATAGGGTTAAAGATTGCTTCAAGCTCACTCTCCTTGAAGAAACTGACTTCGTGAAATGGATTCTTGCCTATGGTGCGAATCATCGAGAATGGTGTGTTGAGCACTATGGCTGCCTCGGAAGGTGCCGAGATATACTGATTGGCATCATTCAGACTTATAGGACGTACTGTACGTCCTATGCCTCCACGTATTCCCGCCACAATGAGGAGGGCCACAATAAATAATGTCGGTATTCTGTATAGATAATAGTGCAATAGTCTCTTTTCTATTTTAGCAGGCAGGTACAGACGGTATAGTAACCATATTAAAACTATTCCGGCAACAACAAGATACCAGTGGTTAATAACCTCTGTACCTATAACGGTACCCATATTGCCTTCGTTCGAGAACTCCGAGAAGAGCGACCAAGTGGTGCGGCGTCCGGTAAATGGTACATATACAGCATCGCATAGGTTTGCTATTATGCCTATACTGTTACAGACTACAAATGCCACCTTTGTAATGCACTGAGATATACTTCCCTCCTTATAGTGCAGTGGAAATAGCAGGCAAAGAATGTATAGAGCATTCATGTAACATACAGCACTGGTGTCGAAACGCAGAGCTCCGGTAAACATCTGCCACAAATCATTATTCTGCAGGCTGTCGCTGTACATTCCGATGTTCACAGCTATGAATATTATGCGGCATATGAATAGAACTATATATGCCAATGCTATGTTCCACAGAATGGCTGTAATGACGTTGCCTTGTCTGTTTCTCATTATCTTTATATTTTATTGATAAATATCTTGCCCGGTCTTGTCGAAATATTTTGCGAGTACCATCATAGAGATAAGATCCTCCCGCTTTTTGTCGCGGAACTGCATGGTATATTCGTTGGCATGTTTTATAATCTCATACGCCTCGTCGATGTGGGTGTTATAGTACTCTATGCGCTCTAGCAGGTCCGAGTAGTCGGGTTTTATCTCTATGTAGTGGTAGTTGGGGATGAGCTTGCCTTCCATGAACCATGTCTCGTATGTGGGACGTGGCATTACTGCTATGGAGTTACTCGACATAACCCATTTCAGATTGCTTGCTACATCTACACCTTCTAAAGCCATGATGTAACGATAGTTGAGGTGCTCCTTAACGCTCATTCCGTTACCTTTCCACTCTGCGGGGTTTACCGAGTGCTTGGCTGTATCTATCAGGTCGCATTTGGGGTGTCCGAACCATTTTCTGAAAAAGGCGATACGTCCGGGCTTGCCGTTTGCGTCGCCTCTGAAGAGTATAATATCTTTTTTCTGTTCAAAAGGTATGCTATCCTTAACAAAGAAGAAGTGACGCACCTTGTTCAGTTTCATCAGTACTGAGTTTGCATTATCTCCCATGATGGGACGGCTCTTTACAATGGTGGGATGTGGTGGAACTGTGGTGACATCGCCTCCCTTAAGTAACCAACGTAGAGGGTCGGGGAAGTATCTGGTGTACTCGTATGAGTCGAAGAAATAGACGCTGCCACTCTTTTTGTTCTTTAAGGTATGCATCTTTAATGTAGGTGCATCCTGTGGCAACGCTGCTCCATCCTGCAGTTTATTGTAGTAGTCGACACGACTTAGCAGATATTCTCTCTCCTTGTGACTCATTATGCTCTTGAGCCTTTTGCGCATTATAATGCGCAAAAGGAACTTTGGACACAGCAATAGTGAGTATGTGCGTATATAGTATGTCAGTTTTGAATTTTTTGCCATTACCGACTACTTTTTTATTTGTGCTTTTTAATGCCGTACGAGGTCTCTATTATTCCGCTTCTCTTTGTTGCACGACGAATTGCCTTGTTCTTCTCAATAGACTCTTTTGTCTTGTATGGACGTTTATGGTCCAGATGTAATGCTATGGCGCTGTAACGTATCTGTTTCGAGCGTAGTCCCATGTTTACAAGGCGTAGTCCAAACTCGCGGTCCTGTCCGCCATACTGCATCTCTTCGTTGAATCCGTTTGTCTTAAGCAGGTCGGTACGCCAGCCCGATGCATTACATCCGTTCCATGTTGCTTTTGCTGTTGTGATGTGGTTCATTAGTCGTGTGAACCATTTTAGCGGTGACAGCTTTGTGCACTTGAAACTGAGTGGTAGTCCCTGCTTGCGCAACCATGAGAGGTTGAATGCACGCTCGCTTTCGATATCTTCGCGTGTAAGTTTTTTGCTTATATCCATAGGCAGTTTGAAGTAGCCACCTGAAAGCAGATATCCCTCTTGAGCGTATTCTATGTGTGTTGCAATGAAATCTTTACGCGGTATGCAGTCCTGGTCGGTAAATATAAGATAGTCGGCAGTTGAGGCTACAAGTGCCTTGTTGAGTATACGCGATTTCTGGAAACCTTCATCGGGCTGCCACACGTGTACTATGGGTAGATGTTGCTTGAAACTATCGATAAGGGCACGTGTGTCGTCACGCGAACCATCATCGGCTATCACAATCTCGTCGGCAGGGCGAGTCTGGTGCATATATCCCCATAGTACTTTCTCCAACCATTCGGGACTGTTGTATGTGGATATTACCACTCCTACTGTAAAATCTTTCTTTGCCATGATTGTTATTTTTATCGTTTGCTGAAATCCTTGTATGTGGTTTGCAGAATGGCCTTTGCTCTTTGCAGGCGCTCCTCTGCTCCCATTGCTGGTTGTTCAATGACCGGGACATATGCATCCAAGTCGTATAATGTGTATCCTGTAGAGTCGATATAGGAGAATCCGTTGTTGAATGTGTGATATGCAAACGGATATGTGTATGTCGGCGATAATATGTTACGACTGAAGGTAAAATCGTCAATGGGTAATTCTAACTGTGCAAGGAGTGTTGCCGGCAGGTCGCTCTGGTTACACAGGATGGGTATGTCACGTGCCTCACGTATGGCGCCACCTGTAAGCAGGAATGGTATTTTGTTGCGCATGGCATCATCACCCTCTCTCCTCTCGGGATAGCGTGCCAAAGTGTGGTCTGCTATAAATATAACGAGGGTGTTGTCCCATACATCACTCTTTTTTAGCCTTCCTATGAAATTGCCTATGCACGAGTCGGTATAGGCAAATGAGTTGGCAATCGCATCGTCTGGGATGCGGTTGTATGGAACGGTCCAAGGCTCGTGACTGCTTAATGTAAGATATGTGATATGCCAAGGGCTCTCGGCGCTGTTCTGTACAATTGTATATAGCGAATCGAATGTTATATGGTCGGTGACACCCCATAGGTGTGTCTCTTGCTGTTGTAGTGTAAAATCCTTGTCTGCAATGAGTTTGTTGTATCCTGTAGAGTAGAGGTAACTCTTCATGTTAGTGAAGTTTATGTCTCCTCCATATAGGAATGTGTTGTGGTAGCCGGCTTTACCTAATGACGATGCAAGCGAAGGCAGGTTACGGCTCTTTACCGGTGACTTCATTACCGATGTCTTGGGAAACGATGCATATCCGCTTAGTGACGATATTATGCCTCTGTCGGTACGGTAGCTGTTGGCATGGCAATTGGAGAATATGACACCCTCCTTTATTATGTTGTCAAAGTTAGGTGTTATATTGCTCTTACCGCCAAGTTCCCCGATAAGGGCACTGCTCATTCCTTCAAGTATTATTGTGATGATATTAGGACGTCTGTTTCTTAGCAATGTGTCGACTATGGCACTATTGCTACTGAACATCCCTTGCATACATCTATCAAGTTCCTCGTCATTGTAAAAATGGTATGCCTCGCTATAGTCCTCTCGCTTGCCTAGTGAATATATGAAACTGAAAACAGGATTTACTGCCGAGTGGTTAAGAAAAGTCTTCTCGCTATAATATACTTTGCCTATGTTGTTTGTCGATTCGCCTATTCCACCACGTATAGCCAGGAAAAGCAAGCCACCTATTATGGTGGTTGTCAGCAACGACAAGAACCTGTGTTTGGTGGGCCGTAAGCTGCTTGGACTTACAAAGTGCAGCACACTATAGAGCGCTGCAGCCAAGGCTGCTGCCATCAATATACGCAGTACAATAAACGATGTGCTTACGCTTGCAAATGCATTTGATGGCGAGTCGATATATATGAGGAACGAAGCATCGAGCTTGAACTCCCAGAAGGGGTATAGTGTGATGTCGGCAATGAAGGCTAAAGAGATGGCAATCGCTGCAAATAGGTTATAGACAATGAGCAACTTACGCATAGGTATATAGACAAAGGTACTTACCATTGTCAATAGCAAGGGAATAACCGTAATGTAGCCTGCTACTGCTGCATCCAATGGTATTCCATGCCAAGCAGACTCCAGATAGTCGGTGAGAGTATATTCCTCGGTGCTGTTCACACTCATGAATATCATTCTTAGAAGAATGAAAAAGAACAACTGTACGATATAATACCTAAGCAGGTATATTATTTTCTTTCTGAAGTTCTCCATAGTCTGTAACTATTTACGTCCAAAATCGGCAGGAATCTCTCCCCATTCCTGTGTCTCCCATTTGATAAGACGATTACTGTATGTGTGTGTGCGTAGCCATAGCTCGGCTCTCTCTATCAGTTTGAATAACTCCTCGCTCTTGCTGTCACGTGGCAGTTTGGTCTTGCATCTCTTTTGCTTTACCCAAAGAAGTGCATTGTGGCTGTCGCTGTATATAGGCAGATTACTGTTGTTTTTGCCTAGCAGGGCAAGGGCATGTACTATTGCCAGAAATTCCCCTATATTGTTTGTACCATATGTGGGGCCAAAATGAAACACCTCGTCTCCGCTTCCGATGAAAACACCTCTATACTCCATCTCTCCGGGGTTTCCGCTGCATGCAGCATCAACAGCCAGTGCATTCAGTTCTATCTCTTGCGGAATCCCGTTGGGTGTTGGATTAGTCTGTTTCTCCTTGGCGTGTGCACCTATATAGTCGTATGGCGACGAGGAGTAGGCTCTCTCGGCTTCCTGCATGGAGCCGAAAGATTTATAAAGGGCCTGTTTTACTCCCTTTATCTGAGCCTGGCACTCTTCCCATGTATTGTAGATGCCGGGCTTAACCCCGTTCCATACAACATAATAGTGTTTCTTACCCATAGCGATGTGTCTTACATTCTCTCGGGTACCTCAATTCCAAGCAGGTTCATCGCACTCTTGATAACCTTGCCTACGTTTCTTGTCAGTTTTATACGGAATGACTTTACAGCGGCGTCCTCTTCGCGTAGTATGCTGAAATCGTGATAGAATTGATTGTACTCCTTGGCTAGTTCATATGCATAGTTTGCTATGCCCGATGGTGAATAGTCTGTTCCTGCCTGGCGGATTACAGACGGGAACTCGTTAAGCATGCGTATGATAGAACACTCTTTCTCGCTGATGCTTGTAGGCATACCCTCTATCGAGAAACCGGCCTCGGCAGCTTTGCGCTCTATTGAACGTGTGCGGGCATAGGTGTACTGTATGAAAGGTCCTGTATTTCCATTAAAGTCGATAGACTCCTTCGGGTTGAAAAGCATATTCTTGCGTGCATCTACCTTCAGCATGAAATATTTGAGAGCTCCTAAACCTATGATACGGTTGATGTCTGCAGCCTCCTCGGGTGTAAGGCCGTCAAGTTTACCGCCAAGTTCCTGTGATGTTTCACGCGCAGTGGCTATCATCTCGTCCATAAGATCGTCTGCATCTACAACTGTACCTTCGCGGCTCTTCATTTTGCCTTCGGGCAACTCTACCATTCCATAAGAGAAGTGTACAAGTCCTTTTCCCCATGAGAAACCCAGCTTGTCGAGCAACAGTGATAGTACCTGGAAGTGGTAGTTCTGCTCGTTTCCTACTACATATACCATCTTGTCGATGGGGTAGTCGCGGAAACGTAGTTGGGCGGTACCGATATCCTGTGTCATGTATACCGAAGTGCCGTCGCTACGTAGCAGAAGTTTCTCGTCAAGTCCGTCACCACTAAGGTCGGCCCATACCGAATCATCGGGACGACGATAGAAGATGCCTTTCTCCAATCCTCCTAGGACGGTCTCTTTGCCCACAAGATATGTGTCGCTCTCGTAATATATCTTGTCGAAGTCGACACCCAGACGTTTGTATGTCTCGTCGAATCCTTCGTATACCCAGTTGTTCATCTGTTCCCATAGTGCACGCACCTCCTTGTCGCCTGCTTCCCATTTTACAAGCATTTCGCGTGCCTCGGCCATCAATGGTGATGCAGCCTCGGCCTCCTCCTTGCTCATGCCTTTCTCCATAAGCTCGGTCAGTTCTGCTTTATAATGCTTGTCAAAGGCTACATAGTAATCTCCGATGAGATGGTCGCCTTTTTTGCCACTTGATGCGGGTGTCTCGCCGTTACCCCATTTTTGCCATGCAAGCATCGATTTGCATATATGTATTCCTCTGTCGTTTACGATGTTGGTCTTAACCACCTTGTTGCCATTTGCCGCAATAATATTCGACAAGGCATATCCTAAAAGGTTGTTACGTATGTGGCCAAGGTGCAATGGCTTGTTTGTATTGGGTGATGAGTATTCAACCATTACCAAAGGCGACTGCTCGGTAACAGGGGTTATTCCCCATTTCTCATCGTTGTCTATATTCTGCAGTAGCTCTATCCAATAGCCGGGAGCAATGGCAAGGTTGAGGAAACCTTTTACCACGTTGAATGATGAAATTACAGGCTGGTTGGCTGCAAGATATGTTCCAATTTCCTGCGCTGTATCCTCGGGACGCTTGCGCGATACCTGAAGGAAAGGGAATACAACTAATGTAAAATCCCCTTCAAACTCTTTGCGTGTCTTCTGCAATTGTATCTTCTCGGGTGATGTTTCGTGGTTGTAGAGCGATTTGATTGCCTCTACAATGCTGTTTGTAAGAATTGTCTCTATATTCATTCTGTATATATTTTAGTCAGTAGGATATATCTGTCAAATTTTCTGCGAAGATACAAAATATATATGGTTTTTTAGTTTATAATTGCTAAAAATAGAAAAAGGATACCTTCTATTTTCGATAATTCTGCAATTTGAACTATCTTCGCGGCGGTTAACTGTTAAGAAAGTTTTTTATGAAAGAATTACCTGTTGTTACCAAGAATCTGATAGCAATAAATGTGCTTGTCTTTTTGGCAACAATTGTAGCCGATAAATATGGCTTGGATCTGAACCGGATTCTTGGTCTGCATCTATACCTTGCCGATGATTTCATGCCTTTTCAGATGGTGACATATATGTTTATGCATGGTAGTTTCATGCATCTGTTCTTCAATATGTTTGCCTTGTATATGTTCGGTAGGGTGCTGGAGACGGTATGGGGCTCAAAACGTTTCCTTATATTCTACATGTTTACAGGATTGGGTGCCGCTGTCGTTCAGGAGATTGTGCAATATCTCTATTTCGAGACACAGCTCTCTATGTATTCGGGGGTTAACTTTGGTGCGGGGGTAATAGTGCCTATGGCTCAGTATTTGAATTTGTGGATTACGGTAGGAGCTTCGGGTGCTGTATATGGTATATTGCTGGCCTTTGCAATGACATTCCCCAATGAAAGGCTTTTTATAATGCCTTTCCCTTTTCCAATAAAGGCTAAATACTTTGTGATTATATTCGGAGCGATTGAATTGCTCACCGGACTCAGTAATAGTGCCGGCGACAATGTGGCGCATTTTGCACATCTGGGAGGTATGCTGTTCGGATTTGCTCTTATTTATTTTTGGCGTAAGAAAGGAGAGATAAATGGCCCATATTATTAATGAGTTGTATAGACGCTTTTGCGACGAGAATATAGTAGGTAAATTTATATATGCCAATGTAGCTATATATCTTGTTTTTGTCGTATTGGGAGTATTGGCGACATTAATGAATGTTGTTTCGCCTATCGTTGAGATTGTCTCATGGTTGCAGCTGCCGGCTGCCCCGGAGAAACTTTTGTTCCAGCCCTGGAGCATCTTTACCTATATGTTCCTGCATGGCAGTTTTGCACATATCTTATGGAATATGTTTGCTCTATATGTTTTCGGACGTATATTCCTTACATTCTATTCTACTCAGCATTTCATAGGAGTTTACCTGCTGGGTGGTGTTGTTGGCGGTCTGTTCTTTGTGCTTGCGTATAATATATTTCCATATTTTGAGGGTGTGACAGACTCTTCATATCTGGTGGGTGCCTCGGCTGCTGTGTTGGCCATAATAACTGCAGCAGCGGTACGTAGCCCTAACTATATGGTGAATCTTTTTCTGTTCGGGCCGGTAAAACTTATGACGCTTGCAATAATTACCGTTGTTGTATCTTTTCTGTTGCTCTCATCCGAGAATGCCGGTGGAAATTTTGCTCATTTGGGCGGTGCTTTTGCCGGTTGGTTTTTTGCGGTCATGTTGGATAAGGGAAGGGATTTGACATCCTTTTCCCGCGTTATGATAAATGCTTATAATTGGTCGCGCGACAAGATTAAATCGCTGTTTAAGAAACATGCAAAGGGACCTCGTACTGATAAAACTCAAAAGAGTGCAAAGCACTCGAGCGATTATGAATATAATGCGCGAAAAAAAGAACGTAACGATAATATAGATATAATATTGGAGAAGATAAAAAAGAGTGGCTATTCTTCCTTGACAGAAGATGAGAAACGCACGCTTTTCGATGCTTCGGGCAAATAAATAATGGGGAAACAATTTTTTGTGTCAGGGTTGCTGTAGTGCTGATTTACAGTAACCCTGACTCTCTTATTATTAATAAAATGTAAAGAAAAAGCATCTAACTCTTTTTGTTTGAGAAAAAAACGCTATATTTGCAAACTTTAATTTGGCGACAATAATTTTAAGCGACAAACTAAATAATAATAAAATTTAATTAAAATGCAAAACAAAGGATTTGTAAAAGTATTTGCGCTGCTGCTTACATTGGTGTGCGTTTTCTATCTTTCATTCTCTTTTGTAACAAGTTACCACAACGGTAAGGCTGCTAAGGATCCTCAGGGTGTTCAGCACTATATGGACTCTATGCAGAATGAGAATGTTTGGCTTGGAGTGTACTCTTTGAAACAGTGTCGCGAGATGCAGATTGGCCTCGGTCTTGACCTTCAGGGTGGTATGAACGTTATCATGGAGGTTTCGGTTGCCGATGTTGTTAAGGCTCTTTCGGGTCACAAGAGTGATGCCGCATTTAACGAGGCTGTCGAGACTGCAAAGCAGAAATCTGTAACAAGCCAGTCAGATTTCATAACAATTTTTGTTGACGAGTATAAGAGACTTGCTCCCGAAAGCCGTTTGGCTGCAATCTTTGCAACTCAGCAGTTGAAAGATAAGGTCTTTACAACTTCAACAGATGCTGAGGTTGAGAAGGTACTGCGCGACGAGGTTAAGGCTGCTATCGATAACTCTTTTAATGTGTTGCGTACACGTATAGACCGTTTCGGTGTAGTACAGCCCAATATCCAAACCCTTGAGGGTTCAATGGGTCGCATCATGATTGAACTCCCCGGAGTTAAAGAGCCTGAGCGTGTACGTAAGTTGTTGCAGGGTTCTGCTAATCTTGAGTTCTGGGAGACATATAATGCAACAGAGGTTCTTCCTGCATTGGCTTCTATTGACAGCAAGTTGGCTGCAGTAGCAAAAGAGGCTAAGGCGGCAGAGAAGGATGTGACAGAGGAGACAAAGTCGGAAGAAGTTGATGTTGAGGCTGCACTTACAGGGGAGGTTGCTGATGGGGCTCTTGAGGATGCAAAAGTTGCAAATCCTCTTTTTGCTCTGCTTGTTCCCAACCAGAGAGGCGATATGCACAGAAGCGTTGTGGGTATTGCTCACTACTCAGATACAGCAGCCATCAATGCGATGATAAACTCGCCTGAGGCTAAGAAACTATTGCCCAATGATCTTCGTCTATTGTGGTCGGTGGATGCAATGAATAAAACAACAGACAATAATCTTTACGAGTTGTATGCTGTTAAGTCTACCCAGCGTAATGGTCGCGCTGCTCTTGAGGGAGATGTTATTGTTGAAGCTGCCGATTCGTATGATCAGTATGGTAATCCTTGTGTTACAATGGCAATGAATACCGACGGCTCTCGTCGTTGGGCTCAGCTCACAAAGAACAATATAGGCCGCAGTATTGCTGTAGTTCTTGACGGTTATGTATATAGCGCTCCCAATGTAATGAATGAGATTACAGGAGGACGTTCCGAGATTACAGGTAGCTTTACTATTGAAGAGACCAAGGACTTGGCTAACGTATTGCGTTCTGGTAAGATGCCGGCTCCTGCACGTATAGTATCAGAGGATATCGTAGGTCCTTCACTTGGTCAGGAGTCAATCGAGCAGGGTATATGGTCGTTTGTTGTGGCATTTGTATTATTGATGATATACATGTGCGCTGTATATGGCTTGATTCCCGGTGCTGTAGCTAACATGGCATTGCTTATAAACCTCTTCTTTACTCTTGGTATTCTTGCATCGTTCCAGGCTGCTCTTACAATGTCCGGTATTGCCGGTATTGTGCTTACTTTGGGTATGGCTGTCGATGCCAATGTGCTTATCTATGAGCGTACGAAGGAGGAGTTGCGTGCGGGAAAGAATACACGTGCGGCTCTTGCTGATGGTTACAAGAATGCTTTTTCGGCAATCTTTGACTCAAACTTTACATCAATCATCACTGGTATAATCCTATTCAACTTTGGAACAGGTCCTATTCGTGGTTTTGCTACAACACTTATAATCGGTATCGTCTGCTCATTCTTCACAGCAGTATTCCTTACACGTGTTGTATACGAGCATTTCATGAATAAGGGTAAGTGGCTAGATGTATCATTTGTTACCAATTGGTCTAAGAACCTTATGGTAGGTACAAAGTACAATTTTATGAAGGCCAAGAACGTTGCATTTACTGTTTACGGTATTGCAATTGTTGTAATGGTTCTTTCTCTTTCATTCCGAGGCCTTAGCCAGAGCATTGACTTTACCGGTGGACGTAACTTTGTTGTACAGTTCGAAAAACAGGTTGAGCCTGAGACTGTGCGTACACTTTTGCGTGAGGTAATCACAGAGGATAATGTTCAGGCAATTGCATTGGGAACAGATAAGAAGACTATCCGTGTAACAACAAACTACCGTATAAATGATGAGGGAGTAAATGTAGATTCTGAGATAGAGGAATTCCTATATAATGCATTCATGAAGGGCGACCTTTTGAGTAAGGATCTTGATTTGGCTACATTTATCGACCGCGATAATCGTGCAGGAGGTTCTATTATCAGTTCACAAAAGGTAGGTCCCAGTATCGCCGATGATATCAAAACAAGTGCTATATGGTCAGTTGTGTTGGCTCTTATAGCTATCTTCCTATACATCCTTGTACGTTTCCGTAATGTCGCTTATAGTATCGGCTCAATTGTGGCTTTGGCAAGTGACGTACTGATGATTCTTGGTTGCTACTCATTGTTGTGGGGTATTCTTCCCATGTCACTTGAGGTAGATCAGACATTTATCGGTGCTATTCTTACAGCTATCGGTTACTCAATTAACGATAAGGTGGTTGTATTTGACCGTGTACGTGAGTTTACAACTCTCTACCCCAAGCACAATAAGTTTGATCTCTTCAATGATTCATTGAATACAACATTGTCACGTACTATCAATACATCGGCAAGTACATTGGTTGTGTTGCTCTGTATCTTTATACTTGGAGGTGACAGCATCCGTAGTTTCTCATTTGCTATGATACTCGGTGTTGTATTCGGTACATTGTCATCACTCTTTGTGGCAGCTCCTATTGCTTATTTGACATTGGGTAAGAAAGAGAAGAAATAATAGAGTAGATATCTAAGATATCATTCCGGTATAACATAATAGAGCGAGCCGAATGGCTCGCTCTATTATGTTGTTTAATGTCTGGTTTAGGAATAATATTCTTATTCTTGGCTATAGCTTTGGTAAATAAGTTGACTCTTTGGTCGTAACTTGTTTACCAATGGAAAAGGTACATGTACAGGAGATATACTACGACACCGACAATGGTAAGTATGATACTCTTTGTTATAATATGTATAAGTAGTTTCATATTCTTCTATATTATATCTATAAGTAAAGGGGCGACGATTGATTCTCGACACCCCTTTTTACTTTTCGACTTCTACTGCCGAATAGCGGTATATTTATTATCCCTCGATAATAGCCTCTGAAGGACATACAGCTGCACAAGAACCGCAGTCGATGCACAACTCGGGGTTAATAGAATATTTCTCGCCTTCTGAAATTGCGCCCTGAGGGCACTCGTCGATGCAAGTACCGCATGCAACGCAGTTGTCTGTAATTACGTAAGCCATAGTTGTAAATTTAAAATTTGTATTATCGTTGCGAAGATACTGCTTTTTGTAGATTCTTCTCTTTATTACAGCGTATTTAACATATTTTTGCAATTGCCTCTATGCGGTATCAATATCTTTAACCTATAGAAGATACCTTTGAACTTTTCTTTATACCTTTGCAATAAGTGCCGATTATTGCCGTTATTATAAATAATGAGAAAGTATACTTACATATTCTTCCTGCTTCTGTTTCCATTGATGATTGTCGCTCAGGAGCGTAAAGTACAGAACAAGCCCTATATCGACTATCGTCGCTTGCATTATGGCTTCTTTATAGGTGTGCATATGCAGGACCTTGAGTTTACAAATAACGGTTTTACAACCGCTGATGGGGAACAATGGTATGCAGATGTGGCATCATACAGCCCCGGTTTCAGTGTAGGTGTCCTTGCCGATTTGCGTATCAATTCACATGTCTCGTTGCGACTTATTCCCACCATGCACTTCGGAGACAAGAATGTTATTTTCCGTGAGACGGGCAGTGGACAGATAGAGCGTCAACAGGTGAAATCTACCTATATATCCGTGCCGTTTGAGGTAAAGCTTGCAGCAGAGCGTTTCAATAACTACCGGCCTTATGTCATTGCCGGTGTCAGTCCTATGCTCGATCTAACAGTAAAGAAACAGCGCCCTTTATTGGTAAAGAGTTTCGATACGATGTTGGAGTTCGGTGTTGGTTGCGATTTTTATCTTCCTTTCTTTAAACTAAATCCGGAAATAAAGTTTGCATTCAGTTTGATTGATATACTTGATAAGAACCGTAACGACCTACTGGACGAGAACCTTAGAAAATTTACAAATTCTTTGGATAAGGTGGTTGCCAAAATGATAGTTCTTTCTTTCTATTTCGAGTGAAATGGCAATATTTTGCTCTCTTTGTTTGCTTTTTATAAAAAAGTGTATACATTTGCAGACACGTGTAGCAGATTGCTTCATTAATTTGTGATAATATCAAAGAATATGCATATAACCAATCTTACAAACTGTTTACGATGGTGGCGTTGTTTGGAACCTTTCAAAGAATATTCCACCTTTAGTTTGTATTGTGGTAGGTTGTAATGTGACAAAGTGTCAATATAAACAAATTAAACGAGGGTGTATTGAATGTTTTATTCCGCACCCCCGTTTTTTTAGTTATTAACGAAGAATGAATTATTATGGAAAATAAGAAACGTTACTTTCTTAGGGATGAAGAGATGCCCACCAGGTGGTATAATATACAGGCAGATATGCTGAACAAACCCGAGCTGATGTTAAATCCCGAGACGCGTAAGCCAATAACGGTCGAGGAGCTCTCCAAACTTATCTCGTATGAGTCGGCATGTCAGGAACTGAATACAACCGACCGATGGATAGATATTCCTCAAGAGGTACTCGACATGTATCGCTATTACCGTTCTACACCGCTTGTAAGGGCATATGGATTGGAAAAAGCATTGGGAACTCCTGCTCATATATATTTCAAGAATGAGAGTGTAAGCCCTATTGGTTCGCATAAACTCAACTCGGCTCTTCCACAAGCCTACTATTGCAAGAAAGAGGGTTGTACAAATATTACAACCGAGACAGGAGCCGGACAGTGGGGTTGTGCGTTGTCTTATGCTTCCAAGGTGTTCGGACTCGAATGTGCGGTGTATCAGGTGAAGATAAGCTACGAACAGAAACCCTATCGGCGTAGTGTAATGCAGGCCTTTGGAGCACAAGTCACCCCCTCACCATCGATGTCGACACGAGCAGGCAAGGATATACTTACCAAATATCCTAATCATCAGGGTTCGCTGGGTACTGCAATTTCTGAAGCAGTGGAACTGGCTCTTACAACTCCCGGATGTAAATACTCTTTAGGCTCGGTTATGAGCCATGTCAGCTTGCATCAGACAATTATAGGACTCGAGGCTGAACTACAGATGCAGAAGGCTGGAGAATATCCCGATATTGTTATAGGTTGTTTCGGTGGAGGTTCCAATTTCTCGGGAATTGCTTTCCCTTTTATGCGTCATAATATTCTGGATGGTAAGAGCACACGTTTTGTTGCTGCCGAGCCCGAGTCATGTCCTAAACTGACAAGAGGTAAGTTCTGCTACGATTTTGGTGACGAGAGTGGATATACTCCTCTTATGCCTATGTATTCGTTGGGACATAAGTTCAAACCGGCTAATATCCATGCAGGAGGTTTGCGTTATCATGGCGCAGGAGTAATTGTGTCGCAACTCTTGAAAGATGGTCTTATGGAGGCTGTAGATATAGAGCAGTTGAAGAGTTTTGAAGCCGGACTTCTCTTTGCCAAAGCCGAGGGTATTGTTCCTGCACCGGAGTCGTGTCATGCAATTGCTGCAACGATACAGGAGGCGCTGAAGTGTAGGGATAACGGCGACTCTAAGACGATACTATTCTGTCTCTCGGGGCATGGGCTTATGGATATGTCGGCCTATGACCAATATCTTGCAGGTAGCCTTGGCAATTATACGATAAGTGATGAAGAGATAGATAAAAGCATTGCAAATATTTGAGTTATACTATTAAGGTATGTGTAATGAGTTATACTATTAAGGTATGTGTAAAAAGATATTGTATGTACATGGTTTTGCATCGTCGGGTAGTTCCGGGACTGTAATGGCACTGCGCAGACACTTTAAGGATATGCGTGTCGTGGCTCCGGATCTTCCTCTCGATCCGTTTGAGGCGATGGATATGTTGCGTGAATGTATTGCAATCGAGAAACCCGATATAGTCATTGGAACATCTATGGGTGGTATGTATGTGCAGCAACTATGGGGGGTGCGACGTATTGTAGTGAATCCCTCTTTCGAAATGTCTCGCTCTTTGCTGTTTGGTAAGATGGGACGTAATAAATATATGTCGAAACGAAAGGATGGTGCTACCGAGTTTCGTGTAGACAAGACTCTTGTCGAGCGATTTAAGCTTATGGAAAAGAGTCAGTTTGATGGTATCACTCCCCAAGAACAGCAGTTCATTACAGGGTTGTTTGGAGATAAGGATAGGGTGGTTCACTTCAAGCCTCTTATGGAGAAACTATATGGGGCAGAGCGTTGTATGTGGTTCGATGGTGAGCATCGGCTTAATGATGATGTGGTGAAAAAAGTGCTTGTGCCACTTATAAATAGTATACTGCAGTGATGTTTGTTGATAAATCAAGCGGTAGGAATCTTAAATTCCTACCGCTTGATTTATTATAGTAACGAATCCTATTCTCTATCTTCGGGGATTGTTCCGTTTACAATTCCGGTGGGCACAAACTCTATATAATCGTGCATACCCTCTCTACCATCGTCGTCAACAACGCTCTTCATTCGCAACCAGTTGCCGCCCTCTCTGTTGGGGTCGTAGTGCATGGTAGTAATGATGTAGCGGATACCTCCGGGTGAATGGCGTGCACTTTCCATATTCTCACCGTTCTTGTGGTCTACATAGTTGGCTATCGACAATGGACCCTTCATGTAGCCGTGGTTGCGCATAGTCTTGTCGTTCTCTATTCCGTTATCGTCGGTTTCGGAATCTTTAATCCAACCTATTCTGGCATCGTTGGCTGGTATTCTAAGGTCTACGGGAATACCGCAAATCTTGCCGTTAACATAGAATTGGGTAATTGAACGAGGAGAAGTGGCCGAGTAGCCGATTCTTATCTCGTACTGTCCTTCAGGCAAGGGAGGGAGCCTGTATTCGAAATCGTATTGTCCGTTTGCAATGAATTCATCGCCGTTTAATGTCACTCCCCAGTCCCAAGGTGTCAGGTAGTGCAGCAGTGTCAGAGGGTTGTTTATTTTTAGGTTTTTGCAGTAGCCGTCGGGTATATTCACATCACCTGCAGTCGGGAAGGATTTTCTAGCAAATGTGCTTCCTGTTGCCTTTTTTGACGAGTAACGGACATCGTTTGTCATAAGTTCGGGCAGAAGCGATGCGAAGTCGAAACGCATGCGCTCATATAGAACGTTCTGGCGCATCTCCTCTTCGTTGTATATTAATACACCGTCTATTGGCAAGATTGTTCCGTTCAAGGCTTGTGAGTCAAAATCGCCATATATCTCGGGACACTTATCGGGGAAGTCGTTAGGGTTGTATACCATTATGTCCATATGTTTCTCCATACCCGGGACAATGGGAGCCATGCGGTTCGAAGGGTTAAGGAACTTCTTATACTTCTTGTTTACATCGTTGCTGCTCAATGGTATTATTACCTTCAGTATTTGGTTGGTCTTGGTTACGAAATAGTCCATACGGTCGAAACCGGGCATGAAAGCGTGCTCGCTATAGAATGTCTCACCTTTTACGGCCTCGCCGTCATTGTCGAGTTTTAGGTTGTGTTCGTAGAGTACCAATTTAGGGTAGGTTACCTCGCAGTCGAGCAGGTGGTAACCTACAAATTTGTTTAATGCGTTTTTGCTGTTGGTGTAGTCGTTTGGTGCCTCGTCTGTGTACCAAGTGGTAACCTTTGCTTTGAGGTCCTCTATATCTGAAATGCCAAGTTCGTTGAATACACTATCGTATGGTGCAAAGATGGTATATTTCTGATATTTCATTCTTGGATATTTTGCTGCACCGGTGATGTCATTGGCTTTCGAATATCCCGGGGCATCTACGTTCATAAGGTCATAACTCTTATCTTCGTAGCCCTGCATTTTCTCTTCATATCCTGTGAGTTTTATGGCTTCCGAGAATATGGAAAAGTAATCGTACTGCTCAAGGTGCTCAGATACCATCTTGGTAGACTGATTTACAACTTGGTCTACAACATGTATCACGCCATTTTCGGTACGCTCATCACCTAGAATTATTCTTGCCTGATTGTTTACATATACTTGTGGTATATCATTTTCGTCCACCGTAAACTTCATGCTCATGTATCTGTTGTTATAGTTTTGGGTGGGGAGCAAATCAGCGCTGGTTATGTCTATAAGCTCGTATTTGGCGGGGATAAGGTGGGTCTTGGCTATTGCTATGGCCATAGAGTCATCCTTTAGTAAATCTTCGAGGTATGGAGATTCCACACCGGTCCATATGGGCTTGTCTGTGTCTTTTGTATTTTGCCAAATGGAGTCCTGCTCTATAAGGAATCTCTCGATGGCTTTATTAGTGGGAGCAAAAAGTGTGTGGTCTCCGTATGTCTGCAGGATACCCATCATCTTGGCTTTCTCATAAATCTTTATGAAATCGGAAAACTCAGGTCTGTTCCTGAGGTAATCTGCCATTGTCTCATTTTTGAAAGTGTAACGGTTACTCTTGTCTATATCTTCGGTACAAGATGCAAACAAAGCCAACAAGCATGTGATAAATGCTAATTTACAAATTCTCCTTATCATAATTGTAATGTTTTTACTTTAAGAGTAGTATATTCGTTCTTGCAAATATAATATTTAAGTTTTTAAAAGAACAAATTATAAAACCGCTTTTTTATATAATATTTAACTGTTGTAATGCGATTTTACCGATAATACATAAAAAATTGTTAAAGTTGTGATATGTATCTATTTAACTATGACATATTTGTGTATTCGGGTAACTTTTGCTAAATTTGCAACCCTATTATGTATGGCAATTTGCCTTGACACTTTGATGGAAAACTAAAAAGATTTCTGTAACCACGATGTACTACCTTGCAATATTTTTGCTTGCTTTGTTGCATAATGAACAGTTGGATACCGTCCTGTTGCGGGGTCTTGAGGTGGTTGCATCCATCAAGTATGAAGACGAGGATGATGGTGCCTACTCATCTACAACAGTAGGTAGAGCGGCTCTCGAGAATAGACATATTGCATCTGTAAAAGAATTGACCTCTATTGTTCCGAATTTTTATCAACCAGATTATGGTTCGCGCATGACGTCATCGATATATGTGCGTGGTTTCGGTTCGCGAATAGACCAGCCTGTAGTGGGACTTAGTATAGATGAGGTACCTGTTCTCAATAAGAATAACTACGATTTCGATCTTTTTGATATCTCCAAAGTTCAGATCATACGCGGAGCGCAAAGTACATTGTGTGGACGTAACACCGTAGGTGGAAAAATTGATGTATACACCCTGTCACCGCTTCTCTTTCAGGGGAAACGCCTTTCTGTAGAGTATGGCAATAAGAATTCTCTTCGAGTGAAGGCTTCCCATTATGCATCTCGCAGCAGGAAATTCGGGTGGTCGGCAAATGTGTATTACAGCCATTCAGATGGTTATTTTATGAATAAGGAACTAGGCGAGGCTTGTGATGGTGGAGATAATGCGGCAATGCGTTTCAGAGTGCAGTATCTGCCATCCTCTAATTTGAGTATCGATAACTCTTTTTCATTATCACTTTCAGATGAAGGGGGGTGGGCTTACAGGCTCTTTGATAGGGAATCGGGTATAGTTATGCCGATAGCATATAATGATCCGTGCAGTTATCGTAGGTTTAATGTATCTGATGGGTTGGTTATAAAACTTTATTTCGATAAGTTCACTCTCTCTTCCACCACCGGATATCAATATATGAATGACAGGATGCGAATTGATAACGATTTCAGACCTCTGGAGTATTTCCTTTTGGGACAATATCAGAAAGAGCACTCTTTTTCACAGGAGTTCGTTGCAAAATCGTTGGGTGATACCGGTTTTAGCTGGTTGATGGGAGTCTATTCATTCTATAAGGATTTGAAGATGGATGCTCCGGTTCTCTTTAAGCGTGAGGGTATCGACAATCTCATTCTTGGTAATATGAATAGTATGCTGCAAGGTAGCGGCTATTTCTTTGAATTCCGTGATTCCTCGTTTCCTATAGAAGATAAATTTGATATTCCAACTTATGGAGCAGCTTTATATGGCGAATTGGGATATAAAATAGGTTCCTTCAATCTTAAAGGAGGGCTGCGTATTGACTTTGAACAGTCGTCGATGGATTATAATAGTTATGCTACCATAAACTATAAATCAAAGAAAGAGTATAGCGAATATAGGAGGATTAATAGCTCTTTTGTGGGAACATCGACGAACAGAGCATTTGAGCTGTTGCCCCGTTTATCTGTTACATATGATGACGAGTGGGGTAATATATATGCTACAATAAGCAAAGGATTTAAGGCAGGAGGTTTCAATACCCAACTTTTTTCCGATATATTGCGTGACAAACTTGCCAAAGAACTATGGAGCGATTTTCAAGGTACTCCTTCCGATTGGAAAGGAGATGCTTCGGTAACTGAATATGAACCTGAGGTTTCGTGGAACTATGAACTTGGCAGCCATCTATATCCTCTTGTCGATAAGAGTCTGCGTCTCTCGCTATCGTTGTTTTATATAGATTGCCGAAACCAGCAGATTACGGTGTTCCCAAAAGGAAAGACGGGGCGTATGATGTCCAATGCCGGTCGTTCACATAGCTACGGTGCCGAATTTGCTTTTAACTACACACAGGGACGAGTTGTGCTTGATGCCTCGTACGGATATTCTAATGCTACATTTGATGAGTATGTGAGCGGAGACAACAACTATAAAGGGAATTATCTGCCTCTTGCACCACGTGAGACTGCATCGGTGAATGTTGCCTATTCCATACCTGTGTCACAGAACTTTGCCAAATCTCTTATACTCAATGTTGGGTGGAATGGAGTAGGACGCATATATTGGAACGAAGATAACACCCTCTCCCAACCTTTCTATGGAATATGGTCGGCTTCTCTCTCTTGGGAGAAGGGGCATTTTGGTGTTTCGCTGTGGGGTAAGAATATTTTGGATAAAGAGTATAAGGCTTTTTATTTCAATTCAATAGAGAACCACTTTTTTGCATATGGCAAGCCTGTACAATATGGAGTATCATTACATTTGAACTTATAATTATTAATAACTTATAAAAAAGGATTTATGAAGAAATTATTTATTTTACCTTTGTTTGCTATTTTGGCACTTATCACCTCGTGCTCTAGTGATGATAACGATGGTGGTTCTATACTTCCCCCTCCTCCCGGCGACCAGGTAACCAGTGTTGACTATTATGGCGAGATAAATATGGGTGGCACTATTGCCAAGACACGTTGTAATGTGGTGTATAATAATGCTATCAATGTATGTGACCTAGTGTTTACATCTATAAAGTTCTCTGATGAGATGCCTGAGGTTAAGGTGAGAGTTGCTGGAATCCCTTGTACTGTAACAGCCGGTATAATAGAGTTTCATGTGCCCACACCTGTGGTTCCCGAGGTAGGTTTTATACCTGCTGACCCTAGTCAGCCTACGCTCCCTAGCACACCGATGCCCGATTTCGCGATGACCGGTCTCGCCGGTACAATATCGTCAGGAGCTATTGAGGTCTCTGCAACATTGCCGTTAGGCGAGCTCTCATTTGAGGGTACTATAGTTCCTATGTTCTCGGGCGACATGAATGTATTGGCTGCAGGAACTGATAAGGTATTTACTATAGAGGATATTGTATGCGAGGTTGAAACAAGTCTCGACGGTACTTCTGCTACACTTTTTATCCAGGGTGCAAAATTTGCCGAGTCAATGCCTGTTGCTGTTGATATAAAAATAGAGAATATCCCATGCGTGATGCGTGATAACGGATATACATTCACATCAACAAATGAGATTGTACCTCTTGTAAAGATGGGTGGCGTATATACTGCTATGCCCGACTTTACATTCAGCAGAATAGAAGGAGAGGTTGGTGGTACCAATAATGCTCTTCTTGGTTTTTCTGCTACAATGACACGTGGTGTTTTTGAGTATTCTGGCGAGAGATTTATTAAGGTAATAATGTAATTACGGTATACTCTTTTAAAAGAGTCAAACAAGAGGAGACCTCAAATAGTAAAAGGGTCTCCTCTTGTTTTTGGGGGTTAGAGTTCGTTTGTGGCTATATTTGAGTAAACCTCGAATATAATCTTCACTCGCTGTAAAAAAAATTAAAGCAAGCTTTATTTTTCTTGCTCGTTTGTGGCTATATTTGAGTAAACCTCGAATATAATCTTCACTCGCTGTAAAAAAATTAA
>JAFWBM010000015.1 GCA_017507105.1 Bacteroidaceae bacterium
TACCCCGAAGGCAACAAGCACTTCCATCAATATGCCATACCTAAATATAAGCAATTGTTGACCGAACAAGGCTGTAATAGTTTCATAGACATAACATACGAATCATTATTTAGGCTTATAGATTCTTGTTTTAAACAGGATGAGCAGAGAAAATGGCTGGAATACCTTAAAAAGAGATACATTGTAGAACAATAACGAACATTATGGAAATAAACCAACCTGCAGCAAAGTTTCAGGATATGTCAATTGCGCCTATGCACACCTGCGAGCATATTCTTAATCAGACTATGATACGTATGTTCAATTGTGAGAGAAGTCGTAATGCACATATAGAAAGAAAAAAGAGCAAGTGTGATTACCAACTGCAGTCGCAACCGACAGAATTACAGATAGCTCAGATTGAAGAGAGGGTTAACAGTGTAATCTCGCAACATCTGCCAGTGAGGATTGAGTATTGTACACGCGACAATGTTCCTCAAAGTATCGATCTTAGCAAGTTGCCAACAGATGCAAGCAGCACTTTACGCATCGTTCATGTGGGCGACTATGATAGTTGTGCATGTATAGGAGCTCATGTAGAGAATACAAGTGAGATTGGTACATTCCGAATAATAAGTTACTCTTGGGAAGAGGGGACATTGCGTCTGCGTTTTAAACTGGAGCAGAAAAAAGAGTTATAAATATAAGTTAAAATAGTTTTTTTGTAGAACAATGTCCACGCCTTGTTCATTATACATGTACAACGGTGCCGCAACAGCAAGGCAACAAGCTAAACACTCTGCCGAGATTGTGCAATCGTGTAACGTTCCTGCATACGTCCAACGATTCGTTTCTTGCCATTGCATGCGGCCCGTTATGTCAAAAACATGTATAACCATAAAAAGAGAAAAGAAAATGAGTATGCCTGCAAAGCGTGGAACATCACAAGGATGGATTCCAAGTATCTTCAACGATTTTTTCAGCAACGAGTGGTTGATTCGTAACAACGCTACAGCCCCGGCCATAAATGTATTCGAGTGCGATAAATGCTACACAGTAGAGGTTGCAGCACCCGGAATGACAAAGGAGGATTTCTCTATACACCTTAACAGTGACAACAATCTATGCATTACAATGGAGAAGAATTGCAACTGCAAAGATGGAAAATGCTGCGAAGGGAAAGAGGAAAAAACAGATGAACATGGCGAGAATAAGAACAACGAAGAACGTAAAGGAAGATATCTGCGTCGTGAATTTTCCTATACCAAGTTCCAACAGACACTTATACTGCCCGATGATGTCGATAATGGCAAGATTGAAGCTAAGATGAATAACGGAGTTCTTAAAATTTCAATTCCTAAGAAACAATCAATGCAACATGAGCAAAGCAGTAGAACTATTGCAATCGAATAAACTTTATAAGATAAGAGAGAGTAACAAAAAATGTTACTCTCTTTTTTTAAATTAGACTTCATGTTTAAGAAAATAGATTATCTTTGCCATTGGTACATATTGTAAAAAACAGTAATATATATTCAACATGATTTTACAACTGCTTTTTGTTATTGTTGCAATTATCATCGGTGCCCGTCTGGGAGGTATTGGACTTGGTGTAATGGGAGGTGTTGGACTTGCCATTCTTACTTTCGTATTCGGCTTACAGCCGACAGCGCCGCCCATTGATGTGATGCTGATGATTGCAGCTGTAATTTCGGCAGCTTCATGTATGCAGGCTGCAGGAGGTCTCGACTACATGGTAATGATTGCAGAACGTATATTACGTCGCAACCCGGCATATATAACCATACTTGCACCCATTGTGACTTATACACTTACTTTCCTTGCCGGAACAGGACATGTTGCATACTCTGTATTGCCTGTTATTGCCGAGGTTGCAGCCGACAGCAAGGTGCGTCCCGAACGTCCGCTTGGTATCTCTGTAATAGCATCGCAACAGGGAATAACAGCAAGCCCCATATCAGCAGCAACAGTAGCACTGCTTGGTTTATTGGCAGGACACAGTATTAGTCTCTTTGATATTCTTAAGATATGTATCCCCGCAACTCTTATAGGTGTTCTTGTAGGAGCATTCTTCTCTATGCGTATAGGCAAGGAACTTGTTGATGACCCCGAATACCAACGCAGAGTGAAAGAGGGTCTTTTCAACGACAAACAACAAAAGAATATAAGTGTTTCGAATAAAACCAATGCTCGCATATCGGTTGGCATCTTCTTGAGTGCTACACTACTAATCGTATTATTCGGTTCAATACCAACCATGCGTCCCACATTTGATGGAACAACACTTGGAATGCCTGCTCTTATAGAGATTCTGATGCTTAGCGCTGCTGCTCTTATACTGCTAATCACACGCACCAATGGAGTTGAAGCCACAAAAGGAAATATCTTCCCCGCAGGAATGCAGGCTGTAATAGCCATATTTGGTATAGCATGGATGGGTGATACATTCATAAACGGTAACATTGGTCAGCTCACCGACAGCATCGAGAGCCTTGTGACACAGATGCCCTGGCTATTTGGAATCGCTTTGTTCATAATGTCAATACTATTGTACAGTCAAGCTGCAACTATCAGAGCCATTGCGCCATTGGGACTTGCTTTGGGAATATCACCAATGATGCTCATAGCACTCTTTCCTGCTGTAAATGGTTATTTCTTTATCCCGAACTACCCCACTGTGGTTGCAGCCATAAACTTTGACCGTACAGGAACAACCGGAATAGGCAAGTGGATATTAAACCACTCATTCATGATGCCGGGACTTATAACAACAATCGTATCTATTACTGTAGGACTATTGCTCATTCAGTTGTTCTGAATGAGCATATAATGTCCCATTTCACGTATATTTTTGCTGTCACGTAAAAAAGTCAGATTTAAGCAATGTAATATTGGCTTTTTTAATTGTTTTTCACTATTTTTGCAAATAGTGCCTTGTAGTGTGCAAAAAAGTGAAAGTGAGATGAGTGACCATCGGAAAAATATTGCATGGATAGACGTGTTACGCATAGTAGCATGTTTTACGGTGGTATTTGCTCATTGTTGCGACCCGTTTGTATCGCAATTTGACAACAACCGAGAGATGTTTCTCACCGGTGTATTCACGGGTAGTATTACGAGACCATGTGTTCCTCTGTTTGTTATGATGACAGCAACACTTCTATTGCCAATAAGGAAGGAGATTGATGTACAGTCTTTCTATCGTAAAAGGATTGGTCGCATTATTCCCCCACTAATATTCTGGTCTATATGCCTGCCAATATTGGCATATATATATTTTTTGTATATAAACCCAAACACATTGAATACACAACTTTCGGTCGATGATTATACTGCAAGCGCATTACTGAACAAGCTTCTTACCTTTGTATTCAATTTCAATTTCGATACCACTCCACTTTGGTACTTATATATGCTGGTAGGCCTATATTTAATTATGCCAATTTTGAACAGTTGGCTAATACAGGCTAGCAAGAGCGATATAAAATATCTATTGTGTGTATGGGGTATAACACTAATCTTGCCATATATTAACCTCTTGGCACCCATTATCGGCTACCAGGGCAATTATGGAAACATGGGACTGCTTGGAGTTTGCGATTGGAACCTTTACGGAACCTTCTACTATATTTCGGGTTTTGCCGGTTATATGTTACTAGCATATTACCTTAACAGATATCCCCTCGGCTGGAGTTGGAAAAAGATTACAATGGTATCTGTCCCATTGTTTGTAACCGGATACTTGATAACCTCTGTCGGATATGTTGCCATTAATAACCATTTCCCCGGCAACTATGCCTATCTGGAAATAGTATGGTACTTTACAGGGATAAATGTCTTTATGATGACCTTGCCTGTTTATATCATAATTCAAAAAATATCAGTAAAGTCACATCCTTGGCTGTCGCGCATAGCCTCACTTACCTTTGGTATATACTTGTCACATTTCATTTTTACATTTGTATGTTACGACATGTACGATATCGCAGCACTGCCTTACATATTACGTATATTGCTTGCTGCTGTAACGACATTTGCCATTAGCATGTGCCTTACATGGTTAATGTCCAAAACAAGAACATTGAAAATTTTTATACAATAACCTTTAACTAATTAACACTTCTATGAAAAAAATTGTTTTCGGAATCCTATTCCTATGTTGTGGGTTAATATCGTGTAGCGATTGTTGCCCCACAGCCAACTACCGTGTGGTACCTTTGCCACAGGAAGTAACAGAGACGGGTGGCGGTAATTTTGTACTAAGCATCCATACACCTATCGTATATCCACAAGGTAATGATGTAATGAAGCGCAATGCCGAGTTTCTTGCCGAGTTTGTAAAGGAGAAGACAGGTATAGAGCTTAAGACAACCGACAAACCTTGTTCTGATGCAATCACATTGTCTGTTGGTGAAGTTGAGAATCCCGAAGCATACAACCTTACCGTAAACAGCGATGGAATAACCATCAGCGGTAGCGAGGCCGGTGTATTCTATGGTATACAGACTCTTCGCAAGGCGATTCCTGCTGTAGCAACAACAGAAGTATGCCTTCCTGCTGTAAACATCAATGACTATCCACGTTTCAGCTATCGTGGCGCACACTTTGACGTATCTCGTCACTTCTTCAATAAAGAGGAGGTAAAGCGTTTCATTGATATGCTTGCAATGCACAACATCAACCGTTTCCACTGGCACCTTACCGACGACCAGGGTTGGCGTATCGAGATAAAGAAATATCCTAAGCTCACAACTGTAGGTGCATACCGCAGCGAGACTGTTATAGGTCGTAACTCTGGTGAATATGACGGTGTTGAGTATGGTCCCTATTTCTACACTCAGGACGACTGCCGCGAAATCGTTAAGTATGCAGCAGATCGTCACGTCACTGTAATCCCCGAGATAGACCTTCCCGGACATATGCAGGCTGCCATTGCTGCATATCCCCAGTTCGGTTGTACAGGTGGACCTTACGAGGTTTGGAAAATGTGGGGTGTATCTACTCATGTGCTCTGCGCCGGTAACGATGCTACTCTCTCATTTATCAATGATGTACTAAGCGAGGTGATTGAGATATTCCCATCAGAGTATATACATATCGGTGGAGACGAGTGTCCTAAGGATCAGTGGAAGATTTGTCCCAAATGTCAGGCTCGTATAAAGAAGCTTGGTCTTAAGGGCGACGACAAGCACAGCGCCGAGATGTATCTCCAGAGCTTTGTAATTTCTCATGCCGAGAAGTTCCTCAATAGCAAGGGTCGTCAGATTATCGGTTGGGATGAGATACTCGAAGGTGGTCTTGCACCTAACGCAACCGTTCACTCTTGGCGTGGTGTAGCCGGTGGTATTGAGGCTGCAAAACAGGGTCATAACTGTATAATGTCACCCAACAGTCACCTCTACTTCGACTATTATCAGACAAAATATGTAGATGATGAACCTCTTTGCATCGGTGGTTATGTACCCGTTGAGAAGGTATACGAGTATGAGCCCGTTGACAGCTCACTAACCGCTGAAGAAGCAAAATACATCATCGGTGTTCAGGCTAACCTGTGGACCGAGTATATTCCCGATTTCCAACGTGTTGAATACATGGAACTTCCACGTATGGCAGCACTTTGCGAGGTTCAGTGGTGCAAACCCGAAAACAAAAACTATGAGGACTTCAAGAAACGTCTTTTGCCTCTAATAGATCTTTATGACATTAAGGAATACAACTACGCAAAACATCTTTTCGAGGTAGTTGCTGACTTCTCGACAGACACTGAGAAGAATGCTGTAATGATAAACCTAACCACAATAGACAATATTCCTATCTATTACACTATTGATGGTAGCGAGCCTACAACAGAATCGGCACAGTATACAGAGCCTATTGCTATTAAGGAGGCATGTACATTCAAAGCTAAAGGTATTGGAGCCGACCGTGAAACTAAGGTATTTGTTGAGAATATCTATTTCAATAAGGCAACCGCACATCCTATCACACTTCTTCAACCTACAAACCAGTATTATCACTTCGATGGTCCTTTGACACTTGTAGACGGTCTTATCGGCAGCCCCAACTATCGTACAGGACGTTGGTTAGGTTTTAGCGAGAATGACTTTGAGGCTGTTGTCGACCTTGGTACAGCAGAGGAAGTTTCTTCTGTAACTGTAAACACAAGCGTAAACAAGGAGGATTGGGTATTCGGAGCTCGTGGTGTTGTAGTGTCAGTATCAAATGATGGTAAAGAGTATAAAGAGGTAGCAAAAGAGAACTATCCTCAGATGAAAAAAGAGGATGCCGACAAGATATATACACACAAACTCAACTTTACTCCTGTTAATGCACAATATGTAAAGGTTCGAGTTCTTGTAGAGGCATCAATGCCTAAGTGGCATGGTGCAGCCGGCAAGAGATCATTCTTGTTTGTTGACGAGCTGATTGTTGAATAAACTCCAAAATCATTGTAAAAATAATATGGCGACTTTCATCGGTCGCCATATTATTTTTATACATCATAAACTTATTTTACATAATAGTACATTATCTTATAAAACTTGTGGATATGGGTTCTTCTCTCTCGGGTGGCACCACTCCATCTGCTTTTAAAGATTTCAGCATCCACGCCATATTACGTGCCAAAGTACGCATTGTTTGCAAGCCCTCTTTGTCTTCATCTGCCTCGCCTGGAACAAGTCCATGTACACTGTTCCAATACTGAGAGGAGACAACCGGCATATTGCTTATTGTAAAATATTTATTAAGACGATCGAATGTTGCACTTGCTCCACCACGACGACATACAGCAACTGCTGCAGCAGGCTTGTACTGTAAATGTTTTTTGCTTGAAAAGAATAATCTGTCAAGCAATGCACATAACGATCCGTTTGGTCCAGCGTAATATACAGGCGAACCTACAACCAATCCATCTGCTTCCTCTAACTTAGAACGCATCTTCAGATATAGTTCATCCTTAAATGCACACTCACCCAACTCTTTGCAACGGAAACATGCAACACATCCCTGCACAGCTTTTGTTCCTATATGTACAATCTCGGTATCAATACCCAAATATTTAAGCGTATTTGCAACCTCACTTAAAGCAATATATGTATTTCCATTTTTTCTGGGGCTACCATTAATAAGTAATACTTTCATAATTACATTCTATTATACAATAAACAATTCACAATAGGAAATCAATCTACAAATCTTACCTTATCTACATTTCGTGGCTTGGCTTCGGGAGTTTCATTTGCATATCCGAAACCAACACACAGCGACAATTCATACCCTTCACTGAACCCAAGCATAGAAAGAATCTTATCTCTGTTTGGTGAGTCGAGGATAAAACGTACAGGACTACCCAAGCATATTGAACCAACACCCATAGAGGTTGCCGACAGCATCATATTCTGTGCCAATAATCCACAATCATAAGCCGAGAAATCGTAGGATAAATCACGTGCAATAAAGGCCATTACAGGAGCTCCTCTGAAACATGATGACAAATCTCCCTTGCCACCCTCGTCAAGTGCATTCATAATAGCTTTCATCACAACCTCATTATCTACGACACGCACCTCCCACGACTGTTTGTTCTGTCCATTAGGAGCATTTATACCACACAAAAGTATTTGCTGCATGGTGTCACGTGAGACCGGTATCTGTTTGTAATTACGTATACTGCGACGAGCCATGATAGTCTCTACGACCTTATTCGAGATATCAGTTCTCCCTTCACAACTACACATTGTTGCACATGTATTACAATTTTCACACGAGATAAAGGCTGTCAACAACAGACAGCAAGTAATAGCTATAAACTGTTTCATAAATATATTTATTGGGATTACAATGCTAAGATAATATATAGGATAAATGGAAAACAAGAAATCAATTTATTTTTTTACAATAGTGTCGATAATAAGATGAGTTGCAAACATCATTCATATAAGATTATAAAAAAGGAATCTTTCTATATGAGATATAGAAAGATTCCTAATGATAATTATTATTGAGTTATCACTTGAACTCGTCCCAGCTCTTAACAGGCATCTCATTAACATCTATCTTACAGAATGCATCTATGAATGCGCTAGCAAGACGTGCATTTGTTATAAGAGGAATGTTGTGATCTATAGCTGCACGACGTATTCTATAACCATTTGTAAGTTCACGCTTTGTATGGTTCTTAGGAATATTGATGATAAGGTCGAAACGATGATCAGCAATCATCTGCAGAACATTGTTCTCTGCATTTGCATCCTCATCGGGCCACATTACAGGAGCAGCATTTATACCATGCTCATTGAGGAACTTTGCAGTACCTGATGTAGCGAAGATATTATATCCCTTCTGTGCAAGAACCGCTGTAGAGTCAAGCAAATCAACCTTAGACTTAGCAGCACCGGAAGATACCATAACATTCTTCTTAGGAACATTGTAGCCTACTGCAATCATTGCATTCAAGAGAGCCTCTTCAAAATCATCGCCAATACATCCAACCTCTCCTGTAGATGACATATCAACACCCAATACAGGGTCGGCCTGATGCAGACGGCTGAATGAGAACTGCGATGCCTTTACACCAATCCAATCGATATCAAATGCCGACTTGTCAGGCCTGCTATAGGGAGCACCTAACATTATACGTGTAGCCGTCTCAATAAAATTACGCTTAAGTATCTTAGATACAAATGGGAACGAACGTGACGCACGCAGGTTACATTCAATAACCTTAACCTCGTTGTTCTTGGCAAGGAACTGGATATTGAAAGGACCAGATATGTTCAGTTCTTTTGCAATGCGACGGCTTATCTTCTTTATGCGACGAGCAGTCTCGAAGTATATCTTCTGTGCAGGGAATACCAGTGTCGCATCTCCTGAGTGTACACCGGCAAACTCTACATGCTCTGATATAGCATACTCCACAACCTCTCCATTCTGTGCAACAGCATCGAACTCAATCTCCTTGGTCTCCATCATGAATTGTGACACCACTACAGGATACTCCTTAGAAACCTCGGCTGCCATTGCCAAGAACTCTTTAAGTTCATCTTCATTGTAGCATACATTCATTGCGGCACCCGACAAAACGTAAGAGGGACGTACCAATACAGGATAGCCAACCTTAGCTACAAATGCCTCCATATCCTCAAGACTTGTAAGCTCTTTCCATGCAGGCTGGTCGATACCAAGTTGGTCGAGCATTGCCGAGAATTTATGACGGTTTTCAGCGCGGTCGATAGAGAGTGGTGATGTACCCAGGATAGGTACTGACTGACGATGTAGCTTCATCGCAAGGTTGTTCGGAATCTGTCCACCTACCGATACAACAACGCCACCGGGCTGTTCAAGATCTATTACATCCAATACACGCTCGAACGACAACTCGTCAAAATAGAGTCTGTCACACATATCATAGTCGGTAGATACAGTCTCAGGGTTATAATTTATCATTATAGACTTATAACCCAATTTTCGTGCAGTCTGCACAGCATTTACCGAGCACCAGTCAAACTCTACCGATGAACCGATACGATAAGCGCCGGAACCAAGAACAACAACCGATTTATCTGTCTTGTAGTAGTTAACATCATATCCGGTTGCGCCATATGTCATATATAGATAATTGGTAAGTTCAGGATGTTCGGATGCAACAGTGTTTATACGCTTTACAGCAGGAACGATACCCTTCTGTTTACGCTGTGCACGTACCTCGAGCAACGATTTCTCCATGCTTCCCTTCTCTTTCAATACAAAACGAGCAATCTGGAAGTCAGAGAAACCAAGTTCCTTAGCCCTGCGAAGAACCTCATCAGGCAACTCTTCAAGAGTATTGTATTGCGAAAGCAGATTCTTATAATCGACGATATTCTTAAGTTTACCAATGAACCAGGGGTCAATCTTTGTAAGTTCACTTATACGCTCTATACTGTATCCCTCTTCAAGTGCAGATGCAATTGAGAATATACGCATATCTGTTGGGTTGGCAAGTTCCTCTTCTATATTGTCGAAATGTGTATGCTCATTTCCTACAAAACCATGCATACCTTGACCTATCATACGAAGTCCCTTCTGTATTACCTCTTCGAATGAACGGCCGATAGACATAATCTCGCCTACAGACTTCATGCTTGAACCAATCTGTCGTGATACACCTGCAAACTTGGTAAGGTCCCAACGTGGAATCTTACAAATCAGATAATCGAGCTCGGGAGCCTTGTATGCACTGTTTGGTGTACCCATCTCACCAATCTGGTCAAGTGTATATCCCAAAGCAATCTTTGCTGCCACAAAAGCCAAAGGATAACCTGTTGCCTTTGATGCAAGTGCCGATGAACGACTCAAACGAGCATTAACCTCAATTACACGATAGTCATTTGTCTCGGCATTGAATGCATACTGGATATTACACTCACCTACTATACCGAGATGACGTATAGCCTTAACAGATATCTCTTGCATAAACTTGACCTGCTCTTCTGTAAGAGAACATGTTGGAGCCACCACAATAGACTCACCGGTGTGGATTCCCAGAGGATCGAAGTTCTCCATGCTTGCTACTGTAAAACAGTGATCATTGGCATCACGTATAACCTCGAACTCAATCTCTTTCCATCCTTTGAGGGACTCCTCGACAAGAATCTGGTTTGAGAAAGTAAATGCACTCTCGGCCAACTCCCTGAAACTTTGCTCATCGCGGCATATACCGCTACCGAGGCCACCTAATGCATACGCCGAACGTACCATAACGGGGAATCCTATCTCATGTGCAGCCTTCAGCGCATCTTCCATGCTCTCAACAGCCTGGCTAACAGGAGTCTTCATAGGAATCTCATCAAGTTTCTTAACGAACAGGTCTCTATCCTCTGTATACATTATAGCCTCTACCGATGTTCCAAGAACTTTCACGCCATATTTCTGAAGAATACCTTTCTGGTAAAGTTCTGTACCGCAGTTGAGGGCTGTCTGACCTCCGAATGCCAACAAAATACCGTCGGGACGCTCTTTCTTTATAATCTCCTCGACGTAATGAGTATTTACAGGAAGGAAATATACTTTATCGGCTATACCCTCTGATGTCTGTATTGTTGCGACATTGGGATTTATCAACACCGACTGTATACCCTCCTCACGTAAAGCCTTTAATGCTTGTGAGCCCGAATAATCGAACTCGCCTGCCTGACCGATGCGCAATGCACCTGAGCCCAACAGCAGTACCTTCTTCAGATTCTCTTTCATACTTACTATTATATTTGGTATGGGGTTATAGTCCCATATTGTTATTAAGCGTTAAATACATTTTTGCGAAGATAGATAAAAAAGTTGGAAATATGCCAAATCTTTTACACAATCTTTTATATAATATCATTAGTGTCCCATAAAAATTGGTGACTAGTTAAACATTAAATAAATTTGGCCCATTTGATCCGAAACGGTCTTTGTCATATTGAAATTTAGTTTTGTCGAAGAGGTCTTTCAAGTGCGTTTTGTCAGTCAGCGAAATGCTTAAAATCTGCAAGACTTCGTATGTACTTCTTTCGAGTTTCATATTGTTTTTGACGATAGTAACAAGCAGGTAAGTACAGATGGCAACATAGATTTGTATTCTAACGGCATTCTCGGTAGTCCCCCAAAACTTCTTAATCTTGAGGTGCTGCTTTAGCCATTTGAAGAACAGCTCTATCTGCCAACGGTTCTTGTAGAGTTCTGTAACCAATGAAGAGGAAATATGCGTTGCATTCGTAAGAAATGCAAATTCTCGACCTTGCTCTTCATCGAAGAAACGTACCAGTCGCAGTTGCTTAGGATAGTCCTTCGTTGCTTTGTATTCTGTAAACTCAATGATACAGTCAGAGAGTACATTTTTAGGCAGTCGACGTTTCCATTTGACAACTTTGTATTGTACATTCTTCTTTGCACGAACAACGAAATATGCTCCTATTTGATTTATGCTGAACAGTTGCGAAAACTTATTGTAAGCACGGTCAAATATGTAGTAAGAGCCGGTTTCGTAAGGTATTTCGCTCATTGCTTTTGAATCGTGAGTTGATGCAGTTGTTATATGAAAGAAGGTCGGAATCTGTGTTTCCACATCGTACAAGGTATGTACCTTGATGCCGCCTTTCTTCTTTCTGAACTTCGCCCACCAGAAAACTTCCAAACACAAGTCAATGGTGGTTGAATCGAAAGCATATACATTGCCATCAAGTTTGAAGATGTCAACGCTGCATTTCTTTCGTACCTCGCTTACAAGATAGAAAGCATATTCCTCGAATATGCGGTAGTCTCTATCCTGATTAGCTCGTGCAAGCGATGATTTCGAAACATTCTTGCCCATACCCAAGTGGTAACATTTTGAGTGATGGGCTTCGAGCGCAACAATTAAATCACGCAGGCTTTCTCGGTTGGAGAGTTGTCCGAACATCATTGCAAGGAACTGATTCCAACAGGTCAAGTGTTTGACGTAACGGTCTCCGTTATATTTTGCAA